>JAFGKZ010000006.1 GCA_016928315.1 Calditrichaceae bacterium
CACATGAGCGGAAATTTTTCAGATATAACTAATGTATTTTGGGGGAAACTGAATTATTTAAAATTCACGGCCAGCAATTGCTTTTTATAGATCTGCCATTTTATGGAAAATGAATCATCGGGATTAAATAAGTAAATAAGAAGCTGGATATTTCCACAAGAGATCAAATAAGTATTTGGAATTAATTACCATTTAACCGGTAACTTTAAGCCGTATAACCAGATTAATAAACTAAAGTACTTCGGACATCGATTTTATGACCTTTTTACATTCCATATGCAAAAGACCCAATTTAGTATCGGCATCCGCGAGTACGGTTAAATATTCTGTTCTGTCGGTTAAAAAGTTGAGGTATAAAATACCTTTTTTAAGTTCAATAGTAACCGAATTTGCATTAACCATTTTAATTTTTTCGGCGAGCTCTTTTAACTGATCACGGAATGTTGAGATGATAGGCGTGATATTTTTTATCTGATATTCATCCCGGTATTTTTCTGCAACTATCGAAGCCAGAGGAAAGCCCTCTTTATCCAGAAGAGCTGCTAATATGATACCCTTGCCTTCAATAAAGTCGCTGAGAATTTTAGCCATTTTTAACTGTTTTTTCTCCGTCTCAATTTCAAATTCTTTAAAATGCGTGCTGCGCGATTCATCAGCTCGTTTAAGCGCTTCCAGCAATAAAGTTTGCCATCCTTTTACGATGGATTCTTCTGATGCTTTTACACCTTTTTCAATGGAGAAACTGCCGCCTTCCCAGGACATAATTTTATAAAAAGCATTTTCACCTTTTAAACCACCCACTTCGGCATGTACAATATTTCCGTCTTCAAAATAGATCACGCCCACATGGGCGTCTTTTTTTACATGCAGGGCGTTGGTCAACCGACCTAAACAATTCATCTGAATTAAATCGCTTAAATTCAAATCGGAAATTTTACCTTCAAATCCTCTTTTTTCTTCAACAATATTTAGGATCATTTGGCGCAATTCCTGAATTTCAAACGGTTTTTCAATATATTTAAAACAACCGCGTTCATTAGCCTGCTGCTGAATTTCATGCGAGCCATAAGCTGTCATTATAATCACTTTAGTCGCAGGATAAGTCTGACGTACTTCCAGCAGCAGATCTAATCCGGACATTTCCGGCATTCGAATATCAGAAATCACCAGCTCAACCGGTAATTTCTCTAAGATTTTTAAAGCTTCGATGGCGCTGTTAACGGCTATTAATTCATATTTATCTTTATCTTTGGTCAGATGTTTGGATATAGACCAGGTCAAATCCTCTTCATCGTCCACTATAAGTACACGTTTAAAATCCAATGTTATCTCCTGCTTAACTTAAAAGTAAATAAAACATCACAAATGCCGGCGCGATGAACATCAGGCTGTCAAATCGATCCAGCATACCGCCGTGTCCCGGTAAAATCGATGAAGAATCCTTCACTCCGGCATCGCGTTTAAACCAGGACTCAACCAGATCGCCCAACTGCCCCAGCGTTCCAACAATAATTCCGCATATTAGAACCAGCACATTTGAGATATGCAAAAATCCAATCCATTTTGAAATAAAAAAGATCAAAATGGCGCCAATTAATCCGGCAATCGCACCCTCGATACTTTTCTTGGGCGATACCCGTTCAAACAACCGATGCTTCCCCAATGCTTTGCCAAAAAAGTAGGCAAACGTATCGCATAACCAGATTGAAGCAAACATGGTAATGATAAACATACCTGCCGGATTATATCCGGTTTTCGGCAGAATTTTGTCAATATTGAATCGTAAAAACAATAAAGCGGCTAAAAATGCTACGGGATAAATAATACCCAATAGTGTACCGGCAATATTCAAAATAGCAGAACCTTTATTTCTGAACATTTCGAATGCAAAGAGAAAAAGGAGAGCAAAAAATGAAATCAGAATTAAATTTGTGTTAAAACCATAAGCGGTAAAAAAAAGCAGCAGGATTCCCAGAGCATAACCAGGAATAATTGAGATATGTATCGCTTTGGATTGCAGAATTTTGTACATCTCCCATTGCGATATGACAGCAATAAGAACAATGACTGAAAAAAAATAGATGTCACCCTGCAGAATTACAAATAACAACAGCGGGATGCCAAGCAGCGCGACAAGAATCCGGATTGATAGTTCACCCATAGCATTTCCTAATTACGTTAACAGGTTCAAACTTAAATATATTTTGCGTTCCAGGCAAAGAACCGTTTTACCTTTGGTTTTGATCTTGCTTAGAATCCGCGGTAAAAATTTATTTAATTTTTTCTGATTTGATGCGTTTCATTTCATCACGTAACAGCGCTGCCTTTTCAAATTCCAGATTAGCCGCTGCCACACGCATTTCCTTTTCCAGCCTTTCGAGCACTTCTTCCCTGCTCAATTTATCGCCATAAAAAACCGGGACTTCCGCCACTTTCGGTATTGATTTACGGATATCTGCAACCGCGGTTGAGCGCATTATTTCTTCCGCAGTTTTATAAATAGTCTTAGGGGTAATACCCGCTTTTTTATTATACTCGACCTGCTTTTCTCTACGCCGTTTACATTCATCAATAGTTTTCTTCATTGAGTCTGTTATTCTATCCGCATAGAAAATTACTTTTCCGCCCACATTGCGGGCCGCGCGTCCGGCGGTCTGCATTAACGATACATACGATCGTAAGAAACCTTCTTTATCGGCGTCCAGTATAGCGACAAGTGAAACTTCCGGAAGGTCCAATCCTTCGCGCAATAAATTAATTCCAACCAACGCGTCAAACTCGGCCAGACGTAAATCACGCAGAATACCTACCCGATCCAGCGCATCAATTTCCGAATGCAGGTAACGCACGTTAATGCCCGCCGTTTGCAGATATTCAGATAAATCTTCGGCCATTCGTTTGGTAAGCGTTGTAACCAAGGTGCGTTCTTTAATAGCCGTCCGTTCTTTGATTTCAGCGATCAGATCATCAATCTGAGTAGCGATAGGCCGAATCTCAATTTCCGGATCAATTAATCCGGTTGGACGGATAATTTGCTCAACCACGGCGCCGCCTGATTTTTCCAGTTCATAATCAGATGGCGTGGCAGATACAAACACAGCCTGATTGATATACTTTTCAAATTCATCAAATTTTAAAGGGCGGTTATCCAGCGCGCTTGGCAGCCGAAATCCATAATCAACCAGCGTTTCTTTACGGGACCGGTCGCCATTATACATAGCCCGAATCTGGGGAACTGTTTGATGTGATTCATCAATAATCAAAAGAAAATCTTTTGGAAAAAAATCCATCAGAGTATAGGGGTGTTCTCCGGGCTTTCGGCCGGATATATGACGTGAATAATTCTCGATACCAGAACAATAGCCAATTTCCTGCATCATTTCTATATCAAAATTGGCGCGCATTTCCAGCCTTTGGGCTTCCAGCAGTTTATTTTGACTGCGCAGTAATTTTAACTGATCTTCCAGCTCTATTCGGATGGTCTCAATAGCCCGGTTTAGTTTATCACTGGTTGTAACAAAATGTTTTGCCGGAAAAATAATAGCTTTATCATGCGTATTCAGTGTTTTGCCGTCCAGCGGATTAATGGTTTTGATAGAATCAATCTCATTGCCAAAAAACTCTATGCGATAAGCAAATTCTTCATAGGCAGGATAAACATCAATAATATCGCCGCGAATACGGAATACCCCGCGGGCAAAATCAAAATCATTCCTTGTATATTGGATGTCAACCAGTTTGGTTAAGAAGGTTTGCCGGTTAATAATCTCCCCTTTTTCCACCATCACCAGCATACCTTTATAATCCTCCGGCGAACCAATGCCATAAATGCAGCTAACGCTGGCAACCACAATGACATCATTCCGGGCTAATAGCGAACTGGTTGTCCGCAGCCGCAGTTTGTCAATTTCTTCATTTACAGAGGAGTCCTTTTCAATATAAGTATCGGTCGACGGGATGTAAGCTTCCGGTTGGTAATAATCGTAGTAACTTACAAAATATTCAACGGCATTGTCAGGGAAAAAACCTTTGAATTCTCCATAGAGTTGCGCTGCCAGCGTTTTATTATGGGAAATAATCAGCGTAGGCTTATTCAGAGCTTCAATTACATTAGCCATGGTAAAGGTTTTGCCGCTGCCTGTTACGCCGAGAAGGGTATGAAAATTCTGATTCTTTCTTAATCCGCTAACAAGCTCTTTAATGGCCTGCGGCTGGTCACCCTGGGGGTTATAAGTGGAAACCAACTTAAACTGATTCATATAGTGCTATTCCATTGTATTTTAAATGATTTTTTTAAATGATAACGCATTTTTTACAAATAAAAAAGCAAAAATAAAAAAAATATGCTAACTTTTTTGTTTTGTGAGTGTCTATTATTTCGGGAGGAGAAACTTTGTACAAAGAAGATCATGTTTTAATTGAGGAAATTCTCAATGGTACACTGACATCCTATGATACTTTGATGGAACGTTACCAGAATTTGATTTTCAAAATAGCTTATTCATTTGGTAAAAACAAAGAGAATGCTATGGATATATCACAAAATATTTTTTTAAAAGCGTATCAAAAATTAAGCACATTAAAGGGGCAAAATAGCTTTAAGGCCTGGCTTAGCCGTATCGCCTATCATGAGGGAATTAACTGGACGCGCAACCATAAATCGGTTGTAGAATTTGAAAGTATTGAATCGACCAATGAGCCCGAAAGCGGTTTGCCATCCAGAGAAGATGAGCTGCTTGCGAATGAATACCGGCATGAATTAATGCAATCTCTTTTTACATTGAATACGAAGTACCGCCTTGCCGTCGTATTGCGTTACTATCAAAATATGTCCATTAAAGAGATTGCGGCCATTCTGAAATGCAGTGAAGGCGTCGTAAAAAATATGCTTTTCAGAAGTCTTCAGCGGTTAAAATTAATTTTACAGCAAACACATTCCGAGGTGTATGATGGATAAATGCAAAAAATATCATGAATTGATAAAAAAACAAATCTCGTCCGGTTTGGATGAAAAAGAAAATGTCGTTCTCACGGAACACATTAATCAATGTAAAGCTTGTTCCGAATTGATCCGGATTCATAAAAAAATAGAAAATGCGCAGGAAAATATCCCGATGCCCTCCCCGGATGAATTTCGGATAATGCGGCAAAATACACTGCGTCAAATACGATTAAGCGTTTTAGATAAATCGGACAGCCTATCAGATTATTTAATAAGATTCTTTACTAAAATTGAATTTGCTTATGGACTGGCTCTGCTCTTCCTCGTTTTGAGTGTCTATAGTTTCTTCTCTTCTGATCAGACACATGGAAAGATTACTTCTGATTTTATCGAACAGATCGATTATACGGCTCAGCAAAATCGCAGCTTATCTGATATCGAAAATTCACCATATACTTACAGCAATATAGAAATAAAAGAAATGGATAATCAGCAGATTCATTTAGGCTTTACTGTCTCTACTTATATTGAGTTAATTCGCGATAAAAATGATCCGCTAGTTAAGGAAATACTGGCTCAATCCATAATT
This sequence comes from Calditrichaceae bacterium, assembly GCA_016928315.1. Taxonomy (GTDB): domain Bacteria; phylum Calditrichota; class Calditrichia; order Calditrichales; family Calditrichaceae; genus JAFGKZ01. The sequence goes on from JAFGKZ010000006.1 coordinate 5,532, forward strand.
AATTCATCACAAATTGGTGCAAAATTATCGACCATTGCTTATGCGGAAGAAATGATCGATTCCAGATTAAAAGAAACATTACTTTATGTAGTTAAAAACGATCCGGATTTAGCCGTTCGACTCAAAGCGTTAGATGTATTATCAAATTATGCCAACGATGAACAGATTCAGGAAACATTTTTATTTCTTTTAAAGAATGAAGAATCTATACAAATGCGCTTAATGGCGCTTGATTATCTTACCGCTCATAAAATCGATACCAGTTTAATTGTTAAAGAATTAAATACTGCAACTACAAAAATCAATAAACCTGTACTAATAAAAGCTCAGAAATATATTAACAATTTAGATAGAAATTAATCAATAAAAGGAGGTTGTATGTATAAGCATTTAAGTATCACTCTATTAATACTGATCTTTGCCTCATGTTTATATGCCGAGAAATATGAAAAGCTCATGGACGTAAAGTCCGGCCAACAACTTAAAGTCAATATGACTACCGGAGGATCCGTTACGGTTGAAGGTTGGGATAAAAACCAGGTTAAAGTAGAGCTGGATGTTGCGCATTCTGACACCGACGAGAACGATATTGATATCAGTCAGAATTCGAAAGGTGTAAATATAGAAGTCAGGGCTGAGGGACACGGCCGCCATTACAGAACCCCCGATCTTTTAGTTTTTGTACCCAAAAAGTTCGATCTGGATTTGCAGACGATGGGCGGATCGATCGAAATAACGGATGTTGAGGGTGAGATTGATGGCCAGACTATGGGAGGCTCATTAAAATTGGCCGGTCTGCATGGAGAAATTGGTTTAACTACAATGGGTGGTTCAATTTCAGTTAAGGACTCCAGGTTGGATGGTGAATTAAAAACCATGGGCGGATCCATAGATTTTGACAATGTGACCGGCGGGATTACGGCCAGCACCATGGGCGGCAGCGTTAGTATGACAAATAAAAGAGGAACCGAAGTTAAAGATATTAGCGAAGTGAAAATCAGCACCATGGGCGGCCAAATTCATGTGGATGCTGCGCCCAACGGAGCCGATGTTCACACTATGGGCGGCAATATTACGGTTAAGAATGCCAGGAAGTATGTTAAAGCCAAAACTATGGGCGGTGAAATTGAAATTGCAGCTATTGACGGCTGGGTAAAAGCCACTACCATGGGCGGTGATGTATCAGTGCAAATGATTGGCGATGCTTCCGGTCCGGATCATAGCGTGGAATTAAGTACCATGGGCGGCGAAATCGAATTGATCTTACCCAAAAATATTGAAGCGAACTTTGATCTTCATCTGGTTTACACAAAAGACAGCCGGCAGGATTATGAAATCAAAAGTGATTTTGAAATAAAGATTGGAGAAAAAAGTAAGGACTGGGATTATCATAAAGGTGAAGCAAGAAAAGAAATTATTGGCACGGGAAAGACCGGTTCCGGGAAACATAATATTTATATTAAAACGGTTAATGGTGATATTACTATAAAAAAATCAAAGTAGTAAAAATAAAAAAGGGATGAAAATTTCTTCTCATCCCTTTTAACTTTAACTCTTCATTTTATTTCTGTTTTAATTGCGATTTATAATAATTCATGCGCTGATTATTCTCAAGTCTTTTTTTATACAGCATATGTTTCTGGTTAAGTTTATTTTTTGACATCACAACTCTTTGTTCCAATGTGGGAACAAGTTCCGCCTTTATTACAATAAGTAATTCTTTTTTAACAAGTTTATTTGTTTCGTAACCAAAAAGATAGCGAAGACCAAAAAACCACCATGGCAAATCCTTTAAGAAAGGAGTTCCTTCACGTCCTTTAGAGTCTTCATTTATATATAATCCGCCTATGATAGTTTCTTCTCCATCCAGCATGAGAACGGAAGTCTGAGCTTGTGATTTTTTAATTTCCAATCCACCTGCACCAGCTGTTGCTGTACTGCTGCGTTCAATTTTCAGTTCCAAATGAATAAAAGTGATAGAATCCTCCACGATAACTAGAGGAGTAACATCAACAATCGAGCCTGTCGAAAAGAATTGCGTAACTGTATTGCCTGAAAAGTCTCTGGTTGTGTAAGCAACATCACTGCCAACCTGAATCCGTCCTTGTACGCCAGATCGTACACTAACTTGCGGATTGGCAACAACTTCACCCATCTGGTTTGCTTCATAAGCTTTGAATGTTGCCAGAATATCTCCAAAATCCAGATTTGGGGATATTTGAGCTTCGAACAAGCCTACCTTGTCTGAAGCAGCTGTCATGTAAGCAGAGACTGTTGGATCTCCGTTAATATTCGGATTTCCTTCTCTAGTAAAATCCCAATTGAAACCATATTCTCTTATTTTTGATCCATCCGCTTCAAAAAATATAGCTGATATTATTACTTCACGGCTATTTACAGTAATGGCATCCGGTGGTAATTCTTTTTCTTTAACAGCACCCGCCGGAACAACTATTTTGAGATAATCCGGCCACTCTTCATACCACAAATTATGTGTTCGTAATATGAGCTCTAACGCATCCATCCAGTACATTTTATCAATGTCAACATCAATGGGACCGCTTAATTGTAAATCTGTAATAAGAATTTTACCAAGATATTTCTTACTCAATTCATAAAATATAGGAATTGTCTGTTCAAAAGTCATCGATCTGGATAAAGATATGACTTCTTCTGCGGATCTGGGGTATGCCTGGCGGAATTCTTTTGTGAGTCTGTTTTGTGAAAAAATAACAGAACAGGCAATCATCATGATCATAAAAATTTTGATTATTAATTTCATCCTTCGTCATTTTCCTTTATTTGTTTTGAGACATTCCCTTTTGCTTTATTGTTTTGATCTTTTTCACTGCCAAACCTTAATTCTAAAATAAAATCTTCGACAATTCCGCCTTTATCTAAAGTAAAAATCACCCTATTATTAACTTCATCTATCTTTTTAACATACCCCAGATAGATTTCATCGCCCTCACGAATAAAATGTGTATTTCGGTTATGATCGACAACTATGGCCTGATTTGGCATAATTGCTTTTAGTTCTGCCCGTTCCACTTCCAGGAGATCATAAAAATTTGGAGGTAAATCTTTTTTGATGTATGGATAAAATGGGTTTTTAGCCGATACAAAATCAACATCACCTAAAGTCTTTTTAATAGGCGGTAAATCCTGCCCTTTGGCAAATAGAGCTAAAATACTCATCTCAAAAGTTACAATTAGATCCTGTGTCTGCGTTTCCAGATCAATGGTTTCCACACCACGCATCACCAACTTATCAATCCTGTACATTTCCGGTCCACCTTCAAGATAGGATACGAATTTATAGATAGCGGCAAAAGTACCTTCACCCTTTACATTATAAGAATGTTGTGCATATTTCTTTTTATTTGTAGTGCCTGTAAATATCATATCAAATTTTAAAAATCCCGAATATTCGAGTATTTTATTTAAATAAGTATAGGTTTCGGAAGGCGAAACATCCGGTACAACTTGTTTATCAACAAGAGAAAGTTTTATTTCTTCATACTCAATTTTCTGCTGTGCTTCCGCTAATTGAGTTGCAACAAATTCCAAGGCCTGAATTTGTTTCTGAAGATTTACGATTTGTTTATCAAGCGTTTCTAATTGTGCAGGATACTTGGAAAAAACAAAATATCCACCGACTGAACTGATAATCACAAGAATTATTGATAAGGTTATAATATTTCGAATCTGATAACTAATTTGAAAATTAAGCAGTTTCATTCTGTCATCTCAACTTCTTTTTAAAATCTGAAGCCTTGCGTGCTAAAGGCTCGTTTGGATAATAATTTATTACCTGGTTCATATAGAACTCTGATGTCTTATAATCACCTTTGGCTGCATAGGCCCGGCCAATCATATACATGGCTGAACTCTTTTTACCGGATTGTCCCCGCGCTACATATTTAAAATTATCAATGGCATTATCATAATCCTTAATTCCAAAATAACTTTCGCCTTTCCAATAATAACAGTTCACAAGTAATTTTGAATTAAAACCGCTGTCTATCAGTTCTGTGAAAATTTTTATTGCGCCGTTGTAATTATAAGCATTAAACATTTCTCTTGCTTGTTCATACTTAGCCTGAAATTCCTGCTCATCTTTAATTTTAACACCAGCGTTTTTATTACCTGCAGGTTTACTTGCGGCAACTGTTCTTTTTTGAACCGGTGATGTATTTTCAACTTTCTTAGTAGCTTTATTCTCTGTTTTTGCCACATTTGCCGGTGCAGAATTGACTTGTTTTGTCGAAACACTAGTCACCTGTTTGGCTGGTGTTGTTTCAGACTGCTTAGGTTTATTTGCTAAAATTCTTTTTTCGTTTTCTGCTTTTTCTTTCTCTTTTTCTTTAGCCGCCATCCTTCTTTTTACTTCAGCATCGATGATTTCCTGTTTGGCATATTTATCTTTATAAGGAATAGTACATGCAATTACAAAGTGATAAACGGTTTTTTCCCGGATTTCTGAGGTTTCCACTAATTGTAAAACAGTGCCATCTATTGATTCTGAGAAATCTGGGATACGCGTACGATACAATGAATAACCATTAATTACAACCGATCTGCCTCCCTTATCTCCCTTATGAGAAAGATCTGTAATCCATATACCGCCATAGTATTTAGCTTTACTTGATATAATAGATAGAAATTGACTATAATTTTTTGTGCTGGATAACATGGAATCCAATACACTGTATGTCTTTTTAAAGTTATCTAATTTTTCATTCGCTTTTGTAAGCTGTTGATCCAGAGATTGCAAATATTCAAGTTCTTGCTGTTTTAAAGTAATATCACTTTTTTTGGTAGTTATCTCATGCCTCAGACTCGAAATTTGCCATGAGAAATACCAGGTCAACAAAAAAATTACCAGAATAATAGCCCAGCCGCTCATACCCAATTTAAGAATTTTTTGACTCTCACGCAGTTTGGGGGGCGTCAAGTCAATATCTATGAGATGTTCATTTTTCTTTTCTAATGTGCGCCAGGCCGCACCGATAGGAATGGCAAAGGCGGCTAAATTATCATTACTAAATTTCTCAGTATCATATACAACTAAATTGTTAAGCTGGATATCCTCTACTTTTTTCTGGGTTTCACTCGGAAACATACTGGACATATAAGCTTTAACGCCCATATCTCCGGCTTGTCCTGTAGTAAAAACCCGATCAATTTTTTGCAGGTTTAAACTATCCTGTTCCAGCATTATTTTGTTATATATAGTTTCAAAAACCAGTATCGAGTCGGTACCTTCGTTAACAATAGGGGAAATATGCAGTAATTGGTTACCCTGCATAAAAATCAAACGCGAGTGATCTTCACCCACATAAATTATAACTGTAATTTCTTCCGGTTCTAATTCATAATTAAGATTGATAAGATTAACGATTGAAACAACATCACTCTCAATAAAGGCTATATGCGGCAGATGTTTGGAAAATTGAGATTCGTAATCACTGGCAATGGCTTTAAAATCGGAGACAACGTCACTGGCAACCGTAATTAATTCACCGGCCGCGGATTTAATGATACCTACGCCATCAGGAATACGCACGCCAAAATCACTTTGCGCCGATGATAATTCCTGAATTACCTTTTGTCTAAGTTTGGCGCCGTCCAATCCCCAGTCGGAATAAAAATTAGTATAGTATATTTTGGGTTCCTGAAAGGTAAATGCAAATTCAGCCGAACCGGGCGTACGGTTAATAATTCTATACAGTAGTTGCGGATAGTTTTGAAATGAATCATCTTTTAAACCAGGCAGCAGCATATCTTCAGGCCTTCCCTGACCCGAACCGGATACAACGTCCTGCTGTAAACCGGATAAGGCGTCATCATCCAGTTTAAAATCATCATCCATGGTAAGCTGAAGATCATCATCTGTCAGTTGTAAATCTTCCGGTTTTGGCTGCTTTTTATCCTGCATGGCCGCTTCTTTTTCAAGAAGCTCTTCAGCAGATTCTCCGCCTTCGTAGGTAACTTCATCATCCATGTCTTTAAGTTCATGGATATCATAAATCTCTGTGTTTACTACCTGAACCTGATCATCTTCCCTGACAAGGGTAGCAACGTAAAGATTTTCTCCGTCTTCGAAAATACCGACTGCGTATTTACTTTTTCGAGCCAATTTATTTCCTTCTCTATCTTCCCTGGTTAGAGAGTTTTAAAATCTGTTCTATTCTTCGTTTATTATTCGCATAACTCATGGCGGTGTTTAAGGTAATCTTTTTTTCCATGAATAATTTGACCAGGTCCTGCTCAATTGTCCGCATACCATCTTTAATGCTTTGACTGATCATCTGATAAATTTCCCCGATATTGTTATTTAATATGGCTGAACGTACCGATGGCGTCATTAAAAGAATTTCTTTAGCCAGTATGCGGCCGCCTGAAATTGTCGGCACAAGTTTTTGGGATATAACACAGCGCAGCGTATCCGCTAAACGATTGCGTACACGTTCCTGTTCACCGGTCGGCACCTCGCCCACAATACGGTCAATACTTTCAACGGCTGATGACGTATGCAGTGTAGAAAATACTTTATGACCACTATCGGCAACTTCCAGCGCGGACATGATCGTTTCGGGATCACGCATCTCACCAATCATGATGATATCCGGATCCTGCCGTAAAGCTTCCACGGTTCCACTTTTAAAACTGGCGGTATCGCGCCCTACTTCGCGGTGTCTGACCAGGCATTTTTTAGATTCATGCACAAATTCAATCGGCGATGCAATAATAACAATATGTCCGTCCGCTGTTTGGTTGTTCATATCAATAACAGAATCCAGAGTGGTACTTTTACCGGAACCGGTAATTCCGGTGCATAATACAACGCCTTCTTTGGTGTGATTAAGACTTAACATTTTAACCACATTTTTATGGAAACCATACGTTTCAAACGGAAAAATTTTGGTATTAATAGCGCGCATATTTAAGGCCAGGCAGTTTGTTTCAAAATAGGCGTCGGCCCGGTATCTTTGCGAAGCGCCGTCGCTGCCGCGATAATTATATGAAAAATCCAGATTTCTATTTTTATACAAGGCTTTTTTCTGATTTTCCATCAGCAGGCTTTGAATGAGAATATCCATTTCCACGTTAGAGAATTTACCGAGAACTTCAATAGGTTTCTTTGAGCCGTGAATACGCAGCCATACGTAGCCCTTAGCGCCCCATCCGCCGATATCTATATCCGAGGCTTGCTTATCGCGCATCACCTGTAAAAATGTATTGTAATAATCCTGCAATTCCACAATCTTGTCATCCGGCAATTCCTTGAGCAGCCGCATACCGATGTATTCCTGCCGGTCAACACCGCTCATAGCCCTGGGTATTTTTCCTGCAAGCTCTTTTAGAATTTCCCTTGTCGCACTGATCTTGGTTGGCTGTGGCGCCGGCGCTGCCGCTGGTACAGGTTTTTGTGCCACTTGTAATACTTCTGCCATATTTCTCCCGATAAAATCTTTTATATATTTAAAATCCCGGATTACTCATTTAAAATTATTAAGTAACTCCGGGACAGTTTTTTTAATCGACAATCGAGTCGATATAAATTTGGATGTTACTATTTATGCTTTTCTAAGATCAATCGAAAGGAACTAAGTAACTTATTTTTCAACTACTTCCTTTCAGAAATATCTTCGGCATAAATAGAAAAATATTAAGCTATTCCCACCAATGAACTAACTTTAATCCGTTACCGGAAATAGTTGGATATCCGGGCAGCATGATGTGCGTGACATTTTCTTCACTAGGATCAAAGCGTTTATCATGATAATAACTTTTTTTGAATCCATTCTTAAGAATTAATCCTCCCCATCCCAAATCCTGAAAATTCCCAACCGGTCCCCGTACATTCTGGGTAATGCTGCCATACACAGTCAATCTTCCGCACGGACCGCGGGAACTCCAGTCCTCGGCTTGAAAAGAACCATTAATCGCACAAAGTCCCGCTTGTATGTTACAATCCGTTTGATTAGCAGTATTATTAGTGACAAAAATATCATCTTTGGCTACCAGGCCAAGGGCATCATCTGAATCCGTATATTGCTTAGGATCTTTTTTCATAAGCACATCATCATCAATCCATATATCATCGTTCGCTAAAATGGATATCTTTCCGTCTAAGATACCTTTTACATGAACATCCTTTGTAGTCCAGATAGCGCCGTCAGGCGCAATATCGGTCACCAGCATGGTATCGGTCACTCCACTTACTGTTCTTACAACCTGCCCATCAGCTAAAAATTCCAAATACAGGTCTTTATCATAGAGGCTTTTGGTATTCATGGGAGCGCCGCCGTTTCCGGATATGGCCAGATCCTGTAATTTAGTCATGTCTGTGGGTATGGATTGATTGGGAATTTTTTCATAACCGCCTTCAAAATGCGCATCTGTCTTTTTTAAGCTTGGATTGATTCCCTGGGCAGATGTCACCTTTTTCTTGAAAACCGGTTCGCCTTTTGTATGTATCATTTTATTGGAATGCATTTTCCCGTAGCATGTATCTCCTGTAATCCAGAATACGCCGTTTTCATTATCCGAATACCAGCCATATTCTGATAAGGATGATGAGTTACTAAACATTGCTACGATGGAATCCTGTGTCCTTCGCATTTTATCGGGATCAAATTCATCTACTACCCAGCCATTGCTGACAACTGTTGCTTGCACTTCTTCTCCACTAAAAAAAGGTTCTATTTTTACCTGTGAGGTGCAATTATGCGAATATATAAAATAGGTTCTATCTGTAGTTCCGTTATTCATTACATCATTAATAGCATAGTTCATTGCCGACTGTGCGGCCGCTTCCAGCGTTGTCTTGGTATATTGCCGGTTAAAATTATCGGTGGTAGATAATATGGATCTATTAAGTTTTAACTGATAGAGCGAAAATATAATGACCGCTCCCATCACCATGATTAATGCGCCTTTGCCAAACATAGTGTTTCTCCTATCTGTCTAAATTTTTTGAGACTAAACGCGTTTGCCGCCAATAGGATGGCCGCAACAGCCTGCGTAATTCCCTGTCTCTGTACTCTTCTCCATTCGTTGTATCAACGATACTTTCGACATAATCCTTGCTGAGTATAATCCTGGGATCAAAAGCGGTTAAAGTCAATTCTACAATAACCATTAATTGAGGATTGTTTGTATCGTTTTCAAATTTATCCAGGTACCGGAACACATCATTATTTCCCAGTACCCCGATCATACTGGTTCTGGTCACTTCCTGTGAAACGACAGCTCTTCTGATAACCTGGTAGGTAGTAATGGTAGTATCCCAGTAAGTAATATCCTCAAATGGTAGAACTCTATATTCAATCGTATCCGGGTCCAAATCTATATGTAAATTACCATGCTCATGCATATAGTAATCCTGAAATTCATTTAAATGAGCAATAAACTTAAGTCTATCCTCATTATGAATTTGCACAATTTGTGACTTACTGCCTTCGGGAATGTCAAAGCCCATTTTACGAATATCCGCCTGCATAATAGTTGCAATATTGCTTAAATTTTGCTGGGTTATGGCATCGGCATGATAATTATAAGATTCAGTTGTTATAGTATCCGTCGCGGTTAAGAGGATAATCAATAAGAATCCACCTATAAATGAAGCGGTAACGATGTCTAAAATTGCGCCCATAGTTAA
>JAFGKZ010000090.1 GCA_016928315.1 Calditrichaceae bacterium
GGCGCAGCTTCGTCGGGGCGAGAGGATTTGAACCTCCGACCCCCTGCTCCCAAGGCAGGTGCGCTAACCGGACTGCGCTACGCCCCGTATTGTAACTGCACTCTCTCAATTTCAAAGTCCAGCAATTTAAGAATTCAGGATCGGTATGTCAATAAAATTACCTGTCTAAGATTTTATTTTTTAAAAATTCACGAAACAAGATCATCGCCCTGCCACGGTGGCTGATTAGGTTTTTTTCTTCCATCAAAAGTTCAGCATATGTTTTTCCCAACTCTGGCACATAAAATAAAGGATCATAACCAAATCCTTTTGTGCCCTGTAATCGATCTAAAATAATTCCAGCGCTGACGCCAGTAATACATTCTTGATATTTTTCATCGATGTAACAGATCGTACAAATAAATTGACCTTCCCGTTTATCCACGGGTATAGATTTAATTTTTTCTAATAATAATCGGTTATTATCCGCATAATTCGCCTTTTCACCGGCATATCGTGCAGAATGCACGCCAGGTTCGCCATTGAGTGCCGGAACAACCAGACCGGAGTCATCGGCAAAAGTAGGCAAACCTGAATATTCAAAATAAGCCCGGGCTTTTTTTCTGGCATTTTCTTCGAAAGTACTACCATCTTCATTTACTTGGGGATAATTGGAATACTCATTCAGACATTTTAGCTGCAGAGGGATGTCTGCTAAGGTATTGGCAATTTCTACCAATTTGTGTTGGTTGCTTGTGGCCGCTAATAAAGTGAACAGAGTAGATCTCCTATTTTTTTGCAAAGACCCGGGACCGTGAGAAGGTTTCAATTTTATTGTGTGTTTATTGTGATAACTATTTTACTTGAATTGTTACATATCAATTTCCAAATCAGAGACGAAATTAATAAGATAAAGACAAAACAGGAACAATATCAAAACACAATAGAAAACCAGAATCGGGCGGCTGACCGAACTTTAATTGGCATAGATAAGCCGAAAACCTCAAAAAATTCGTCTATAAAGTAAACAATCAGGTCAAAATACCCTGCAGTGATTTCTTCAACATTTCACGGGCGCGGAAGATTCGGGCTTTAACTGTTCCCAGGGGCAAATTTAATTTTTGAGCAATCTCTTCATAGCTGCGTTCTTCATGGTGACGTAATATAATGGCTGTCCTGTATTTTTCAGGAAGTTCATCGATGGCTTTTCGAATCATCCCGCTTTTTTCTGATGCAACCATATCATGATCCACAGTTGGTTCATCATCGGCGTATTCCTGCTGAAATTCTTCATCCTTATATTTAACCGTCTGATCCATCGAATAGGTTTTCAATTTGCGTTTACGAAAAAAATCAATACAATTATTAGTTGCAATCTTAAACAACCAGGTGGAGAATGCATATTCTTCATTGAAAGAATTGATAGAATTATACGCTTTTATAAATGCTTCCTGCGATAGATCTTCTGCTTCCTGTTTATTGTGAACCATCCGGTATATAATGCTATATACAGCATCCTTATATAGAAGTACTAATTCATCGTAGGCTTTACCGTCTCCTGCCTTGGCTTTTTTTACCAAGGCAGCATCATCTCTTTTCAAAAAAATACCGTATTAAATTGCGCTGATTAAATTTATTATAATTCCATCAAAAAATAGTGATGAATCAGCTATATTGTCAAGTTGAAATACAGATGAAAATATAGCCGGATTGTCCATATTTTAACTGTAATGAAATCAGAATAAAGATTTAAAATGAGCTTGTTATTTTGCTTAAAAATTTATTAAATTCCCTATCTGAATTAATAATCAGCATAATACTACGCTGGTAAATTGATTTTCTGTTGGATTAAATGATTTGCACAAGTTGGGAACTGAAAATGAAGAGTTTATTAATCCGGGCCGAAGATAAAAACATTTGGGAACGCCGGGCGCCGCTGGTTCCGGCAGATATACAATCACTAATAAAAAAAACAGGGTGTAAAGTCTACGTTGAAAAATCGGAAAAAAGATTTTTTAAATCCTCTGATTATTGCAATGCCGGAGCAGAATTAACCTCAAGTATGGAAGCTGGGGATGTTATTTTTGGAGTCAAAGAAATACCTGAAAATAAAATATTGGATAACAAGGTCTATGCTTTTTTTTCCCATACCATAAAACGGCAGAAAGAAAATATGCCGATGTTAAAAAAAATTATTGATAGTAATTCTACGCTTATCGATTACGAAAGGATTTCGGATGACCGGGACAGAAGAAAGGTTTATTTTGGCAATTATGCAGGCGATGCCGGAACGATTGATATCTTTTGGTTAATGGGTCAATATTGGCAGAATATGGGTATTGAGACGCCTTTTGCTGAATGCAAGCAGGCGTTGGAATATAATTCTGTTGAAGAAGCAAAAGACCATTTCAAACAAATTGGCGTAACTATTAAACGCAATGGTTTGCCGTCGTCAATAAATCCATTAGTTGTTGCGGTATTGGGTTACGGTAATGTATCACAGGGCGCCCAATCCATTTTAAAATGTTTGCCGGTCACTGAAATTCAGCCATCTGATCTGTATACTCTCAACAGCTATAACAAGACGAATTCAAAGCAAATTTATATGGCGGTATTTAAAGAGGAAAATCTGGTTAAAACCATATCGGGTGAACCATTTAATTTGCTGGAGTATTACAATGAACCCGAGATATATATTTCTGATTTTACTAAATACTTACCCTATATCACAATTATAATTAATGCGACATTCTGGGATCGGCGGTATCCCCGATTTGTCAAATGGAAAGCGCTGGAAGAGCTCTATAAAATCCAGCCTAAAATGAAACTACAGGGCATTGCGGATATTACCTGCGATGTAAATGGTTCTATCGAATGCAATGTGAAAACCACTGATTCGGGATCGCCGGCTTATTTGATTGATCCAATCACAAAAAGATTTCATATGGGTTATAAAGGCGCTGGTATTGTTATGCTGGCCGTAGATAATTTGCCAGCCGAGCTGCCGAATGATGCTTCAACGTTTTTCAGCAATCAATTAAAAAAATATGTCGTTAACATATTGAAAGCAGATTATAAAAAAAATCTGGAGCAATCCGGCTTGCATGAGGATATTAAAAAAGCGGTTATTGTATGGAATGGCAAACTTTGTCCGGACTATAAATATTTACAAGAATCTTTATAAATGTGCAGTTAAAAAAACTTTAAATTTATTGGATACCATTGTATATTTAATGATTCATCAAGATCAGGCGAAAATTTCGTGTTAAAAATTAATTGTGAACTTGTTACCTCAATGCTCATTCGGTTTTTAAAGGATGAAACCGGGAAGATCGGACTGAATAAAGCTGTATTGGGTCTATCCGGGGGGGTGGATTCTGCAGTTGTTGCCGCATTGTTGGCAAGGGCTTTTAATCCGAATGATGTTACCGCCCTGATTATGCCATACCGTGAGAGTAACCCCGATAGCCGGGTTCATGCGGAATTACTGGCAAAAAAGTTAAAAATAAATTATCTGGTTCAGGATATTTCAGTTATGGTGGATACTTTTTTTGCGGATAAACCAAAGGTATCAGCTTTACGAAAAGGTAATAAAATGGCCAGGGAACGTATGTGTTTGCTCTATGATTATTCGGCGGAACACGCGGCCCTGGTTATAGGCACCAGTAATAAAACGGAACTGCTGCTGGGTTATGGTACCATTTTTGGCGATTTGGCCAGTGCAATCAATCCGATAGGAGATTTGTATAAATCGCAAATATGGCAGCTGGCAGAGTATCTGGATATCCCCAAAGAAATTATTGATAAACCGCCATCAGCGGATTTATGGATTGGGCAAACCGATGAAGATGAACTCGGATATACCTACGAAGAAATAGATAAATTACTTTATCATGTGATCGATTTACGCTATCCCGAGGAACTTTTACTGGACCTGGGATATACAACAAAAACAATCAATGATATAAAATCTAAAATACAGAAGAGCCAGTTTAAACGACGACCGCCGGTTATTGCCAAATTAACCAATCGAACCATTAACCAGGATTTTCGTTATTGCAGGGACTGGGGCGCATAAATTGGAAGAAATACTATCCGGCGCGCTTTATGTGGTAGCGACCCCGATTGGAAATTTAAGTGATATGACTTATCGGGCGCAATATGTACTGGATAATGTTGATTTAATTGCAGCTGAAGATACAAGGACATCAGGTGTTTTATTACGTCATTATGATGTCAAAACACAACTGCGCAGCTATCACAGTTACAACCTGAAAACGGAAACGCCCAAACTGGTCAAACTACTGAAACAGGGTAAAAGTATTGCCCTTATTTCAGACGCCGGCACGCCGGGTATTTCAGATCCTGGTTATCAGTTGGTACAGGCTTGTATCGAACAGGAAATAAAAGTTATTCCAATACCGGGGGCGTCGGCGCTAACAGCGGCGCTGCCGGTTTCTGGTTTACCTATAAACCGCTTTGTATTTGAAGGATTTCTTCCGCAGAAAAAAGGAAGAAAAACGAGGTTGGAATGGCTGAGTCAGGAAGATAGAACGGTGGTGTTTTACGAATCACCGCACCGTATTGAAAGAACAGTGAACGATTTGATAAAATTCTTTGGCGATCGTAAATGCGTGATGGCTAGGGAACTCACGAAAAAATTTGAGGAAATATTTCGGGGAAATCTTTCAGATCTCAAAACCAGACTGGAAGTAAAAAAGATAAAAGGTGAAATTGTTTTATTGATTGCTGCAAAGTCATTGTGATGAGGAATATATATGGCAGATAAAAGTAAAAGTTTACTACCAAGATGGCTGCAGGATGGATTTGTTAATCTATTAACGCCGTTGGTAAAGTTGTTTTCAAAATGGAATTTGAATCCAAATTATTTTACTATTTGGGGTTTAATTATCACAGCAATGGGTACGGTTGTGATATTTGCCTGGCCAAATTATATACGACTTGCCGGTGTGCTGATTTTGATTGGCGGTATCTGCGATGTATTGGATGGCAAATTGGCGCGGACTTCCGGGCGGGTCACAAAATTCGGAGCGTTGTTTGATTCGGCTATTGATCGGTATTCAGAGGTGATCATGTTCTTTGGTATAGCCGCCTATTATGTTCGCCACGATAATTATGTGTTATCGGTGATTGCCTTTATTGCCCTGGGCGGTTCTACCATGGTTAGTTATGTACGGGCGCGTGCCGAGGCGCTCGGGTTTGAAGCCAAAGTTGGTTTGATGCAGCGACCGGAACGGGTGGTACTGATTGGATCAGGTGCATTTTTATATTATAAAATATTTGATATTACTATATTTCATGTAACCGATTTTCCTGTTACACTACTGGAAATTGCATTATGGATGGTAGCTATCTTCGCAAACTATACTGCTATCCATCGGTTGATATATGTTTATAAACAAGATAAAGCTAATATGCAGGAGGAAGTTAAATGAGCGGCGCTGAAGGAAAAACAATAACTATTAAGGATGTTAAAGGAAAAGTAGGTGTTTTATTGCCCGGTTTGGGGGCAGTAAGCACAACGTATATCGCCGGTGTCATGGCTGTGCGCAAAGGATTATCAAAACCAATCGGTTCACTAACACAAATGAATCATATCCGGTTAGGCCGCAGGGATGAAAACAGAAATCCACTAATAAAAGAATTGATACCCTTAACTGATTTGAATGATCTGGTTTTTGGGGCGTGGGATTTATTTGAAGATAATGCTTATGAATCCGCGTTAAACGCTGGTGTGCTTGATAAAGAATTACTCGACACACTAAAAAATGAGTTATCCGGTATTGTTCCGATGAAGGCCGTGTTTGACCGTAATTATGTAAAAAAATTAGATGGATCTTACGTAAAGAAAGCACAAAACAAATATGAATTTGCGGAACAACTGCGTGAGGATATCAGGGAATTCAAATCAAAAAACAAACTGGATCGTCTGGTTATGGTTTGGTGCGGCAGCACGGAAATTTTTATCAAACCAAGCGAAGTACATCAGACTAAAGAAGCGTTTATACAGGGTATGAAAGATAACCATCGGGATATCGCGCCCAGTATGCTGTATGCCTGGGCTGCCATTGCAGAGGGTGTACCGTATGCCAATGGTGCGCCTAATCTTTCCGCTGATTTTCCGGCTATGTATGCCTTTGCTGAGGAAATGGGCGTGCCGGTAGCCGGCAAGGATTTTAAAACCGGCCAGACATTGATGAAGACCATACTGGCCCCGGGATTGAAAGCCCGTATGCTTGGTGTGGATGGTTGGTTCTCTACTAATATCCTTGGTAACCGCGATGGCGAAGTATTGGATGATCCTGAATCATTTAAAACCAAAGAAGAAAGTAAACTTTCCGTACTGGATCAGATATTACAACCACAATTATATCCCGAATTATATGAAGATCTGTATCATAAAGTACGAATCAATTATTATCCGCCGCGTAAAGATAATAAAGAAGGCTGGGATAATATTGATATCTTTGGCTGGCTTGGCTATCCTATGCAAATCAAAATTGATTTTCTATGCCGCGATAGTATTTTAGCCGCACCAATCGTACTGGATTTGGCGTTGTTTATGGATCTTGCTTTCCGCGCAGGTTTTAAAGGTATTCAGGAATGGCTGTCCTTCTATTTTAAAAGCCCAATCCATGCTCCAAATCTTTATCCTGAACATGATCTCTTTATTCAATTATTAAAATTAAAAAATACACTCAGGTTCCTGGCGGGTGAAAAGGAACTCACCCATCTGGGATTGGATTATTATCTGTAAACAGTTTATTTTCTGTGAGTACTAAAATCGGGTATTTTAGGAATGCCCGGTTTTTTAATAAACAGAAATAATAATCTTAATTTTCTATCAACGATGGGAACCTGTTTGCTATATGGATATATTGCAGTCACAGAATAAAGGGACTTTAAAACAAGTACTTAAAACCTCGTTTCCCGCGGTCATTGATTTATCTTCACAAACGGTAACCTGGTTAATTGAGGCTATATTTATTGGTCAGCTTTCAGCTCTGGCTCTGGCCGGTGTTGGCGTGGCTCAGCAATTTATCGTTCTTACTTTTAGTATTTTACTTACCTTTGTTGTCGGCAGCTCCATTATTATTGTCCGTTATCTTGGATCCAATGATGAATGGAATGCCAATCATGTTTTAGGGCAGGCGATTTTCATCGGTATAATTTTAGCCATAGCCATTGGACTTTTGTGGTATTTTGCAGTCCCACTTCTTTTTCATTTAATAAAAGAAGAAGGGGCGGTCGCCCGGGGATACGGTGTTGTTTATATAAAAACGGTTGCCTGTTTCGCACCATTTATCATTACTAACTTTATCGCTCTGGGTATCCTGCGCGGTGTCGGCGATACCATGCTGACAATGACTATAAGCCTGATCGTTAATATTACGAATATTATTCTGGATGCCCTGCTCATTTTTGGCTGGCTCGGTTTTCCGAGACTTGAAACCTTTGGCGCTGCATTGGGTGTGGGTATTGCCCATACCATTGGATTTTTTATCACGATGTTTTTTTTAAGAAATCATAAATCCAGCCTATTTTTGGCTGTTGTAGAAATTACCACACCTAAAATGGCGACCGTTAAGCAGCTGTTTAAAATGGGAGTGCCTACAACTATTGAACAATTTGTATGGTCTATCGGCCAGATCGTACTAAGCTTTTTTGCGGCGCGGATAAATGTAAATGCATTGGCTGCGCACCAGGTGATGGTCAGAATACAATCGGTTCTGGCGATGGTTAACTGGGGGTTTGCCGTAGCAGGAATGACGCTGGTTGGAAAAAATATAGGCGCTCAGGATTTTGCAGAGGCAAGAAAAAGCGGCCAGTTGGTTGGTATCATTTCAGCGATTAATGCTCTGGTATTGGCGGGTATTGTTTGGTTGTTCGACGCCCAGATATTTGCCTCCTTTACAAATAATATAGAGGTAAGAATTTTATGTCACTCATTAATCCTTACATTTGTAATTTTACAGGTTCCAAAGGCTATCAATACATCTTATGCAGGTAATTTGCGGGGCGCCGCTGATTTAAACTGGTTAATGTGGCTGGCCGTTGTCGCGGTTATTATCAATGAAATAATGGGCGCCTATGTGTTAACGTTTTTATTCGGTATGCAGTTGGTCGGACTCTGGGTTATACAAATAGTTGATGAGAGCGGCCGTCTTGTATTAAATTACTGGCGATTTAACAAGTGCGAGTGGAAACAGATAACATAACATGAATTCAATTGATGCATCACATTTTATCTCGTTTGAGGGTATCGATTTTTCCGGTAAGTCAACACAAATATCATTATTAAAAGAATTTTTAGAAGAAAATCACTATACAGTTTATTTTTTGCGCGAACCGGGCGATACTGAAATATCAGAGAAGATCCGGCAAATTTTGCTGGATAAAAACCATCATTGTATGAATGAATGGGCGGAAATATTTTTATATAGTGCGGCCCGGGTGCAGTTGGTTGCGGAACGTATTATTCCTTTACTGAAAGAGGGGCAAATCGTCATCGCCGATAGATATGTGGATTCTACCACGGCCTATCAGGGTTATGGACGGCAGCTTGATTTGGATGTTGTAAAGACTATAAACCAGGCTGCAACTTTTGGCTTGTTACCGGGTATAACGTTTTATTTAGAATTAACCCCGGATGAATTATTTAAACGGATGAATAATGCGGATAGAACAGCCGATAGGCTGGAAACGGCAGGAATAGAATTTTTTAAACGAGTGTTTAATGGCTATAAACAAATAGCAAATTTAAATAAACAACGATTTTGTGTGATTGACGCTGTACAGTCGATTGAATCCATTCACCAAAAAATTGTAAAAGAAGTTTCAAAAAGGATTGGTTTGTAAAATGAGCTATAAAGTAAGAGTATTTATTGGCAGTTTATTTATAATTAGCCTGTTATCTATCATGTGGGTTTCAAATCCTGCGGATGCCGATGAACAGGATTATTATCTTCGCCTGAAAAAGGGCTGGCAGTATATGCAGAAGGTATATGAAAATCTGAATCAGCATTATGTTGAAGAGGTAGATCCGTATCCTTTAATGAAAGCCGGCATTAACGGGATGCTGGAGAAACTCGATCCCTATACGGTTTTTCTGGAAGAAGACGGCGAACGGCGCTTGCAAATTATTACCACCGGAAAATACGGCGGTCTGGGTATGGAAATTGGTCTGCGTAATAAAAAAGTTACAGTTATTGCGCCCATCGACAACACACCGGCTAAAAAAATTGGTATTCAGGCCGGCGATATCATCGAAAAAATAAACGGTAAAGAGATATCCGGCTGGAGTGTGAATGAAGTATCCGATCAATTGCGCGGTAAAATCGGTACTGAGGTTACCCTGGAAATCCGTCGACCAGGATTAGATGCACCTTATTCGGTCACCCTAACCCGGGCGGAAATTGTAATTGAAGATGTGGGTTATGCCGGATTTGTTGAACCGGGCGTAGCCTATTTACGCTTAACCGGATTTACCGAAAAAGCCTCGGATGAAATGAAAACAGCAATCCGTAATCTGCAGAATGAACAGGATATCCGGGCATTTATTCTTGATCTGAGAGGCAATCCGGGCGGTTTATTGGATGCTGCGGTTGATGTTGTTAATATCTTCGTTGATAAAAATGAAATGGTGGTATACACCAAAGGATATCGGGAAAGTGAAACAAAATTCTACACAAAAAAGGCGCCGCTTTTACCAGATGTGCCGCTGGCTGTTCTGGTTGACCAGGGAAGCGCCAGTGCATCGGAAATTGTTGCAGGGGCTTTTCAGGATCTGGACCGTGCGGTAATTATAGGTGAATCCACTTATGGCAAAGGTCTGGTTCAAAAAGTCTATTCGATTGATAATAATGAGGGCACAAAATTAAAAATTACAACGGCCCGTTATTACATACCCAGTGGGCGTTGTATTCAGAAAACGGACTATGGCAATAAAAATGATGTATTTATTCGCGATTCATTGATGCTGTTGCAGAGCGGAACAAACGAATTTTATACACGAAATAAGCGTAAAGTTGAAGACAAAGGTGGTATCTATCCGGATATTAAAGTAGCCAGTGATTCGATCAGCTATATTACAATGGAACTCATACGTAAAAGTCTTATTTTCGATTATGCTGTCAAGTTCCACCATGAACATGCTGCCTGGCAGCCGGACACCCAATTGGCGGATTCAGTTTTAACTATGTTTAAAAAGTACATTCAGAATAAAAAAGTTACTTTTGATATCGAGGGTGAACGTGAATTGGATAAACTTGAAAAAATTGCATCGACCCAAAAATATTCTGATAATATTTTAATGCTAATCAAAGAGCTGAAGAAAGAAATTGCGGAACAAAAAGAATCAAGTTTCAAAAACCATGCGGATGAAATAGCCAAAGTTCTCAATGCTGAATTAACCGAAAAATATCTGGGCAATAAAGAGCGTGACCGAATACTGCTATCGGAAGATGATCCGGTTTTAGAAGCTGTAAGTATTCTTAAAAATGATAACAGGTATGATAAAATATTAGCGCTCAATTAAACTTAGTATAATCGATTAATTTAATAACCTTAAATAAGCCATTTTCTTTTTTTAGTAAATGGCTTTATTTTTATGTAAAATTCTGTGCAATTAACTATGAATAAACCAGGGCAATAACGACCTATTATAATTCAATGAACATCCAGGAAATCTTCGAAAAAATATACCATGCCGCTGAAAAATGCGGGTATGAAATCTATGTTGTCGGCGGTTATGTGCGTGACCAACTGTTGGACAAGACGGGTAAAGATATTGATTTTGTTGTTGTGGGTGACGCGATGAAGTTCGCTGATCAGCTTAAAAAAGATCTTCATTTGCGCAATCTGGTGCGTTATCCCCGTTTCGGCACTTTTATGACCAAATATTATGATTATGAACTGGAATTTGTAAATGCCCGTTCGGAGTCGTATTCAAAGAATTCCCGAAAACCAGTGACAAAGCAAGCTGATCTGCATTCCGATTTGAGCCGTCGTGATTTCACCATAAATACGCTTGCTATGGAAATTAAACCCGGATCAAAAGAAACGATTATTGATATCTTTAACGGTCAGCAGGATTTAAAGAAGGGCATTATCCGCACGCCGCTCGATCCGGAACAAACCTTTATGGATGATCCCTTGCGGATGATGCGGGCCATTCGCTTTGCCACCCGATTCAACTTTACAATTGAAGATCATACGTATCAGGCCATATCAAAAAATAAAGACCGGCTAAACGTAGTATCTCAGGAACGAATTACCGATGAGTTTAATAAAATTATGTTGGCAAAGAGGCCGTCTGTGGGATTAGAATTGCTGGATGAAACAGGACTGCTGGAAATATTCTTACCGGAATTTGTTGAAACAAAAGGTGTAGAGCAAAAGGAAAAATATCATCACAAAGATGTGTTTAATCATACGCTGGAAGTTCTTGACAATATTGCCAAAAAATCCGATTCAATCAATCTTAGATTAGCGGCATTGTTTCATGATATCGGTAAACCTAAAACTAAACGCTTCGATGAAAAAAACGGCTGGACCTTTTATGGTCATGAAATTGTCGGAAAACGCATGATCGGTAAAATTATGAAACGAATGCGATATTCTGCGGATTCGATCGGGTATGTTCAAAAACTGACGGCTCTGCATTTAAGACCCATGGCCCTGGTTGATTCTGAAGTTACCGATTCTGCTGTGCGTCGTCTGATATTTTTAGCTGGAAATGAAATAGATGATTTAATGACCTTATGCCGTGCCGATATAACGTCAAAAAATCCCAAACGGGTAAAAAAGTATAAAAACAATTATGATCATGTTTTGCAAAAAATTGAAGAAGTTGAAGAACGGGACCGTATCCGTAATTTTCAGCCGCCTGTGGATGGACTGGAAATTATGAAATTATTCAATCTTGAACCTGGACCTAAGGTAGGACAGATAAAAAAATTTGTTGAAGAGGCTATCCTAAATGGTGATGTACCCAACGAACATGAAGCCTGTCTGGAATTGATTAAGAAGAATAGAACAATTTTATTGAAGCCGTAGAATATTTTTTGAAATATTTTTACATATTCGCTGTCTAATTAAAAAATAGAATTTTCTATTTCATTGAATTTATTGTATTATTAAATTGAATAAATTCTATTGACATAGATATATATAGGCAACTTTTATTGTGCATAGCCGTCTATAAGATCAATCCTAAAAGTTAGGCGATTAATAAAATGGCTGGATTAACAACTGAGCAGTAAGAAATGACTTTATTGAACAAAAGCGTATATTTGTTTACAAAACCATCATTAGTCTTTTTTGATTTAAAAGAGCGTTCCGACTGGTGGTTTCCATTTACAGTAATTATAATTGTTACTATAATTGGTACATTTTCCACAGTTGATTTGCAGGTTCGGGCTCAGCGTGATTTTATTAACACTTCCGAAATGATACCGGAAAGCAAAAAAGTGGAAATGCTTGATGCCATGGATAACCAGAGTGCGCTGAATAAACGGGTGGCGCCGGCCATTGGAAGCGTATTATCCGTTGTTATATCTTATTCAGTTATTACCGCGGCATTGATGTTATTTGGCAATTTTGTGTATGGAGGTCAGGCTTCATTCAAACACATATTTGCACTGGTAAGCTGGGGCGGTTTAATTGGGCTGCCGGAGTTGATTGTTAAATTACCAATGATGCTAATGAATAGAACCTTACATGCGGCCACCAGCCCGGCTATATTTTTAAGTAGTTCGGAATCAAAGACATTATTATATAATCTGTTGGATGTATTCGATGTGTTTACCATTTGGAAAATAATCGTTTATTCAATCGGGTTTGCCATTATTTATAATTTTAGTATGAAAAAATCATACACAGCAGTTATTGCTTTATATGTAGTCTATGCAGGTATTTCCATTAGCCTGGGTCAATTATTCAAAGGAGTTATGTTATAAAGAAGGAGTCGATTCATGTTTAATTTTAAACAAATCCAATTTTTAGCCGGTTTACTTTTTATCGTGTTTGTAATGGGTACAGCTGTTTTTGCACAGGAAGCCGCACAGGTATTATCATTGGAGGATTGTATCAATATTGCGCTGGAAAAGAATAGTACACTTCGAGTGAGTAGATTATCGGATGAAGCAGCTGATAAGGATGTGCTTGGGAGTTATTCGGGAATATTGCCAAGCATTTCTGCATCGGCAAGTAAAGGGAAAACTGAATCCGGAATTCGAGAATATTTGGGTGATGTTCTTGTTGGTCAGGATAGTGCGGGAAGGGCAATTTTTGAAGAAAGAGTAATTACACAGGCTGCAACTGAAAGAGAATCTAATAATGCTGCTCTATCAGTAAATCAAAATATTTTTGATGGAGGAATTTGGTGGAATAGTATCCGTAAAGCCAAGACGGATAAAAAATCCGCTGAATATAGTTTGTTAAGCGCAAAGAATGATGTGATCTTGCAGGTTGAACAAGCCTATTTTAATCTCAATAAACAAATAAAACTCTTGGAAGTTTATGAAGTTGCTGTTAAACGGAGTCAAGGACAATTGGACCGGACAGAAAAAATGTATGAATTAGGCGCTACAGCACAATTGGATGTATTCCAATCGAGGGTGAATCTGGGTAATGACCGGATTTCATTATTACAGCAAAAAAATGCCGTCGATCAGGCAAAAAAGAATTTAAACTTGGTTATGGGTCGTGATCCTTTTACGCCTTTACAGGTCAGTTCCGAGATAAATCTTGAGATCGCCATACCTGAATCAAATGAATTAATTCTGCAAGCTTTTGATAACCAACCGGAAATTATGAAGAATAAATCAGATATCAAATCACGCGAACTCTCTATATCCATGGCCAAAGGCCAATTCTACCCTAGAATATATGGGAGAATAAATTATAGTAGAGATAATGAAGATCTTTCCAGAGTATACTCGAATTATAGTAGAAATTATAGTATAAATTATGGTATTGGGATTTCTCTTGATATATTTAGTGGATTTTCAGATTACGTATCAGTTCAAAAAGCAAAAATTGCCGAAAAAACGGCCAAGGAAAACTTTGAAGAATATAAAAGAAATCTGGCTTCGGAAATAGAACAATAC
>JAFGKZ010000091.1 GCA_016928315.1 Calditrichaceae bacterium
ATCCAATTTTAAAAATTTCCTTCACAAAGCACACAAAGATTACAAAGTTATTTTGAATTTTATTTTTAGATTTCAAGAATCGGGTGTTTTTTTATTATTTTAATACTTTGCGATCTTAGCGGCTTAGCGCGATAAACAATTTAAAAATCATCCATGTGTTTCCGGCCTTTGTAGCCTTTGTCAATTGGATGCCAGAATTCGATATCCGCTTCATCCGGTTTCCAGCAGAGCAGAACCTCTTCCCCATTACCGCGTAGTGCCGGAAAATCAATCAAACCTATTTCCAGACCCTTAATTTCGATGCCCATATTTGTTACTTCCCGGATTAAACTTATCATCTCATTATATTCATCCGGATATTCGTTTAATGTATCAGGATGAAAACCGGGCCGATAGCGGCCTTCATAAAAATTAAAACCGATATCTTTTAAATGAACGGCCATGCGCCGAATTTCAGAAAGTAATTCTCTTAGCTGCGGCAAATGGGAGCGCGCTTCATCCAAAGTAAAATGTTTATCATAATGGTACATAATCAATCTTCCGGAAAGAAAAAAGCAATCATTAAAAATTATAAAACAGGCGGTAAACGCAATACCGCGGCAATCCGGCGGTCACCGACATCCACCTCAACCTTTAATTTATAATCATCTCGGGCATACATTTTTTTGATGTAACCTAATCCAACGCTTCTGTTTTCCAATGGATCGAATGCAAAGCTGGTTAACACGCCGATTTTCTCATCATCCAGATATACATCAAACGGCGCAGAAACATCAATAATATCCTGCATCTCAATAATCATCAGGTATTTCTGTACCTTATCATAGGCATCCAGCCGGGCAATTACCTCCTGACCCGTATAGCAGCCCTTCGTGAAACTAACCGCTTTTAAAAGCCGGGCTTCATGCGGATTATAATCTTCGGTAAGCTCCGTTCCCCAATCCGGCATACCGCTTTCAATACGGGTAATCTGAAAGGCCGTATTGCCGATCATGCCGCCTTCAAACGCATTCAACCGCTTTCGCAGCCATTCCAATATTTCTACAGAACGATCCGCAGGCATCCATATATTATAGGCAGGCGCGCAAAAATGATTGTTGGCAAATGCCGGAATTACAACGTCAAATGTGTTGATCCAGATAATTTCATCTTCCGGCGCAACGGGCTGACCGGTCAATGATCCTAAGAACACCCGCGAGCGGGGACCGATTAACAGAAGCCAGATATACTGGCTGCTGACATCCTTTATTTTTATATCTTCCAATATCAAAAACCGGTTTAACCAATCCATTAAATACATGCCGTCTACATTACTGGAAATAACGGTATAAGCGGAATCACGCTTAATCACCCGGCAGTAATCAACAATCCGTCCTTTGGGTGTCACAAAAATCGTATCACACATAGGATTCATAATTAATTTGGTCATGTCATTGGTTGAAATCCGGTTTATAAAATCAATGGTGTCTTTTCCGTTCAGATTCATCTTAGCCAGATAACTTTGGTCCAGCAATCCAGCCGAATCGCGGACATAACGCAGTTCGGAATTTACATCGCCATAATTTGCAGGAATCTGCCAATTTCTGTTGCTAATGAACTGTGCCCCGCAGGCAGAATGAAAATCATGCAAGATTAATTTCTTTTGCAAATGACAACTCCTAGAATAAACAAAGTTCTCACCAAGCCACTAAGCCACGAAGTAGTTTACTAACTGAAATGAATATTCTTAATGATATACTAACTAGTAAATTTTGTTTGCGTCTATGTGCCTTTATGAGATTTATACAATTAATCCAGAATCATACGATTCTAACAATTGCTGAATTTTTTGTAGAAATTTAGCGCCCATCGCCCCGTCAATCAAGCGATGATCGATAGTTAATGACAAATACATTATCGGCCGGATGGCTATCGCATCATTAATGACCACGGCTCTTTTCTTTAAAGCGCCCACGCCAAGTATAGCTACCTGCGGCTGATTGATTATGGGGAAACCCATGGTCAAATCATAAACACCAAAATTGGATATGGAAAAGGTGCCGTTGACCAGTTCATCCGGTTTTAGTTTTTTATTGCGGGCACGCGCAGCCACATCATTAACCGCCCGGGCCAGCCCCACCAGGTTTTTATCATCACAGTTAAAAATATTGGGCACGATTAAGCCATTTTCAACGGCGACGGCAATACCGATGTTATAATATTTTTTTACCAGTATGTTATCGTTTTCGATGGATGCATTGAGCAGGGGAAATTCCTTTAAGGCTTTTACAACGGATTCCACAATAAACGGCATATAGGTTAAACTGATGCCTTCCCGCTTTTTGAAATTATCCTTATTGCGTTCACGGATGGCATAAACAGCGCTCATATCCACTTCGTTGTACAAACTGACATGAGCTGAAGTCTGTTTTGATTGGACCATGTGTTCAGCGATGGACTTGCGCATAGTGTCCATTGGAATAATTTCTGTTCTTTTCACCAGTTCAGCTGAGGAAGGTAACATAATATCTATTTGTGAAGTTGAAGTTGGAATGGATTGTTGATTATCGATATAATTTATCAAATCCTTTTTTGAGAGCCGATCATTGAGGCCCGTTCCCGGTACAGTTTCCAATTGTGCCATATCAATACCATACTCAGCGGCAATATTCAAAACAACCGGCGAGTAGAACCGGTTCTTACTCACTTTCTTATCCGGCTTTATATTTGCCGGAGAAAAATTCTTATTTGTTTTTGATTGTATCTTCGGCTCATCAATAGGTTTATCTTTTGCGATGGATTGATTGGATTCAGTTTCAATTTCCGCTATCACTGAACCGACGTCCACCGTATCGCCTTCCTGGGCGATAAAATTTGATATTACGCCGCTAACCGGCGCGGGAATTTCCGAATCGACTTTGTCCGTGCTGATTTCTAAAATCGTTGCATCTTTGATGACTGGATCGCCAACGGACACAAGCCATTTTAAGATGGTGCCTTCTGTAATTGATTCGCCCATTTTAGGCATGAGCATTTCGAATTTCATCTATTATCCCAAAATTTGAATTTCAGTGCTTATGTCAATTCCGCAAACACCCCTCTGCCTTCGGCCTGTTCGGTGTCGTCCCAACGGGCATACCCCCTTACCAAGGCCCGTCTGGCCGTCACGCCAGTTGGCAGATCCGCCTACCGGCGGACCGGACAGGGGGGAATGAGGGGGTAATTTTTAAACAATTTTAACTACCATCATTCTAAAAAAACACACAAAATTAACACATATTAGTATGCCGCTAATTCTCTTAATGCATCCACAATCTGATCCGTTTGCGGCAGAGCCTCTTCCTCCAAAATCGCATTGAAGGGAATGTGCACATCTTTTCCGGCCAGCCGTTTCACCGGCGCATCCAGATGCTCAAAAGCAAAATCCGCAATATGCGATGCGATCTCCGCGCCAAAGCCCTGAAAACGCGTATCCTCATGGGCAATGAGTACTTTGCCGGTTTTTTTTACTGACGCCAGTATGGTTTCCGTATCCAGAGGATTAATGGTGCGTATATCAATTACTTCGATACCAATACCGTCTTTTTGTAATTGCGCCGCCGCTTCCATTGATTTCTGCACCAAAGCGCCCCAGGTTATAACTGTAAGATCGTTGCCTTCGCGCTTAATGCCAGCCTGCCCAAACGGCAGCAGATAATTCTCATCCGATTCCGGTGCTGCTGCATAACTTTGCCGGTATAAACCTTTGTGTTCCAGAAACAAAACCGGATCAGCGCCGCGAATGGCTTGTTTCAACAAACCTTTAGCGTCCGCTGCATTGGACGGATAGGCGATTTTTATACCCGGAATGTGCGCGAAGAATGCCTCGATATTCTGTGAGTGGCACAGCCCGCCGTGAATATAACCGCCAACAGGTACGCGGATAACTACCGGGGATGCCCAGTTATTGTTAGACCGCCAGCGCATGGTAGAAAGCTCATTGCGGATCTGCATCATGGCCGTCCAGATGTAATCGCCAAACTGGATTTCCACCACCGGCTTAAGTCCGCGCACAGCCATACCGATCGCAACGCCAATAATACTGGATTCCGCTAATGGCGCGTTAAAACAGCGGTCTTTGCCGAATTGCGTCGATATCCCCGAGGTTGCCGTAAAGACGCCGCCCTTGCCATCGGCTACATCCTGACCAAAAATATAAATGGATTCATCACGAGCCATTTCTTCTTTTAAAGCATGATTAATGGCATCCACCATCACTAACTTTTCCGCCGTTTCCGATTCCGGTTCAAGTTGCACTTTCTCAGAATCCTCTTGCGGGGAATAGAGATAAAGAGTCAATTTATTCGGATCAGGCTGAGGATATTGTTCCGCCTCTTCCGCCGCCGCATCTATTTTGGATTTACATTCTTTTTTAATCTGACCAATTTCATCCTGTGTAAGTAAACCGTTCTCAATTAAGCTAACCTCAAAACGGGGAATAGGATCTTTTTGTTTATCTTCATCCAGCTCTTTTTGCATGCGATATTTTTTCTGTGAATCCGATGATGAGTGCGGAAATAATCGGATCGTTTCCGCCTCAATTAATGCCGGACCTTTTCCAACCCGTGCATCCGCAATCGCCTTTTGTAATATTTTATACGATTCAAAAAAATCTGTCCCATCAATTTTATAACGATTCAATCCTTCGTATCCGGCAGTCAATTTATAAATAGATGAACCGGCCATTTGCTGATTGACAGGAACCGATATCGCGTACTTGTTATTCTGAATCATAAAAATGACCGGAAGTTTTTCCCGCGAGGCCCAGTTAATCGCTTCGTGGAAATCACCCTGACTGGTCGTTCCTTCCCCGGAAGAAACATACACCGCTTCATCCCGGCTTTCTTTTATTGCGCCGAGCGCGGTGCCGACCGCCTGCAAATACTGGGTTCCTGTTGGGCTGGATTGTGAAACGATGCGTAATTTCTTATTTCCATAATGATTGGACATCTGCCGGCCGCCGGAGCTGGGATCATCCGCACGGGCCAGAAAATTTAAGAATATCTCAACCAGCGATACGCCATATTGAAGTACAAATCCCAGATCACGATAGTAGGGATAGGCATAATCGTAGCCGGGCTGCATGGCATACGCCGCCGCTGTCTGTACCGCTTCATGTCCGCCGGCCCCCATATGAAAAAAACTTTTCCCCTGCTTCAGCATAATCAGCATCTTCTCATCCATCATCCGCGTTGTAATCATATTGCGATATAAATTTAGCAGGGATGTTTTATTCAGTCCATCTATTTGTTTCACTTTTTTTTCAACAACAGGCATTTATTAAGTTATCTCCAGAATATAAATAACTCATAATATTTCTGTTTTTCAAATTTTGCTTACTATCCTCATTTCTGATAATAAGGAACGGTATGAAAGGCTGAGATATAAACATCAAATTCTCAATAATCACTAATATTTGAACAAATCCTTTAATCTTTTGGTTTGCTCGAAATTTTGTATTTTTGCTCATTTTCTTTTGCCCTCTGCAAGGCGCAATTTATAAAGAGATAATCCCTGAAATTCAATAAGGGATTCAGATCGCCTTCCATGCGCACCTTGCAGGCGTCGGCGCTGTCCTGCCCCTGCGGACAGGGCATATCCGGAAATAACGGGCACATGGCTGGTTTTGATCTTGACATATTTTTTACCTTGATTAAGTCACAAATATTTAATTTAATTCAGCGACCACATGTATAAACTAAAATTAATCGCTAATATTTCCCTGATACCGGATAAATCAGGATTCCATGCTTGAAATTAAGAAATGGAATTAAAAAAACAATTAAAAAAGAATTAAATAAAAAACCCCGGAGAACCGGGGTAATGTAAAAAATAGTTTGACATTAAAAATACTATTTATTCACCTGAAATGTCTTATCCCCTTTTTCCAGGAAGTTTACAATTTGTTTAGCGGCGGCAATACCGGCATTTACATTGGCTTCCGCAGTTTGAGCGCCCATCTTTTTTGGCGTAAAATAGAAGCGGCCGGGGAATTTTTCGGCAATCTCAGCGGCACAGTCCGGGGCAACATCGGAGATATAAACAAAATCATCGCGATCGGCATACATTTTCAATAAACCGTCTTCATCAATCACCTCTTTACGGGCGGTATTTACAACCGCTGCCGCAGCCGGCATCTTGGACATCAGGGCATAATTAATTGATTTTTTTGTCTGATCATTAGCGGGAATGTGCAGCGATACATAATTACATTTGGCAAATAAGTCTCCGATACTGTTTACGACTTCAACACCATCTTTCTGAATATCCGCGGCGGATACAAACGGATCAAAAGCAAAAACTTGCATGCCGAAAGCCATACCAAGTTTTGCCACAATTTTACCAACGTTGCCATAGGCCAGAATACCCAGAGATTTATCTTTGATTTCCGTACCGGATTTTCCATTAAACTGACCTCTGGCCTGGTAAATCATCATCCCGATAGCCAGTTCGGCAACTGCATTGGAATTCTGTCCCGGCGTATTCATCACAACCACATTTTTCGCGGAAGCAGCCGCTAAGTCCACGTTATCGTAACCGGCGCCGGCGCGTACCACAATTTTTAAATTTTTACCAGTCTCAATAACTTCCGGCGTTACCTTATCGCTGCGAATAATTAATGCATCCACATCGGCGACAGCTTTTAATAAATCCGCCTTGTCCTCATATTTTTCCAATAAAAATACCTCATAACCGGCATCGTCAAACACACTTTTAATCTGCGATACCGCCGCCGCCGCAAACGGTTTTTCTGTGGCGATTAATACTTTAGCCATAACATCCACCCTTCTTATTTTATATTTTAATTTTGTAAACTATGGTGAAATATTGTTATTTTCTTATTGATTGACGGATGTAAATTATTATCAATTTGGCGTAAATTCAAATGGATTTCGGTATTTTTTTCACAATTAGTGAATATTTTTTCATTTGTATTGATCGTAACCTTTGGTAATAGTAAGTGGATCTAACAGATATGCTTTTTATTTTTACAAATTGATGCTATTATGGATTTCCGTTTTTCAGGCTGTTGTATAAAGAAATCGAAGCTGCGAAGAAGTACAAATAGAATTTGAAGATTGGAATACTACATCTGATAAGACTAAATCTGTAAATCTCAGAGAGAATCAGTGGTTAAAATAAACTCCGGCACCCCTTTCACGGAAATGATAATTATGGAATGAAAAAAATATGCTAAGAAGAATAAACAAAGGCGACAAAATTGGCGTTATCGCTCCTGCTTTTCAACCGGATCAAGTTAAACTGGATCAGGGATTGCAATATCTGGAAAATATGGGCTATACGGCAGTTAAAGGAAAAAGTTTAACGGCAAAGTACGGTTATCTTGCCGGCGATGATCTGTTGCGTGCCAACGACATCCATCAAATGTTTTCTGATCCGGACATCGCTGCGGTCATCTGTGCGCGCGGCGGCTGGGGCTGTCTGCGTCTTTTGGATAAACTGGATTTCAACTTAATTAAAAATAATCCTAAAGCATTAATCGGCTATTCGGATATAACCACGCTGCAGCTGGCTTTATGGAATCAAATTAAGCTGCCTTCCCTGTCCGGCCCAATGGCTGCTGTCGAAATGAGTCAGCCAATGGATTCTTTTACCCAAAATCATTTATGGAATCAAATTTATAATACGGATCATTCTTATTCACTTCAATTTACTGCCAATATGATAAAAATCTGGAATCATGGTTTGGCGGAAGGTACGTTACTCGGCGGCTGTCTGTCCATGGTAGCGCATTTATTGGGCACAGCCTATTCACCGGATTATTCGGGTTGTATTCTTTTTCTCGAAGATGTCGGTGAAGATGCTTATCGTATTGATCGTTATCTTGCCCAATTAAATCTGTCCGGTATATTTAATAAAATCAATGGAATAATTCTGGGCAATTTTATCGATCCGGTTATTAACGTGCAACAAGATTCGTTCACTATAAAAGAAGTATTACACCAGTATTTTATTGATGTCAATTATCCGGTAATCTACAATTTTCCTTACGGTCATGGAAATTTTAAATTTACCATGCCAATCGGCTCAACGGCTATTATTAATACTTCAAAAAATAAACTTGAAGTGTCCAATATTTTTAATAAATAATGGCGCATTTTTTATAATAAACCGGACGGATAGATTGATTGACTAAGTTCCATTATTTACTTAAATTTAACGCTTAACTTTTACAGCCCGTTTTCATTTCAGGCTACTTTCGGCAAAGATTACATATTACAGGAGCTGGTACATGGCCTTAAGTTTCTTAAATTTTTTATCTTCTGATCTTGGTATCGATTTAGGTACAGCAAATACACTTATTTATGTTAAAGGTAAAGGTATTGTAGTCAACCAACCATCCATTATTGCGCTCGAAGATAATTCGGACCGTATTATGGCTGTTGGGCAGGAAGCCCGCCAGATGCTGGGCCGCACGCATCAAGGTATTCATACCATACGTCCCTTAAAAGATGGCGTAATAGCCGATTTTGAAGCGACTGAAATTATGATGCGGGAATTCATCAAGAAGGCCAATGTAAACCGTATGATGATTGGCCGCATAGTAGTCTGCGTGCCGTCTGGAATTACCGAAGTTGAGAAACGTGCGGTTCGCGACACAGCAGAACGCGCCGGAGCCCGCGAAGTTGACCTGGTGGCGGAAGCCATGGCATCCGCTATAGGTGTTGGACTGGAAATAGACGCGCCGGTTGGCAACATGATTGTTGACATTGGCGGCGGCACATCGGAAATCGCTGTTATTTCATTGAACGGTATTGTTAATCATACCTCGGTTCGCGTGGGCGGTGATGAGATGAGCCATGCTATCATCCAGCATTTTAAAAAGAATTTTAATCTGTTGATTGGTGAAAAGTCGGCCGAAGATATCAAATGTACCATTGGTTCTGCAGTTGCACTAGAAGAAGAAATCAAAACGGAAATCAAAGGACGCGATTTAATTGATGGTATTCCTAAAACCATCGAAATCACTTCACAGGAAATACGGGAAGCTTTAAATGATCCAATCAATACCATCGTTGAAGCTGTGAAGTTATCTCTCGAACGGACACCGCCGGAACTGGCTTCCGATATTCTTGACAGAGGCATTATATTAACGGGCGGCGGCGCTTTGTTAAAAGGACTGGATATTCGCCTGCGTGAAGAGACTTCGATGGCAATCCATGTAGCTGAGGATCCCTTAACCTGCGTCGTGGACGGCTGCGGTAAAATTCTTGATCATCCGGAACAGTACGAAAAGGTTTTGTTAAAACAAAAGCGGTCAAATTAATTGAGTAAAATAATAGATAAATTTTTTCGGTAAAAACAAAGAACAACGTGTCATTTCTTTTACAATTTTTATCCCGGTTTCGTGATTCACTGACTTTGCTGGTCTATCTCATTATTTCCTTTTTAATGATTATATCCAGCGATGCTAAAATTGTGGAAGGATTGCGTTCTACCACCCTCTTTTCCATTGGATTTATAGGAAAATTAACGGATTCCATCAGCGCTTATTTCAGTCTTCGCGAGACGAATCATAAACTTACAGAAGAAAACACCCGGCTTGCCTATGAAAATTTTCAGCTTCAGGACGCTCTTTTGGAAAATATCCGTCTGCGAAAATTGATTCAGTTCAAATATAAAACGCAATACGATTTCATTCCGGCAAAAGTAATCGGATACAGCCCGATTGATATTGTAACAGGCTTACTATTATCCAGCGAAGATATTGGCGAAGTAACTAAAAATTCAGCCGTTATGACTTCAGATGGCTTGGTCGGAAAAGTCGTTAAGCTCAGTGGTAATTACGCGATATGCCAAATTTTACTCGATCCCAATAATCGGGTTAGTACAAGAGTTCAACGTAACCGGGAATTAGGCATGATCGCCTGGGACGGCGGTAACGGATTATTTTTGGAATACATACCGAATACAGTTGAAATACGGCCCGGCGATGTATTATTTACTTCGGGATTCAGCCAAATTTATCCCCCCAATATTAAAGTGGGCACGGTAATTCAGGCTGAGATTAATAACGATCAACTTTTTCAGACAATCAGGGTAAAACCTTCAGTAAATTTTAATACCCTGGAAGAGGTATATATTTTAAAGGCGGAACAGAACTAGTGAATCACGAACAAAAATATTTTATAATTATACTCGTGATATTTGGCGTTGGATCAATACTTGTACAAAGTTTCTTTGTTCCCTATCTGGAAATAACCATATGGCGACCTGATATTGTATTAGTAATCGTATTGCTCATGGGTAAACGTTTTGGATCTATTCAGGGAAGTTCGGCCGGATTTTTTCTTGGTATTCTAATGGATTCATTAACATCGATGCCTGTAGGAATTTCTGCGCTCCCCAAGGCGATTGTAGGGTATACATCCGGAAAAATGAAAACTGTCGGTATTAGCGGTACTATGTATATTGTCTGGTTTGTGATAATGATATTAATCCACGAAATTATAATATATTTATTTTTACAATATAAAACTGATCTGCCATTTGCCCAATTATTATATAGCCGGGTTTTTCCAAATACCATCTATACAACAGTTATGTTTTTTGTGGTATCATTTTTTCTGAAGAAATATTTCACTGAAGAATAATCGATGCGAGAGTTTGATAAAAATACATTAATTACAAAAAGACTTACGTTGATTGTGATTACCCTGTTCATTTTTATTTTTTTATTGACAGGTTTTATGCGATTGCAGGTGATGAATCAGGAACAGTATGTTCAAAAATCAATGGATAACAGTATTAGAAAAATGCAGATATATCCTGTAAGAGGATTGATATTAGATTCAGAAAATAACATTTTAGTGGATAATCGGTCTTCTTTTTCGATTGCTGTTATTCCCAAAGTCGTTAACACAGAAAAATTAAAAGAATTATGCGAATTTCTGCAGGTCGATTATAAAGAGGTTCTGGATAAGATAAAAAAGCAATACGGATTTCGGCCAGTCATTATCGCCCGGGATGTAACTAATCAAACACTGATTGCCATTGAAGAACAGCGTCAGGATTTGCCAGGCGTGGTTACTATAGTTACATCAAAAAGATATTATCCGCAAAATGTAAATTCTCCCCATATATTCGGCACTATTGGTGAAATTAATCCGGTTGAGCGCATAATGAATCCCGAATACGATCAGGGTGAAATGATCGGCAAAAGCGGATTGGAAAAGAAATATGAAAAAGAGCTGCGCGGAAGTAAAGGTTCACAATTTTTTATTGTCGATGCCTCCGGACGTGAATTAGGCGATTACGATTCCTATCAGGATATTCCTCCGGTTCACGGCAGTGATCATTATCTAAAGATGAATTACAGACATCAGCAGGTAGCCGAATCGTTAATGACGAAAAACCGAGGCGCGCTGGTAGCTATTGATGTCCGTGATGGCGGTATTTTAGCCTTTGTTAGTAAACCGGATTATGATCCCCGTCTTCTAACCGGCAAGATTGAAGAGGATGTTTGGAACCAGCTGCAAAATGATGAGAGCCGGCCATTATTCAGCCGTGCTATTCAGAGCGGCTATCCGCCAGGTTCCACCTATAAAATAGTCGCTGCAATTGCTGCCTTGCAGGAAAATATCATCACTCCTAAATGGAAAGCATTTTGTCCGGGATATTTTAAACTTGGACGCAAAACAATTAATTGCTGGAATGCTAAAGGTCATGGCAGTTTGGATTTGTATGGCGCCATAAAAAATTCCTGCAATGTCTATTTTTTTCAGCTCGGTTTAGAAATTGGCCTCGATGCCTGGTCAAAGTATAGTAAATTATTCAAATTCGGATCGCCAACCGGAATTGATCTGCCCAATGAAAACAGCGGTCTGGTTCCTACCGAAGAGTATTTTAATCGTGTTTTCGGAGAAGGCGGGTGGACTAAAGGGAATCTGGCAAACCTGGCTATTGGTCAGGGTGAGTTACTTACAACGCCAATTCAGTTAGCTCAATTTGCAATGATTCTTGCTAACAAAGGCGTTTATTATAAACCACATCTTGTAGATCAAATCTATGATTATTCTACTCGTAAGATTACCAAATTTCCTATACAAACGGAATATATCCACGGTATCAGCGATGACGTATACAATATTGTGCGGGAGGCCATGCGCATGGTCTGCGATGGCGGCACAGGCTGGCTGGGTAAAGTACCCAATATCGAAACGGCAGGAAAAACCGGCAGCGCTCAAAATCCACACGGACAGACACACGCCTGGTTCATCGGATTTGCTCCTTTCGAAAAGCCGGAGATTGCTATTGCCGTGATTGTTGAGAACGGCGGCGGCGGGGGCGCTATTGCGGCGCCTATGGCCCGTAAATTTATGGAAACCTATTTCTACGGTAAATTAATTCCACGGCCCGTCGTAAAGGCTGATACAACAGAGATTCCTGCCGTGGAAACCCTTTTTAATCCAATTGACATTGAACCTATCCGTCCGATTCATACCGATAGAAAACCGGAGTAGCTGTAATGCCAAAGAATAAATTTTTAAGTCTGAATTTTATACTTGTATTTATGGTTAGCTGTCTTGTTTCCATTGGTCTTATGGCAGTTTACAGCGCAACCCATATTGCCGTGCAGTCCAGTGCATACTATTTCTCCAGGCAGTTAACCGTTGCAATTATTGGTTTAATATTAATGTTCACTTTGGCATTTATACCATTTAGATATATCCAGCGCTCATCCTACCTTTTCTATGGATTAAGTATTTTGCTTTTAATTTTTGTATTAATTTTTGGCAGTCGTGGTTTTGGCGCAGAACGCTGGCTGACTATCGGATCACTCAAATTGCAGCCATCCGAATTCTGTAAATTAGCCACCATTATGGCCGTCGCAGCATATTTATCAAAATCCGATGTAGATATTAATAGATTTAAACATTTTTTAGCCGTTATCGGACTTATAATCGTACCTTTTGTTCTAATTGCCCGTCAGCCGGATCTAGGAACTTCACTTGTGTTTTTGGCCATCATTCTCCCCTTACTGTATTGGTCCGGCCTGAATTTATTTTACTTGTTCGTTATCATTACACCGCTTTTTACACTGGTTCTTTCTTTTAACTTCTATGCGTTTTTAATATGGATGATTGTAGTATTCATCATTTTAATTCTATCGCGGCAAAAACCTATTATTTTGATCAGTGTATTCCTGCTTCATATTTTTGTAGGATTAATCACACCTATTTTATGGGGACAGTTAAAGCCATATCAGCAACAGCGCATTTTAACCTTTGCTAATCCGGAAGCGGATCCTCAAGGAGCCGGTTATCAGATTATTCAAAGTAAAGTGGCCATCGGCTCCGGAGGAATTTGGGGAAAAGGCTTTTTAGAGGGCACGCAAACACAGCTTCGTTTTTTACCGGCACAACATACGGATTTTATTTTTTCCGTGATAGGCGAAGAATGGGGATTTTCCGGCGTCCTTGTTGTAATGTTGTTATTTGCGCTTTTATTACTCTACCTGATCTATCTCGCCAGTCTGGTGCGATCAAAATTTGCCAGTTTGGTAATTGTGGGCATCGCCACTGTGCTGTTTTTTCATATTGTTGTAAATATTGGTATGACTATTGGCCTGGCTCCGGTTACGGGGCTGCCGTTACCATTTATCAGCTATGGCGGTTCATTTTTGCTATCCATGTTTTTAATGATGGGGATCATTATGAATTTTTCGATGAATCGTTATAGCCATTCAGTTTGATTAACACCCTTATGATGAAAAAATATTAAGGGAACAATAAAGTTAATTTATTATTTTAACAGGAGGTTATTTTTAATCGATAGGAAAAATTCTAATTCAAAATAATCTTAAAGATTAATAATAATTCAAAATATACCGAAGTATTA
>JAFGKZ010000092.1 GCA_016928315.1 Calditrichaceae bacterium
CCAAAAATTAACAGGCAGATGTCCTGAAAACCTGAACGGGATTTTATAATTTTTTATGTTTCAATCACAGACCTTAGCCGGGCAATTTATTGCCCGGATATTAAAATCAATAAAACAAGACGTCCCGTCGGGACGTATGAAATCATTTCAATGGAAATAGGAATCAACAGTCAAACTTTACTGCTTTGCACAAAACCCGTTCTGTAAGATTTGCCACCGCCGGCTCTTTATACGGCGTTGACCAGCGCCGGCCGCTTGTTTTGATCATACTATCCGCCACAATTTTTCCGGCTTCTTTAAACATCGTTTCCGATGCCTTTTTTCCCTGTAAAAATTCTTCTGCTTCAGTTACGCGCCGCCAAATGGGATAAACCGATCCGGGGGCCAGCCGAACCGAATCGATAATATGATTTGAAATTTTCATTACCACGGCAAAATTCATTCGTGATATGGCCAAAGCGTTGCGCCGGCCCAGCTTGAGAAAAGCAAACTTGTCTTCAGTATCCATTTTATGAATCCGGATATTTTTGAGCCAGCTTCCCGGAGTAAGAATGGTTTTGTATGGTTTGATAAAAAATTCAGAGATAGGTTTTACCTGTTCACCCTCAGCGGAATCAATCACCAATTGCGCATCCAAAACAATCAAGGCAGGGATCGAATCTGCACAGGGTGAGGCATTGCAAACATTACCGCCGATGGTACCGCGATTACGGATCTGCAACGATCCGATGACACGGCAGGCCTCAGCCAGCAACGGCGCATGCTGTTTAATTACATCGTTACCTGTGATGTCCGAATGCGTAGCAGCCGGGCCAATGCTGATTTGTCCATCAATCACATGAATCTGTTTAAGTTCATCTATTTCTGAGATATCAATCCAGTGTTCTTTTAAATTTTGCTGATGATAACGGGTTTCTACCAGCATATCGGTGCCGCCGGCAATTATTTGGGCAGAACCATTAAATGTATCTAGCAGTTCGGTTACTTCGGAAATATTTTTTGGTTTATGATACTGCATCATTCACATTATACTTCAATTTTACAGGAGACTGAGCCCCGTTCGACATCCCGGCGTAATTTTCTTCCCAGAAGAATTTCTTCCAGATTGGCCGGCAAATTATATATCCTTTTACCAGTCGCATTATATATGGCATTGGCGATAGCCGGTGCAGCTATTTCCAATGCCGGCTCGCCAATGGATTTCGCCCCAAAGGGTCCAAATTTATCTTCATTTTCCACAATTATCGATTTCATTTTTGGCATATCCAGCGCAGTTGGAATGTAGTACTCATCGAAATTTATCGTTTTTGCCTTACCCGATTCCTGGATGAAATTTTCCATAACGCCATAGCCCATACCCATGGCCACACCACCGTATATCTGTCCCTCCACCATAGATTTGTTAACCGCTTTGCCCACATCATGCGTGGACAAAAAACGTGTAACGTTTACTTTGCCTGAAGCCAGATCAACTTCGACCTCGGCGATATTCGTTCCGTAAACAAAGGTAAAATAGGCATTGCCCTGCCCGGTTTCTTCATCCCATGAGGTAACAGCAATATTGCGCACACCACTGGCAAATAAAGGCCGGCCGGCCTGATAACAGGCTTCAACTAAAGTATCAAAAGAACAAATCTTCTTTTCGGATTTATTTTTCCGGATAAAAATATTTTCATTTTTAAATACAATATCCCCTTTAGAAAGCTTGAATTTTTCGCGCGCTGTATTTTCCATAATTTTGCGCACGTTTTCTGCGGCAATTTTCATGGCGCCGCCGCCCATGATGGTGCCTCTTGAAGCAACCGTTGCCCCGGAATCAGCCACACGACCCGAATCCGGTTCCTGAAAATGAACCCGGGTTAGCGGCAGCCCAAGCACCTCAGCGGCAATCTGCGCCATAGCCGTCCGCGCTCCCTGCCCCATATCAATAATGCCGGAAGCTAAACTGACGCTGCCGTCCGGCTGCACATACACAATGGAGCTGGGCGCATCCACACCTTCCGCGCCCAAAGAAACACCGCGATAGGCACAGGCCAGACCAATCCCCCTTACAATCTTTTTACCTATCTTCTGCTTGGATTTATTTTCCTTCCAGCATGTTTCAAAACTGCTTTCGTTTGCCGAAGTTTGCAGTACATCCTTTAAACTTACATAATGATCCAGTTTCTGGCCTGTCGCCGTAACGGCATTTTGTTCAAATCCGTTCTGCAGCCGGATTTCCAGCGGTGACTTGCCAACTTTTTCCGCCAGCTCATCCATCATCGATTCAATGGCAAAATTGACCTGGGGTGAGCCAAATCCGCGCATGGCCCCGGTAAAATTATTATTGGTATAAGCCGCGTACACATCGGTTTTAACATTAGCGCAATAATAGGGTCCCGTCGCCTGAACCACTGAGCGCCAGGTAACAAACGGACTCATCGAGCAGTAGGCGCCGCCATCTGCTATAATTTTCATTTCCATTGCCGCAATCGTGCCGTCCTTTTTACAGCCCCATTTATAATACATTTTATAGGGATGCCGCTTATAACTCTGAATAAAGGAATCTTCCCGGCTGTTAACCATCTTAACCGGACGGCCCGTTTTCTGCGCCAGCAAGGCGGCACGCACTGCCACCAGTGTAGCTGATTCATCTTTTCCCCCAAAGGATCCGCCCATGGTTGATTGGATGATCTGAACTTTGGACAGGGGCTTATCCAGCGCTCCCGCAATCACTTTATGACTGGTATAAAAATTCTGCATGCAGCC
Organism: Calditrichaceae bacterium; assembly: GCA_016928315.1. GTDB lineage: Bacteria > Calditrichota > Calditrichia > Calditrichales > Calditrichaceae > JAFGKZ01. Next base: position 2,749 of record JAFGKZ010000092.1, read on the forward strand.
GATGATTTTAAATCCATCATGTTCATCCGGCATAGCCAAAGCAGCCTCTGGTTCCAGATAGGCATGTTCAATAGCCTGAGTTGTAAATTTATTCTCGATAATAAAGTCAGCCTGTCGGAAACCTTCAGTAATATTACCTTTACGTACTTTGTGATGAACAATTTGATTGCCTTCATCATAAAGTTTTACTGCATTTGGTTTTAAAGCTTCTTCAGGATCAAAGACGGCGGGTAACTCTTCATATTCAATTTGAATCATTTCAACTGCTTGGTTAGCAGTTTTAATGTTTTCAGCCGCAACGATGGCAACTACATCACCTAAATACCGGGTGCGGTCATCCGCCAGTATCCGGATATTGGGAATCAATCCGAAATGGTTTTTACCCGGAACATCCTTACATGTTAATACAGTAGTGACACCCGCTAATTTTTCAGCTTCTGCAGTAACAATTTTTTTAATGATAGCATGAGGATATTCAGCATATTTAACGGCGCCGTATAACTGGAAAGGTATGTTATAATCAGCGGCGTATTTAGCGGCGCCGGTTACTTTGCCCAGCGCATCCACGCGTTTTTGTCTGCTGCCGATGATTTGATGTTTATTCATAAATTTATTTTGTGGAACGTTTGATTTTAATAAGTTCCGCAACGATACTTACGGCAATTTCTTCCGGCGTTTCCGAGCCGATTTCCAGACCAATCGGGCAATGTACTTTTTTTAACTCCGCTTCCGTAACGCCGTCATTGGTTTTAAGTTTTTCATAAATTTCTTTGCGCTTAACTTTACTGCCGATCATGCCCAAATATTTTACAGGTTTTTTTATCACGCCGCGTAAAACCGCATAATCATCTTTATGACCCGGCGTAACGATCACCACATAATCTCTATCGCTTAATTCCAGTTCTTCCGCATATTTACCGGGCTGTGCCTGGATGCATTGATGCGCCTCGGGAAACCGGTCTTTAGCCGCAAATTCACTGCGGTCATCAATTACCGTAACACTAAATCCAATTTTTACCGCTAATTGCACAACCGGTAAAGCAACATGACCTCCTCCAAAGACGAATAATTTTTCACCAACCGTCAACGGTTCAATTAAAAATTCCATCGTGCCGCCGCAAACCATTCCCGTATCTTTTTCTTCCTGATCGAATAAGTCATGACTCACTAATCGTATTTTTTGAGATTGGATGGCTGTAATCGCCTCATTAATAACCCGGGCTTCCACCGATGAACCGCCAATAGTCCCGAAAATCTGGCCTGTTTCCAGAACAATCATTTTGCATCCGGCTTCCCTGGGCACCGATCCTTTGGTACTTAAAACCGTCACCAGCGCTGAAGGAATTTGTTTTTCCTGGAGTTCTACAATTTTTTGGTAGATATTCATATAATTAATCTTTATTAAGGAAATTGAGTAAAAAATTTAAGTTGTTAAATAATAAAATTCCAGAAAAAGATTTAGTCTTAAAACTTTGATTATGATTTCATTTTGCCATTTTGCTTTTTTTATTATATTGAATTTCATTTATGTACAGACATGAAATAATCAGATAATTCAATTCGAAAAAATTCAGGGAGTTTAAATTGATAAAACTTGTAGTTTTGGTTTACTTACTGTTGTTTCAATATTCGTTTGCAGATGATTGGTACCAGGTAGAAGGCGCCTATTCGCGTGTTGAATATCAGCAATCAAACAAGGTTATTGCGGATTCATTATTGGAAATTGCCGAATTATCGATCCCGCGATTGGCTAAGATTTTTGAGCTGCCTTTAAATGAACTAAAAAAATCGAAAGTCAGGATCATTTTCACGGACGCTCCTGATGTAACTAACGGCTATGCTCTTAACGATGCCGTTGTCATTTATGCTCTATCTTCCATGTACCTAAATATGACTACCGGGACGCAAACCTGGTACAAACAGGTTTTAAAACATGAATTAGCCCATACGCTGACTTTTATCAAAATTAAACGAAAACTGAGTTTTTTAGGCGAGCCGGCCAACTTAACCGTTCCCCTCTGGTTTTATGAAGGCATTGCTCAATATTATACGGAAGACTGGAATATGTATCGCGGCGATATCTATATCCGTAACGCGGTTTTAACCGGCAAACTCAATTATTCTGCTCTTGAAAGCCTGGAAGACGGCCGGTTATTATATGCTGCATCCCATGGTTTTACCCGTTTTCTGGCCGATCGGTACGGCGATTCCTCTTTAGTTAAGGTAATGGCTCATAACGAAAAGGGCTGGCTATTTGATTTTAATGAAGCATTTAAAAAAGTTTATGGTAAAAGTCCGGATATATTATTTACCAATTATATTCGCCGCATGGTCATCTATTACGGCGACCTGCTGGCGGAATACCCGGTATCAAAATTAACGGAAGACCTATTATCTATTGGTGACCGCACCTTTCAGGTTTTTCCTCTTTCCGCTCAGGATTCCAGCTATCTTGTTGTTTACCGCGAGTCTGAAATTCATAACTATAAATCCGTGGCGATCGTTCAGTTTAATAAAGGAAAAATAAAAATTAAAAAGCGCATTACCAATAATGCCGACACCGATGTGTTTCTGAGTAAGGACAAAACATGGGCGGCTTATGGACGTTATTATTATGGTCAGAAATCTAATCAAATCAGCCTTAAATATATCTGGAAAATAATCAATCTTAAAACCGGCAAAACACGGACGATTAGCCATCCCCTGCGGGCGCGGCAGGCTGTATTCGACAGTGTTAATAATCTTATTCTATGCGAAACTCTGGCCGATCAATCCATTTTGCATCGGTTCAATAGTGAGAAAAATTATCATAATACCATGTTTAATACACAAATGCCGGTCGGCAGTATGGCCTGTCTCCCCGATGACAGGGTGATTGTATCCGCCCAGCGTGATAATGGTTACCGTGATTTATTTTTACTGGATGATTCAACGTTGACTGCACTGACCAATGATGCGCACGATGACCGGAATCCGGTAATAATCAACGATTCGCTGATTGCCTTTAACCGCTATCTTGATGATAATCCCGCGCTGGCTGTTTATAACCTGAATACAAACGCAATCAATACCATTTTTAACGATCAGTTCGCCTATTGGCTGCACGATTACGATGAATCAACAGGTAAGCTCATCGTATCCAACTGGGATGCCGATAGGAATGACCTATTTGCCACCCTGCCATTGGATTCGATCTACAATCAGGTAACGCAGCCCGATACAATCATGAAAAAAACAGCTTATGCTTCCTGGATGGTAAAAAAACCGGATGCCGCCGATATGTTAAATCTGCCTGATTCCACCATTCCAAATCCCACAATAAAATCAATACGATTTCCCCAATCGGATTTAATCCACCTGGTCTCTCTGGCTATTCCCTGGTATGATGAAGAACTTGGTTTTGGGCTATACGGGATGACCGGATGGATGGAAGCACTACAGCGGCAAGCGCTGGCGGCGGTTTTTGGCGTGCACGGCCGTGAGTTTAGTAAATCACTGGTTTTGGTTACTCATAATCTTTCTGCGCTTAACGGCCTTTTCGCAACTACTTATTATCATGGGCCGGTAATTTTTTCGCATCAAAATGGTGATTATATAGAAATGTATCAGGATATTGCAGAATTAGCCCGTACAAAAAATTATTATATTCAGGGTAACAGACGATTTACGTCGAGTTTAACCTTAGCTTATACCGGATACTATTATTCCATCAACGAAAATGAGCTGCAGACGCCAAATGATTACGGATATCACGGGCCATCTCTGCAGATCCAGCTTGATTACCTGCTGCCGACCCGGCTGTATCCTGCTCTGGCAAAGCGTCAGTTCGGTTTATCCGTGAAGTATTTTAAATCGCTTAATTATCAATACAATTTTGGCGTTTCGGAAGTAAATCTGAACCTTGCCTCAAATCTGTTCAGCGAATCTTTGGGATTGCAAAGCCGGATAACGGCGATCAATAAACACGGCAATCTGCCTCCTTTTAAATCGATTGGTATCGACCGTTTTTATGAATACGATTTTCCCCGTGATTTTAAATATACCCGTCCCATCCGCGGGATTCGTAAAGATTTTGACAGCGACCGGCTTTACTGGAGTTCCACAGAACTCACTTTGCTGTTAAGCGAACGATCCGGTCTTAAGCTGCTTTTTTTACCGTTGAATAATTTAACCCTCAAAGGTTTTTTGGATTACGCCGCGCTGGGATCGGATAAGGAAGATCGGATTTACAGTTATGGCGGAGAGATATCCTTTGGAGAAAGTATCTACCGGGCTGGCTTCGGCCTAGCCGAGGGCAAATATGCCGGCGCCAAATCGGATCAGGAATATTATTTCCGGTTATCGCTCATTATGCCGGAACTTTAAATTATCATTACCCGGTCAATCGTTCAGTAAAAACGGATTAAAAACCGGTAATTTAGAATTGATTCGATTTGTTTATAAAAGTAATTTACATTTTCAAAATTTAACAGCTAATATTTTAACCTTGATATTAAATGGTCATTTTGGAATTCGGCAACCAGCGACCATACCATCGGCGGATTTTTATAGCGGCTGCGGGTTGGAAACGCTAAGGATTTTTGGATTTGCGCCGAAACAGTAAATAGTTATTTATTAATTCGTTACCAGAAATCCAGGTTGCGTAAATCGCATAATATTTCCGATGGAATTCAATGACCAAATGATGGTTTCTACCGATTCCGGACAAGACGTCCAAAACCGGTATTGTGCAAATAATGGATATTTGTAACTGACGTAGCGGAGCTGTAAATTAAATATTCAATACAGCAATCAAGTAAACAGGATTGAACATGCGTATCAGCTTAATTAGTTTTATTCTATGCTTATTTTTCACCGTTCCGGCTCAGCTTCAGACGCTGGAAGATTTAAAGAAATTAGAAGAATTAAAAAGGCAGTTTGAACAAAGCGCCGGCAGACCGGAAAAAACAGATAAAGTAAGCGAATCCAGTTCGCTTACCACGTTTCAGGATTCACTTTCACAACTGCCGGTAAAAGATCAGAAAAAGATCGATCCGACCGGACGAATTGAATCAATTCCGGAAACCGACGAAAAAACCACCGGTTTGCCCATATTCGGACAGGAAATTTTTGAAAATGCAACCGCTGATTTTCAGCCCGAAATTTACGGACCTGTTGATGAAGATTACCCGGTCGGCCCGGGCGATGAGCTGATTATTACTGTTTGGGGCGAGGTTGAACTGCGCCATGAGATTACTGTGGACCGGCAGGGACAAATCTATATTCCCCAGGTTGGATTAATCCAAACCCATGGCAGCACAATAAAACAACTGACCGCACGATTAAAATCCGAGATGGGCAAATCCTATTCATCGCTTAAAAAGAATAAAGCGTTTCTGGACGTCTCACTTGGTAAACTCAGACCAATCCGGATTTTTGTTGTCGGTGATGTCAATAATCCCGGCGTGTTTACGGTTCCGGCTTTAACCTCGGCATTTAACATGCTTTTTTATGCCGGCGGTATTAAAGAGACCGGATCTCTGCGTTCCTTAGCGCTTATCCGAAACGATCAGGTTTTTGAAGAGCTGGATTTTTATGATTTTTTAGCCCAGGGTAAAAAGTATCCTAATGTGCGTCTGCAAAATTATGACGTAATATTAATCGCATCGGTAAAAAATACCGTGCATTGGGAAGGCGCTGTAAAAAAACCGGCTCAATATGAATTAAAGGATAATGAAGGTATAATTGAACTGGTTCGATTTTCCGGCGGATTTAAAGATAACGCCTATCTCGAAAATATTCTGGTTAAGCGGTATGTTGATAATAAAGATCAAAAATTATACAGCATAAATTTTAAAGAACTGGCAGCGGATAATCGTAATTTTATTTTGCACAATGGCGATCGGATTTTTGTTGACACATTAAGCCGCGAAATGGAGAATATAATATCAATCGAAGGTCCTGTTTATGGACCTCATGAATTTGAATTTTACGATGGATTAACCGTTAAGAAACTATTTACGCAAGTGGACAGCATCCGGGGCGACGCCTATCTGAATCGGGTATCCATAACGCGCGTCCTGCCCAACCGCAGAAAACAGATTTTTTCCATCAATCTTTACGATATGCTTTTTGCCGGCGCGCAGGATTTTAATTTAGCCGCAGGCGATGAAATCCGCATTATCTCCGATAAAACGCTGTTCCCCGAGGATAGTGTGACCATATACGGCGCGGTAAATAACCCGGGTGTGTTTTTATTGCTGAAAGATATGACCCTGAAAGATTTAATTTTCGCGGCCGGCGGATTCAGCGAAGATGCTTTGATTGAAGAAGCGGAAATATCGCGGATCGATCCGGCCAACCGCAATCAGAAGCAGTTGGCTAATCTCATTTATGTAAAAATTGATTCCAGTTATAACAAGAACCACATCGCCCGCGAAGACGAATCATTTTATCTTCAGGCTTATGATAATATTTTTATCCGGGCCAACAGCGACTGGGAAGTGCAGCGGAATATAACGCTGAACGGCGAGGTGCAAAAACCCGGCGTATATACCCTTAAGAGCAAGACGGAACGGATAACCGATGTGATAAAGCGGGCCGGCGGATTAAAGCCAACCGCCTACCTGGAAGGAGCAAGATTTATAAGGAATAATAAAGACGTCGGACGGATCGGCATTGATTTTAAACAGATATTCAGAAAACCAAATTCGGATGACAATATTTATCTGCAGGACGGCGATGAAATCACCATTCCGGAGAAGCTTCATACCATAAAAGTGATTGGCGGCGTTAACTTCCCCACCAGCGTGCTGTATGAAAAAGGCGCCGGGCTGGACTATTATATCAAAGCAGCCGGCGGATATGTGGAACTGGCCGACAACAAAAATGTAACCATCCGCTTAGCCAACGGCCGGCCGGTAGTAAAAAAACGATTTATTTTCTGGTCATATCTTTCGGACGAAATCAATGCGGGTTCAACTATATATGTGCCGGTGTTGTCTGAGAAAAAGAGTATTGACTGGTCCGGGGCTATTCGCGATGCCGCAGCCATATTGAGCAGCGTGGCAACAACTATATTGATAATTGATAGGTTAAAGTAATTATATTATTGCTATTGATATTTTATACTATACAGGTGATCTTCAATCATAATTGGATTTTAAGCATAATAGATAACTAAACATCATAGAAGAAATATATGACAGCTAATAAAGAGAATCTTAGTGACAAAATAATTGATGAACAAGAGATAAATTTAGTTGTATTATTTAAGTATTTATGGATAGAAAAAAAGAAGATAATCTACATAACATCATTCTTTTTTATTGTCAGTATAATTTATGCCTTTCTAGCTACACCTTGGTATGAAGCGAAAGTAAAAATATTACCAGCAAATGAAAATAATACTGGATTAAGCGGATTTGTGGGGATTGCTGCTATGGCCGGTATTGACTTGAATAATTTAAATGAAAACAAGCAAGAAATTTATCCAGAGATTATTAAATCGAATTTTATTCTAATAAGAGTATTAAATACTAAATTTAAGAATAAAACCTATACATATCCGATTGACCTTTTTCAATTCTTCGAAATAAAATTTGATAGCAGTGAAGAAGGATGGAAGTCAAAAATTTATAACAAAATGGAAGACTATTTAAGAGAAAATATTATTCATACAACAATAGATAAGATAAATAATATCTTAACACTATCAATAAAAATACCAAATGATCCCATTCTCGCTGCAGAACTTGCAAATTTTATTGTTGCACAATTAGATTATTATAACCAGAATATTAAAAAAAATAAAGCTAAGGACAAACGAATATTTATTGAAAACAGCCTTGATGAGACACAAGATAAATTGTATCGAGCACAAGCAGCTGTTAAAATGTTTAAAGAAGAAAATAAAATTATTAATTCACCTGAACAGCAATTATTGTTAGAACGGCTTAATATTGATGTTGATGTCCAAAAGACAATTTTCATTGAATTAAAACGACAATTAGAGATTGCAAAGATAGAAGAAATACGAGAAACAGAAACAATAGAAATATTGGAAGATGCAAATATCCCAATAAATCCCATCTGGCCAAGAAAAAAGATGATTGCTACATCTGGCATAATTCTAGGATTTTGTTTTAGTCTATTTATCCTATTTATATTTAGATTTCTAAAAGTGCTTAAATCATATTAAATTTTCATCTAACAATTTTTAAATATTTAGAATATCTAGAAAATATATTTTAATGGTAAATAATGAACATTTATTAAAAA
>JAFGKZ010000093.1 GCA_016928315.1 Calditrichaceae bacterium
AGCCAAGGATAAGCATTTTCCGCACGTATTTTTTTCAAAGCTTCATGGAACATAGCTAAGCGGCGGCTTTTTTCGCGAACCTGAATAACATCATCTTTTTTAAGAATAAAAGAAGGGATATTAACCGTTTTGCCATTAACCAGAATGTGTCTGTGCAAAACCATTTGCCGTGCCTGCGAGCGCGATACCGCCAGTCCCAAACGAAAAACAGTGTTATCCAAACGACTTTCCAGAAGTTGAAGTAAATTTTCGCCAGTTACGCCCTTCATACGTTCTGCTTTTTTAAAGAAAACCCGGAACTGTCTTTCCAGCAATCCATACATGTATTTTACTTTTTGTTTTTCACGCAGCTGTAAAGCATAATCGCTGATTTTTTTTCGTGACAATCCATGTTGTCCCGGTGGATAGGGTTTTTGATTTAATAATTTATCAAATTTGGTATTGCCAAAAATATTTTCACCGAATTTGCGTACAATTTTACCTTTCGGTCCAGTGTATCTCGCCATTTATTAAACTCCACTATTTCAATTTTAAACACGTCTACGTTTTGGTGGACGACAACCATTATGCGGAATAGGCGTAATGTCTTTAATAGACATAATATCCAGTCCGGCTGCCTGTAACGATTTTATTGCAGCTTCTCTTCCGGAGCCCGGTCCCTTAACTTCTACATCAACACTCTTAAGACCCAATGCCATTGCCGCTTTTGCAGCGCTTTCCGCAGAAACCTGCGCAGCATAAGGCGTATTTTTACGTGATCCTTTAAATCCGGACATACCTGAGGATGCCCATGATATGACATTACCATAATTATCACTCAACGATATAATCGTATTGTTAAACGTAGATTTAATATGGGCTTTCCCATGCGGTTCAACGCGTTCTTTTTTTCGTAATTTACCACGCTTTTTTGGTGCAGCCAATGTTACTTCTCCTGAATTCTAATAAGTTGTTATTTCTTTTTTCCACCAACAAGACGTTTTCTGCCTTTACGCGTTCTGGCATTGGTTTTCGTCCGTTGACCATGAACCGGCAGACCCCGATGATGGCGATAACCGCGAACTGAATTAATATCCATCAATCGCTTTATGTTCATATTAACTTCAGTTTTTAAAGCGCCTTCAACTTTATATTCATTCTGAATAATTGTACGGATGCGCTTTACTTCTTCTTCTGTTAAATCATTTACTCTTGTATTAACATCTACATTAGCTTCTGAGCATATCTTTTCAGCAGCTGATCGCCCAATACCATATATATAGGTTAGGCCTATAATCACTCTTTTTGTTTTTGGTAAATCAACACCAGCAATACGAGCCAAAATTGCCTCCTGTTTCTATTAACCTTGACGTTGTTTATGTTTAGGGTTCTTACTGCAAATAACCCGCACCACTCCTTTACGACGGATGATTTTACAACCATCGCAAATTTTCTTTACTGAGGCTTTAACTTTCATAGTATTTCCCAAAACCTTTATTTATACCTGTACACTATTCTACCCCTGGTTAAATCATAGGGTGATAATTCAATACTAACTTTATCCCCGGGTAATATTTTAATAAAATGCATACGCATCTTGCCGGAAATATAAGCCAGCACCTCATGATCATTTTCCAGGGTCACTATAAAAGAGGCATTTGGTAGAGTCTCTTTTATAATTCCATCTACTTTAATGGCTTCTTGTTTCTTTGCCAATTACTATACCTCATTTAAGGTCGATAAAATTTTTGGTCCGTTTTCAAGAATCGCAATCGAATGTTCAAAATGCGCAGAAGGTTTTCCATCAATCGTTCGCACCGTCCATTCATCATCATCCACATAAACCTGGTAACCGCCCAGATTTATCATTGGTTCGATTGCAATAACCATTCCTGCCTTTAAACGAGGACCTTTATTTTTTTCTCCGAAGTTTGGAATCTGAGGATCTTCATGCGGTTTTATACCAACACCATGACCTACTAAATCACGCACTACAGAGAATCCATATTTCTCAACATGGGTTTGTATCGCCGATGAAATATCACCGACTTTTTTGCCCGGTATGCATTGTTCGATGCCCAGGTACAAACTTTCTTCTGTTATTTTGCATAGCCTGGCTACCTCAGGGGATACAGAACCTACCGGATAGGTGTAAGCGGCATCACCAAAATATCCATTTAGTTCCACGCCGATATCGACGCCAACTATATCGCCTGATATTAATTTACGTTTACCCGGTATGCCATGCACAACTTCATCATTAACAGAAATGCACGCAGTTTTTGGGAATCCATACAATCCCTTAAAAGCCGGCTTTGCATTTTTACTTAAAATATAATTTTCGGCTTCTTTGTTGATGGTTTCCGTATCAACACCGGGTTCAACAAATTTTTCAATGAACTTTAATGTTTCCGCAACAATTTTATTACACGCTTCTATTGCCAGTATTTCTTTTTCAGATTTTATATATATCATTACCAAATGCGATCAGCTATCCTCGACGACCGCGTATCTTTCCGGATTTCATAAATCCATCATAATGGCGCATAAATAAATGTGATTCTACCTGCTGTAAAAAGTCCAGCGCAACACCAACGATAATCAGCAATCCTGTCCCGCCAAAAAATGACGCCAGACTAAACGGGATATTCCCAATCTTTGCCAGCATAGCCGGAACAATGGCTATAATTGCCAAAAATATGGATGACGGCAGCGTTATTCTTGTTAGTATATGATCCAGATACTCAGATGTTTTTTTACCTGGCCTTACACCCGGGATAAAACCGCCTTGTTTCTTTAAATTTTCTGCAACTTCCACTGGATTCAATGCAATGGCTGTGTAAAAATATGTAAAAAACACAATCATCAAACCATAAAATATCCAATAAAACCAGGAGTCCATAGAAAACCAGCCCTGCACGGTGAGCATAAAATCACTTTCCGGCAGAAAAGTTATAATGGTTGACGGTACAAACATAATGGCCTGGGCAAAAATAATCGGCATAACACCGGCTGTATTAACCCGCATCGGAAAATGTGTGTTCACACCGCCATATACTTTTCTTCCGATAACCCGTTTGGCATACTGAACCGGAATTTTACGGGTACCTTGCGTAAGAAGTACAACAGCATAAATTATAGCTAACGCAATGGCAATTAAAATTGCTTCACCCAGTAAACCACGCATACCTACGGCAAACTGCTGATATTCATCAATAAGCGCCTGCGGCAGTCTTGCAATGATACCAATGAAAATAATCAAAGAAATTCCATTTCCGATACCGCGGCCGTCAATTTGTTCACCGAGCCACATTATGAGCATTGTGCCTGAGGCCATCGAGATCATGGTCATAACCTGAAAACCTAAACCAGGGGCCGGCACAGCCAGCCTTCCATCCGGCAGCTGAATGCTCTGTAAAAATATGGCAACGCCAAACGCCTGCATGGCAGATATAGCCAGCGTACCATAACGGGTATACTGCATAATTTTTTTCCGGCCTTCTTCCCCTTCACGTTGAAGTTTTTGAAAGAAAGGAATTACAGCGCCAAGCAATTGAATGATAATGGATGCACTGATGTAAGGCATAATTCCCAATCCAAAAACGGCAGCTTTACTAAACGCGCCGCCCGCAAATAAATCATAAAGACCAAACAATGTACCCTGTAAATTTTGAAATCCTTCTGCAAGAACTGCGGTATCGATACCCGGTGTAACCACATGAGTACCAATGCGTTCAATACCCAGAATCATAAATGTGAAGAGTATGCGTTTTCTGAGCTCACCGATTTTAAAGATATTTCTTACGCTTTCTAAAATCATCCTAAGCTTACAGTGCCTCCAAGTTTCTCAATTTTTTCTTTAGCTGTTTTGCTAATAGCATCTACATTTATCGTAATCTTTTTTGTTAATTCACCCTGACCCAATATTTTTACCGGCACACTCTTTTTACGAATTAACCCTTTTTCATAGAGACTATCTTTGTTAATAGTGCCTTTGATATCCGCAGTTTCAAGTTTACCGACATTTACAACCTGGAATTCAACTTTATTGATATTGGTAAAACCAAATTTGGGCACCCGGCGTTGTAATGGCATCTGACCGCCTTCGAACCAGGCTCTTTTTTTCGATCCACCGCGGGAACCGTAACCTTTATGACCACGGCCTGCCGTAACCGCTAAACCCGTGCCTTCACCACGACCGCGTCTTTTTTTCTGTTTGGTCGAACCTTTTGCCGGTTTTAATTGACTTAAATCCATATCTGCAATTTACCTTATTCTTAGAATAATTAAACTTCTTCTACCTTTACCAGGTGACGTACTTTATTAACCATTCCCAAAATTTGCGGGGTAGCTTTATGCACTTTACTCTGGTTTAGTTTTTTAATACCAAGCGCCAGTACAGTCCGTTTTTGTACTTTTGGGCTTCCGATTGCGCTTTTTATTTGCGTAATTTTAATTTCTTTGATTTTTTCTGCCATTTTTTATTCCTAAAGCATTAACCGTGAAAGACCTGTTGTACCGTAAGTCCGCGTTTTTTTGCAATGGATTCTGCATTCATCATCTCTGCCAATCCTTTAAAAGTAGCTTTACTTACATTATGCGGATTGGATGAACCAATCGATTTAGTTAAAATATCCGTAATACCTGCCGCCTCGCAGATAGCACGGATCGGTCCGCCTGCAATTACACCGGTACCTGGCGCGGCTGGTTCCATAACCACATATCCTGCACCGTACTTACTTTTTAATGCGTGTGGAATGGTTCCATTTCTTAAAGAAACGCGAACCAGGTTCTTTTTGGCCTGTTCGGTTCCCTTTGCTATGGCATTGATAACTTCGTTAGCTTTGCCAAGGCCTAATCCTACGATACCGTTTCCATCACCAACAACTACAATCGCATTAAAAGAAAATCGCCGGCCGCCTTTTAATACTTTTGCAACGCGATTAATATGTACAACTTTTTCTTTTAACTCTAATTCACCTGGATTAATACGTTCAATCACGCCTAACTCCTAAACATTTAGAAAACAAGACCACCTTCGCGAGCACCCTCGGCAAAGGCTTTAACACGCCCGTGGTAAATATACCCGTTCCTGTCAAATACTATTTTAGTTACTTTCTTCTTTTTGGCTTCCTCGGCAAACAGCTTTCCCAGAGCATGTGATCGTTCACTTTTTGTTTTAGCGCTCTTCAGTGTGGCTGCCGCAGATTTACTTTTATCATAAAAACCAAGCAATGTTTTATTCTGGGAATCATCTACCAATTGGGCATGGATATAACGATTGCTGCGATAAACAACCAGTCTTGGTTTTTCCGATGTTCCTTTGACTATTTTTTTTCTTTTATTTGGCATATCTCTAAATCCCTATATATTATGCGCCTGCCGCTTTACCGGCTTTACGACGGATGTGTTCACCCGCATATTTGATACCCTTACCTTTATATGGTTCGGGCTTTCTAAAACTACGGATCTTTGCGCTAACGGCGCCAACTAATTCTTTATTGATACCCGATACTAATATTTCTGTTGGAGAGGGTGTTTCCAGTTTAATTTCATCCTGAACACCAAAAATAATTGGATGTGAATAACCGACATTCAATAAAAGTTTTTTACCCTTCATTTCTGCTTTATAACCAACTCCGATAATTTCCATTTTTTTTGTAAATCCTTCGGTAACGCCCGTAACCATATTGGCAAGTAAAGCCCTGGATAAGCCATGCAGAGACCGATCAATTTTTTCATCACTCTTACGATCAATGGTTGCTTCACCATCGTTTATGTTAATTTTTATCCGTTCTGAAAATTTTTGTGTTAATTCACCTTTCGGGCCTTTAACTGTAACTATATTGTCATCTGATATCTGTATATTAACATTTTCAGAAATTGGTATCGGTAATTTTCCTATACGTGACACTATCTTATCTCCTAATCCTGAACTTTACCATATATAACACAGCACTTCACCGCCAACATTCTGTCTGTATGCTTCTCTGGCTGTGATAATACCTTTAGGCGTGGTTAAAATTGCAATTCCCAGATTATTTTTAATTCTTGGCAAATTATGGACATCAACGTATTTTCTTAATCCCGGTTTACTTGCCCGGATCAGCTTACTAATTACAGGATTTTTGTCTGCATCATATTTAAGCCAAATTCTGATCAAACCCTGTTTGCCGTCATCAATAAGGATATATTTTTTTATATAGCCCTGTTCGATTAAAATTCGGCTGATCTTCCTTTTCATCGTTGATGCCGGAATATCGACATATTTATGATTTGCCTGTAAAGCATTCCTGATTCTGGTTAAATAATCAGCAATTGGATCTGTCATTGACATTTAGTTTTTCTCCGTTAAACTTATTACCAGCTTGCTTTCGTTATACCCGGAATTTCACCCTGGAGGGCTAACTCCCTAAAACAGAGACGGCAAACGCCAAAATCTCTTAAATATGCCCGGGGGCGACCACAACGCCGGCAGCGATTGTATTCTCTGACTTTAAATTTCTTCTTACGATTTGCTTTAACAATTAAACTTTTCTTTGCCAAACCACACCTCGTTAATATTTATTGTTTCCTGAATGGAAATCCGAGAGCTTTCAACAATTCAAGCCCTTCTTCATCTGTTTGTGCCGTAGTAACAAATGTAACATCAAAGCCGCGGATTTTATCTATTTTATCAACATTAATTTCTGGGAAAATAATCTGTTCTTTTACACCCACTGAATAATTCCCGCGTCCATCAAAGGATTTTTCAGAATAACCCCGGAAATCGCGGATACGCGGCACAGCGACTGAAATAAACCGGTCTAAAAATTCCCACATCCGGTGACCGCGCAATGTCACCTTAGCGCCTACTTTCATGCCTTTACGCAGTTTAAAATTTGAAATAGCTTTTTTAGCCATTGTAATGATTGGTTTCTGCCCGCTGATGGTCGTAATGTCTTCAACTGCGCCTTCAAGAACTTTAGAATCCTGAATAGCTTCTCCCACTCCGGCATTAATTGTAATCTTAACCAATTTAGGTATTTGATGGATATTTTTATAACCGAACTTCTTCTGAAGATACGGCGCTACTTCACTTTTATATTTTTCTATAAATCTTGGTACATAATCTGCCATTATCAACCTCTGTGACTATCTATACATTATCAGAAATGATTTCATCCTTGCATGCCGGATTTTTACAAAAACGCACCTTTGACCCATCATCTAAAAAACGATATCCGATACGTGATGTGGTGTTAAATTTATTGGAAAAATACATCACTTTGGAAATATGGATCGGCGCTTCTTTCTCAACAATACCACCCTTTTGATTTTTCTGAGAGGGACGGGTGTGTCTTTTAATTATATTAACACCTTCAACTATTAGTTTATCTTTATCAGGATAAGTTTTAAGAACTTTCCCAATTTTGCCTTTATCTTTATAGGATCCGGCAATTACTTTAACCATATCATTTTTTCTGATCTTCATTTACTCAATCCTATTTGTTTACAAAACTTCAGGCGCCAGAGAAACAATCTTCATAAATTGCTTTTCACGTAACTCTCTTGCAACCGGACCAAAGATACGTGTACCTCTTGGTTCATTTTGATTATCGATTAAAACGGCTGCATTTTCATCAAAGCGAATGTAAGAGCCGTCAGGTCTGCGAATTTCTTTTTTTGTACGCACAACAACAGCTTTAGAAACTTCGCCCTTTTTAACTGTTCCGCCCGGAATAGCGCTTTTTACGGATACCACAATAATATCGCCTATCGAGCCATACTTTTTACCGGAACCGCCCAGCAATCGTATACATTGTACCTTCTGCGCTCCCGAATTATCCGCCACGGTTAATTTCGTATATTCTTGAATCATTCCTTTAGCCCTTTTACAGCCTTGTTATTTAACTTTTTCTACAATCTCTACCAGACGCCATCTTTTATTTTTACTTAGCGGTCTGGTTTCCATAATTTTTACAACATCACCTTTGCTGCATGTGTTGGTTTCATCATGGGCCTTCAGTTTAATAGACTTTTTGATGAACTTACCATAGACAGGATGTCTTAATCTGCGTTCAACCAGTACAGTTACCGTTTTATCCATTTTGGTGCTGGTAACTTTACCGATACGGGTTTTTCTTAAGCCTCGTTCCGTACTCATATCTCTATTTCTCATCTTTCTTTGGTTCTACGGCAACACTTAATTCGTTCTGACGAATATGTGTCTTCAGCCGGGCAATTTCTCTACGGACTTCTCTAATGCGTAACGGATTTGATATCTGATGGGTTGCTTTCTGAATTTGAAGATTATCCCGTTCTTCAAAAGCGTCGGCTAATCTATCCTGCAATTCCTCAATAGTCAATCCTTTTAATTCTTCATTATTTTTCATCTTTACCAACTCCGCTATTCGCTAATTACAAACTTTGTTTTTATTGGCAATTTATGTGAAGCCAAACGCATAGCTTCTTTTGCTAATTCTATTGGCACGCCTTCCAATTCAAACATAACCCGGCCAGGCCTTACCACAGCAACCCAGTATTCCGGCGACCCTTTTCCTTTTCCCATACGCGTTTCAGCGGGCTTTTTAGTAACCGGTTTATCCGGGAAAATGCGAATCCAGACTTTACCGCCTCTTTTAACATGACGCGTAATTGCCACACGACTCGCTTCTATTTGACGACTGGTAATCCATCCGGATTCCAGGGCTTTTAAACCGTACTTACCGAATGCCACATAATTTCCGGACTGAGCGTTGCCCTTCATTCTTCCGCGTTGTTTTTTACGATATTTTACTCTTTTAGGCATTAACATTAGAAAATTCTCCTAAATCCTATACTTTCCCGATCACTTCACCGTTAAATATCCACACTTTTACGCCTATCGAACCATACGTGGTTTGAGCGGTGAATGTGGCATAATCAATATCTGCTCTAAGCGTATGAAGGGGAATTCTGCCATCTTTATATTGTTCAGTACGGGCCATTTCCGCACCACCGAGCCGACCGGAACACATTATTTTAATACCCTCAGCGCCAATACGCATCGTGGATGTAATCGCCTTTTTCATAGCGCGGCGAAAACTCACTTTACCTTCTAACTGACGTGCTACATTTTCAGCAACCAGGTAAGCATCCAGTTCGGGTTTTTTTATTTCATTAATATTGATCTGTACCTCTTTATTCGTAAGAGCACGTAATTCTTCACGCAGTTTATCAACTTCAGCGCCCTTCTTACCGATAACAATGCCCGGTCTTGCCGTATGAACTGTTAGGATAACACGCTTTGCCGTTCGTTCGATCTCAATTTTAGAAACAGCGGCTTTGTCCAGACGACTGCGGATATATTTACGAAGACGCAAATCTTCATTAAGTTTGTCAGCAAAATTTTTTTCATCAAACCAACTACTGTTCCACGATTTTATTATACCCAATCTGAGACCAACCGGATGTGTTTTTTGTCCCAAAACCAACTCTCCTTTAATTCAAAGAATTATTCGTTATGCTCTACCTTCACTGTAATATGCGAAGTACGTTTTCTAATTTTACCGGCGCGTCCCATAGACATTGGACGAAATCTTTTTAAAGTAGGACCGCCGTCAACAAACGCTGATGTAATTAAAACATCTTTCATGTCAACCCGTTCGCCTTCTTCCACATTACTCAGATTAGCAAAGGCAGACTGAACTGTTTTTGCTATGGGCTCTGCAGCATCTTTACGCGTAAAATGCAGCATATTTAATGCGTCCTCGACATTCATCCCCTGAATAAGATTTATGACCCGTCTGATTTTACGGGGTGACATTCTTAAAAATTTAGTTTGAGCTATTGCTTCCATCGATATACCTTTTCCCATTATTTAACGCGACTTACCCGCTCGGCCAGCTTACCACTATGACCACGAAATGTGCGCGTAGGAGCAAATTCACCAAGTTTATGACCCACCATATTTTCACTGATATATACTGGAATAAATTTATGTCCATTATGAACGGCGATCGTATGTCCAACAAATTCAGGGAGAATTACGCTCCGTCTTGCCCAAGTTTTTACAACAATTTTTTTACCTTCGCTCTCAAGTTTCTGGATTTTCTTTTCCAGACTTGCATCAATATATGGACCTTTTTTTACTGAACGTGCCATTCCTGTTTTCTCTCCTACTTACGACGCTTTACAATAAATGAATCTGATTTTTTACCTTTTTTTCGGGTCTTTAAACCTTTACTCGGTTGTCCCCATGGCGAACACGGCTGACGTCCGCCGGATGTTTTTCCTTCTCCCCCGCCCATTGGATGATCAACCGGGTTCATGGCAACACCACGCACATTTGGACGTTTGCCCAGCCAGCGTGAACGACCCGCTTTACCGATTGTAATATTCATATGATCGATATTAGAGACCTGCCCGATTGAAGCATAGCATAAGATCGGAATTCTTCGCACTTCACCGGAGGGCAATTTAATCATAGCCCATTTGCCTTCTTTAGCAACCAACTGAGCAGCAGCACCGGCGCTGCGGACTATCTGAGCGCCTTTTTTCTGTTTCATTTCAACGGCATGGATGGTTAAACCAACCGGTATTTTTTCCAATGGCAGGGAATTCCCTGTTTTAATTTCAGCATTTTCACCCGACATAATCGGATCACCTACTTTTAAACCGTCCGGCGCAAGGATATATCTTTTTTCACCGTCAGCGTATTTTAAAAGGGCAATTCTTGCTGAGCGGTTTGGATCATACTCGATACCTTCAACAACAGCCGGAATGTCATGTTTATTTCGTTTAAAATCGATGATACGATAACGTCTTTTATGCCCGCCACCGCGATGCCAGCTAGTTACACGACCGTGATTATTACGCCCGCCTGATTTTTTTAGCGGGGCCAACAAAGATTTTTCAGGTTCTGATTTAGTAACCTGAGCAAAATCGCTCACCGTTTTGTATCGTTGTCCCGGTGTAATTGGTTTGAATGTTTTAATTCCCATTTAATAACTCCGATTCCGATTACGCATTACCGAATAAATCTAATTTATGCCCTTCTTCCAGCGTCACAATTGCTTTTTTCCACGCAGGTCTGCGCCCGTGGAAACGTCCGGCCCGCGTTAATTGCTGACGAATTTTTCCGGGCATATTCATTGTGCGAACCGATTTAACTTCAACTTCAAATTTTTTCTCAACAGCGCTTTTTATCTCAATCTTATTGGCATTCTTAGCAACTTTAAACGCATACTTATTCAATGTATCCTGCAAACCTGCCATTTTTTCCGTATATAGAGGACTTAATAAAATTTGTTTTTGCTTCATCTTCCAAATACCTCATTCACTTTTTTAAGCGCGCCTTCCTGCATAAGCACCGTATCGGCTTTTAATACATCATAGGTTGAGATTGTAACTGAATCGCGCACAGCAACTTTATACAGATTGCCGGCTGATTTGACCACACTTCTTAAAGTACCATCTGTACATAAGAGCACTTTCTTATCAGCCAGATCCAGAGAACTCAGAATAGAGAGCATTTTCTTTGTTGATGGTTCATCAAAATCGAAATTTTCAATGATTCTGATCTTGTCCTCTTTTGCTTTATAAGTTAAAGCAGAATTTCTTGCTAATTGTTTGACTTTTTTATTTACTTTCATGCGATAAGTTCTCGGTTCCGGACCAAAAACACGGCCGCCGCCAACATGATGCGGAGCGCGGCTGGTACCCTGACGAGCGCGACCCGTACCTTTTTGACGAAAAGGTTTTCTGCCACCGCCGGAAACAAACGAACGCCCTTTAGTCTGATGTGTACCCTGACGTTTGTTAGCCTGAATTAACCTAATATCAAGCCATATGGCATGATCATTAGGTTCTATACCAAAAATACTATCACTGAGCTCAACTTTAATGTTCGTTTTAGAACCATCTTGTTTATATACATCAACTTTCATCATTCACCTTAAAAGGAATTAATTAAAATTTAATTTCTAACAATGTATTTTTAGCACCTGGCACGGCACCTTTAATAAAGAGCAGATTGTTTTCACTATCTACCTTTACTACCGTTGCACTTTTTAAGGTAATGCGGTCACTACCCATACGACCGGCCATCTTCAATCCTTTGAATACACGGGAAGGCCAGGAACTTTGTCCAAGAGAACCCGGTGCACGCAGGCGATCGGACTGACCATGAGTGACCTGGCCACCCTGAAATCCATGGCGTTTCATACCGCCCTGAAATCCTTTTCCTTTTGAAATACCGGAAATCTGCACCTTCAATCCTGCCTTAAAAATGTCAGCCTTAATCTCATCGCCCAATTTTAACTCAACGTCTTTTCCAAAATCGAACTCTTTTGAGTAGCGTTTTGGTGAAACGGACGCCTTGGCAAAATGTCCTTTTGCAGGTTTATTTGTCCGTTTTTCTTTTTTATCCTGGTAACTCAACTGTACAGCATTATACCCATCGGCTTCCGATGTTTTTATTTGAGTAACATAACAAGGACCTGCCTGCACAACCGTAACCGGTATCGACAATCCCTTATCATCAAATATTTGAGTCATTCCAATTTTGTGACCTAATAGCCCCGCCATTAATCTCTCCGAACCTTGAAAATTTATCAGGTTTTAATTTCTATATCTACACCAGCTGGCAATTCTAACTTCATCAGCGCATCAACCGTTTTACCAGTTGCATTCAAAATATCAATCAACCGTTTGTGTATTCGCGTTTCAAATTGTTCTCTTGATTTTTTATCAACATGAGGCGAACGTAATACAGTATATACCGATCGATCGGTCGGCAAAGGTATCGGGCCCGAAATAACCGCGCCGGTCGCCTTTGCTGTTCTGATAATTTTATCAGTTGATTTGTCAATTAAATTATGATCGTATGCTTTTAAGCGTATTCGAATCGTCTGACTTGCCACGCCACTCTCCAGAAATTAAAATATTTTTTAATTCTTTATATTAATTATTTATTCTTATTCAATAATTTCCGCAACCACACCGGCGCCTACTGTACGACCACCTTCACGAATGGCAAAACGCAATTCTTTCTCCATGGCGATC
>JAFGKZ010000094.1 GCA_016928315.1 Calditrichaceae bacterium
ATATTGCAGAAATAAAATGTTTGAAATATTTCTTTTTATGCTTAAATTAGCTTTCGGCAAAGAAAATATAAATGAGGAGCTTTATCGTGCAGACAAAAAAATTAATTTTTATTATGATTCTAATTTGCATCACTTCTCAAACGCTTTATGGTCAATATAAAGAATTTATGTATGGCGATAGTATTCGAACCTATGCAGTCTATGAGCCAGAGTTAGACCCAAATCCGGATGGCTATCCCCTGGTTATCGCATTACATGGCGCCGGCTCAGAGGATTATGTAATGATAGCTACTGCGGGTCTAATCCTAAAAGCAAATACAGAAAAATTTATTGTGGCATCTCCCAATTCTTTGCGTTATAATTTATTAACATGGTGGAATGCCGGCGGTATCTATGAGGGTATTACCGGTGGAACCGATGATCTCGGTTTTATTTCAGCGTTAATCGATACAATGATTGAAAACTATAACGTTGATGAAACAAGGATCTATGTTATGGGTTTTTCCAATGGCGCTGCCATGGCATATCGCGTTGCTGCGGAATTATCTCCCAAAATTGCAGCAATGGGAGTCAGTTCCGGACAAATGCTTTATGAATACTGCAATCCTGAATTTCCAGTGCCCATCATTCATTTTCATGGCTTGAGTGATGATACGTTTCCTTATTATGGCTCAAGCGATAGCGCCCAATCCATTCCTCCAGTCGATACTACGATAGCAATATGGCGCGGGATCAATAACTGTAGCGAAATCCCGGATACAATATTCAATGAAAATGGTATTATCGGTAGAAAATGGGCTTCTTCTACAGGATTAAGCGATATCATTCTCTATACAAATCCAGAAGGGGAACATGATTGGCCCAGACCGGCGAATTGGGGCATTTCTGCTACAGATTTAATATGGGATTTTCTAAAAGTACATGAAAGAAATAATATACCCAATTTAGCTGCAAAAAGATTTATTTATGATGATGAAATGAGAACATATTTAGTTTATGCACCTCCTGAAAATTTGGGACCTCGTCCCCTTTTAATCGGATTGCATTGCCATACAGGCACAGCTACAGGATTGCTAACCTATACTGACCTGCTTCAAAAAGTGCGTGATGAGAATGTAATTGGTGTATTTCCCAATGGATTAATGCATCCAATTGGTACAGCCTGGAATGTAGGCAGCTCGTTTGAAAAGTTTACCAGAGGAACAGACGACGTCGGATTTATATCAGCGTTAATCGATACAATAATTAGAAATTATGATGTTGATACAACAAGAATCTATGCCACCGGTCATTCCAATGGTTCCATGATGTCATACCGTCTTGCAGCGGAATTATCTCACAGGATCGCAGCAATCGGATGTGTTGCCGCACCAATGCTTTATGAATATCCTGATCCGGAATATTCTGTTCCGATTATCCATTTTCATGGATTAAGCGATACGACCATGCCTTATGAGGGTAAGGTTGAGCAATTTTGTACTTACCCCCATATGGATACAACCTTAACAATCTGGCGCGATTTAAACGACTGTAGTTCAACACCGGAAATAATAAAAGATGAAAATGGAATCATCGGTAAAAAGTGGCCAAGTTCAGATGGAAAAGGTGATATTATATTATATACGATTGAAACCTGTATGCATGACTGGCCTGTTTATGATAAATATGGTATTTCAGCTACAGATGAAATTTGGGATTATTTAAAATTACATCATAGATTCGGTGTGCCAACAAGTAAACAAGAGCTTGATTTAACTTCAATACCTTTGGATTTTCAATTATATCAAAACTTTCCAAATCCGTTTAATCCATCAACGAGTATAAAATATCAATTGAATAAATCAAGCCACATAACACTAAAGATATTTAATCTTGCCGGACAAGAAATAGAAACACTAACAGACGAATTTCAATCAGCAGGTCAATATGAAATAACCTGGCATGCAAAAGGATTTCCCAGCGGCTTATATTTTTACAATATCCAAATCGGAAAATTTTCAGAAAGAAAGAAAATGATTTTATTAAAGTGATTGATAAAATTAATCATATAGTTCAAAAATTTATTCGGAGGGTAAATGTTAGATAAAAAAAATTCTAATGGTTTTAAGAGCCAAGTAACCCGACGCAAATTTCTAAAACAAGCAGTGGCTGGAACAACAGCTTTTACTATTATCCCTCGTTATGTACTTGGTGGAAAAGGATATATTGCACCGAGTGATAAACTAAATATCGCTTGTATCGGAGTTGGCGGAATGGGTAAAGACAATTTAAAAATGTGTGTCGATGAAAACATTGTAGCGCTTTGCGATGTCGACGACGACTATTCAGCGCCAGTTTATGAGACCTATCCAGATGCGAAACGCTATCGGGATTTTCGTAAAATGCTTGAGCAACAAAAAGACATAGATGCAATCATAGTGGCGACACCAGACCATACGCATGCAATCGTTGCCATGATGGCAATGAAAATGGGCAAACACGTTTATGTCCAAAAGCCGCTTACCCATTCCGTGTACGAATCCAGATTACTCACTGAAACGGCTCGTAAGTATAAAGTAATGACACAAATGGGTAATCAGGGTCATTCAGGTGAAGGCGTACGATTGGTGTGTGAATGGATATGGGATGGTGCAATTGGAGAAGTTCACGAAGTATATGCCTGGACAAATAGACCTGTCTGGCCCCAGGGAATTGAAGTTGAAAGACCAAAGGAAACGCCGCCGGTTCCTGAAACAATGGATTGGGACCTTTGGCTGGGACCGGCACCATATCGCCCGTATCATCCAGAATATCTGCCTGCAAAATGGAGAGGATGGTGGGATTTCGGTACTGGTTCTCTCGGCGATATGGGCTGCCATATTCTCGATCCATTATTCTGGGCGCTTAAATTGAAATATCCCGTGAGTGTGGAGGGGTGTACATCAACTTATTGGCATAAATTTTTTGAGAAAACTGAACCTAATTTTGAGCGGTATCCTCGATCCAGTATTGTGAGATATAAATTTCCTGCCCGGGAAGGGATGCCAGAAGTTAAAGTACATTGGTACGATGGCGGTATGATGCCGCCACGACCGGATGATCTTGAACAGGGACGCATGATGGGAGATGAGGATGGCGGACTTATTTTTGTCGGTGATAAAGGTAAACTGATGTGTGGTTGTTATGGAAAAAATCCGCGATTAATCCCGGAAGTAAAGATGAGAGAATATCAACGACCTTCGCCATTAATTCCAAGAGTACCGGATGGTGAAAACGGTCATGAAAAGGATTGGATTAGAGCCTGTAAAGATGGAAATCCATCCTGCGCTAATTTTGATTATTCCGGACCTTTTTCCGAGATGGTTTTAATGGGCAATCTCGTGGTTCGTTTCCCCAATAAAAGATTGCTTTGGGATGGCTTGAATATGCAAATCACCAATGATGAAAACGCGAATGCTTATGTAAAGCGGGAATATAGAGAGGGATGGAGTTTGTAGAATATTAATTATGTTTTTGATAACGCAAAGATGCAGAGCAGTCAGAGGATCGCAGAGAAAAAATGTATTATTGTAAGTCACGGAGAATTCGTGAATATAAATTTGCTTTCAGAAAACAGATGAATTCACCAAATGATGTATTAATTTCTTACTAAACTTATGCAAATTTTCCAAAGTATTAGCATATTTAGTCCCTCACGGATCTCTAAATTTGTTGTCTTTCATCGTCAACTATAAATATGTAGCCACTACGTGGCGCTTGTAAGCACTGTTAAGTGCGATATGTTTATAGGTCTCAGGAATCAAATTGGTATTCAGGTGCCGTAGGTACGATATATCGAAATTCATTTGATTTGATACTTGAACGATGCAATTTTTATCTAACTCCGGTAATTACAAATAATGAAAGGCTTACGCCTTAAATCCATAAACGCAGGGAGTTAAGCCGTCAGGCTTTTATATAACTCGCAACATCGCAACGCTTAAGATTTCATATCCTTTTGATTTTTGCAAAAGTTTAGTTTCTTGTTAGCTTTTTCTTTGTGACTTACTGACTTTCTGGCTATTGCATTGGCTGGGTTAAATTCCTGTTTTCAGATTTACCTGTCATACCCTAAAATTCAAATTTTTTCAATTTTTTTAAATTTTCATGGAATATTTTGCAATTTGATTTGTAGGTATATTAGAATCGCCAATAAATCAAATTAATAAAATATTATTAACCTAAAACAGGAGTCTGTAATGAAAATCTTAAAAGTTATTTTGCTTGCCAGTGTTCTTTTTGCAGCTAAGATTTTTGCTGTATCAACAGGAA
>JAFGKZ010000095.1 GCA_016928315.1 Calditrichaceae bacterium
ATTGGTCGGGCGGAATCATTTTTAATGCGCTATGCTGATGTATCGGCTGATAATATCGTTTTTACTTATGAAAGCGATTTGTGGCTGGTATCGGTTAATGGAGGCAAAGCGAAACGCATTACCCGCAGCAATGGCTCTGAAGTATTTGCCAAATTCAGTCCGGATGGTAAAATGCTGGCCTTCACAGCCAATTATGACGGTGGATCGGATGTCTACATTATGGATATCAATGGCGGTATTCCCAAGAGACTCACCTATCACCCGGCGCAGGATTTTGTTTTGGACTGGTTTCCCGATGGAAAACATATTCTATTCCGTTCGCGGCGGGCATGGCCGTATCGTGGGGATATGTTGTACAAGGTTTCGATTGATGGAGGCATACCGGAAAAAATGCCGGTTGACCGGGCAGGATTAGCCAGTATATCACCCGATGGTAAAATGCTGGCTTATAACCGGATTTCCCGCGAGTTTCGTAACTGGAAACGGCATCAGGGTGGCACAGCTCAGGATATTTGGGTCGGCAGCTTGTCAAAAATGGATTACCAGCCTATTACTGATTTTATTGGTACGGATAATTTTCCCATGTGGTATAAAGATCAAATCTATTTTACTTCGGATCGGGAAGACGGCACCCTTAATATTTATAAAATTAATCCGGCAACAAAAGAAACAATACGATTGACTCATTATAAAAATTATGATGTAAAATTGCCATCATTGGGCGATAAATATATTGTATTTCAGAATGCGGCTCAGCTCTATTTGCTGGATTTGGAAAATGAAACGTCCCAACCTAAAAAAATCAATATAGAAGTGCCAACCGATGGCACAATCCTGCGCGAAGAATATATCGATGCTGCAAAATTCACCGGCGCTTTTGGGTTATCACCATCCGGCTCTCGGGCGCTGATTGAAATACGCGGTGAAATTATCAATCTGCCGGCAGAAGAAGGGGTCATCTATAACCTGAGCCAGGCATCAGGATCACGTGAAAAAAACCCGGCATGGTCTCCTGACGGTAAAAAGATTGTTTTTCTATCAGATAAAACCGGTGAGGAAGAACTCTACCTGGTCGATCCTGCGGGCGGGAAATGGGAGCAGTTAACCAAAGGTAATATAGGCTATAAAATGCAGCCAGTCTGGTCACCGGATAGCAAATACCTGATCTACCACGACAAATTTATGAAACTCAATCTGGTGGATGCTACATCCGGACAGGTATCCGTTATTGATCAAAGTGAATTTGACGACGCCTGGGAACGCTGGGGCATTCAGGATTACAGCTGGTCACCTGACAGCCGCTGGGTTGCATACAGCAAAATGGAAGTCAATATGAATGAATCCATATTTATCTATTCCCTATTAAATAAAAAATCCTATCGCATCACCACTGATATGACCCAGGACTGGAGCCCTTCATTTAGTAAAGACGGTAAATATCTTTATTTTTTATCAAATCGTACTTATAACCCGGTAATGGGATTTGTGGATCAGAATCATATTTTTCTGGAAATGACCAAACCCTATGTTCTTATATTAAAAGCTGGTGATCCCTCACCGTTTCAACCGAAAAACGATGTAGAAGGTACGGATGAGAGCAAAAGTGATTCACGCGCAGATAATGTTATTATCAGCCCGTTGAGTAATTTTGAAGACCGGTTGATTGGCGCACCCTTAAAATCGGGCAATCTATTCAGGCTTGAAGCTATTGAGAATGGATTTGTATTTTTGAAGAAGACAGAGAATGAATTTCTAAAATATCAGAACGTAACCGATGAAAATCGCGGAACCAATCTCGATCTTTATAAATTTGATTTGAAGTCCGGCAAAGATAAGCAGCTTATGAGCGGCATTAGCCAGTATCATTTATCTGCAGACGCCAAAAAAATAATTTACAAGTCACAGAATAAATTTGGCATTGTTGACGCTGGCAGCGAAGCCAAAATAGGCAACGGTAGTTTGAATCTGGCGGATGTAAAGATTAAAATTAATAAACAGGAAGAATTTTTGCAGATGTTTAACGAGGCATGGCGGATTCAGCGCGACTGGTTCTATGATAAAAATATGCATGGAGTAAACTGGGAAAAAACCGGCGAAAAATATCGTAAATTTGTCCCTTATTGCGGTACCCGCGGCGATCTTAATTATTTGATTGGTGAGATGATTGCCGAATTGAATATTGGACATACATATGTTTACGGCGGCGATGATCCCGATTCCGAACAAATTTCAACCGGCTTACTGGGCGCTGAATTTGAATATGATTCCCCTAAATCCTATCCAAAAATTAAACGAATTATTGCCGGCGTGCCCTGGGATGAATCGACACAATCGCCTTTTGCCATGCCGGGCTGCCCTGTAAAATTGGGGGATTATGTTCTTGCTGTTGATGGTATAACTATCCAACCCGGAGATAATATTTATAAATATTTAGAAAATAAGTCCGGAAAGGTAGTAGAAATAACCTATAATTCTTCACCAAAATTAAATTCTGCAAAAACTTATCTGATTAAAACACTTCGCTCTGAATATAACCTTAGATATAATGAATGGACGGATACTAATCGTCACTATGTCTGGAATCAAACCAATGACGAAGTTGGGTATATTCATTTACCCAATATGATGCAGGATGGTTTAATCGAATTTGCCAGGGGCTATTTCCCGCAGCATACAAAGAAAGGTCTGATCATCGATGCCCGTTATAATGGCGGCGGTTTCACCAGTAAGCAAATTCACGATCGTCTGGAACGAACTTTGAATACCCTGGTGCAGGCACGCGAAGGTAAACCGGGCCGTGTTCCGGAACGCACTTTTCATGGATATTATGTCCTATTAATTAATCGGGATACCGGCTCCGATGGTGAAATTTTTTCCGATGCCTGGAAAGCCCGCAATCTGGGTCCTGTGATCGGTGAGCGTACATGGGGCGGCGCTGTGGGTATTGAACCGCATCAGAATCTGGTGGATGGCGGAACCGTTACACCGCCGCAATTTGGCGAATATAATTTTAAAAGTGAATGGATTATTGAAGGTCATGGCGTAGAACCGGATATCATTGTAGTAAACATGCCCAATGATGTCCTTGCTGGTAAAGATACTCAACTGGATAAAGCTATTGAGGTTATTATGGATAAGATAAAAAATGAGCCCATGCCGTTACCTGTTCAGCCGGTCTATCCGGATAAGAGTAAACCAACATTAAAGTAGGTTCTTAATATAAAGCAGGGTTTTTGCCCTGCTTTTTATATGTTTATTAATCCATTTTAACTTAGTTTATCAATAAAAAACATAAAGGAAAACTACTCTGCAGAATAAGACTTACTCAAATCCCGAAGAGATCGCCAATAGTATCACCCACGGCATTGGCACAGCCCTGGGCATCGCCGGATTGTCACTACTTGTTGTAATGGCAGCAAAACAAAATGATGTCTGGAAAATTGTCAGCTTCAGCATTTATGGATCGACTCTTATTATACTTTATCTAGCCTCAACTTTATATCACAGTTTCAGGAATGAAAAAATAAAAAGTATGCTTAAAATAATAGATCATGCCTCGATTTATATTTTAATTGCAGGAACCTATACACCTTTTATGTTAATCAATTTACGCGGACCCTGGGGTTGGAGCATCTTCGGGTCAATCTGGGGAATGGCAATTTTAGGCATCTTTTTTAAAGTTTTTTTTATCGGCAAAGCAAAAAAACTTTCCCTGATTGTATATGTTTTTATGGGATGGCTCTGTATGATTGCTTTAAAGGAGATGTTAATCAAAATACCAACCGGTGGTATGATCTGGCTTGCCGTAGGCGGCTTGTTTTACACATTGGGCATTATTTTTTATATCTGGCGTAAATTACCTTATAATCATGCTGTGTGGCATTTGTTTGTACTGGCCGGAAGTATCAGCCACTATTTTTCTGTATTCTTTTATATTTTACCCGAAGCTTAGACCTCAATAATTCTATTTAGCTGAGATGTGAAGAAAAAGATGGTGAGTTGCCAGATTAATTGATTTTTTTTCAAAAAACTAATTTGTTGAATAATTTTAAAATTATTTCAACACCACCATCTTTTTTACCTGAGTATAATTACCAGCCTGTAAGCGATAGAGGTATAATCCGCTGCTCAGATGCTGTGCATTAAATTTAACTTCGTGATAACCGGCTGCCATAGGTTCATTTACAACGGTGGATACACATCGTCCCGTCATATCATAAATTTCAACGGACACATGACCGTTCTTAGCCAGATTGAATGGAATCGTTGTGATTGGATTGAAAGGATTTGGATAGTTGCCATATAATTTGAATTCATGCAAAACAGCCGATGGAGTATCGTCAATTTGCGAAACGGTTGTTGCAGTAATTTCAGCAATCCAGCCATCCGCATTCATTTCAGAGTCGGATACAAAATGAAACGTTAACGCGCCGGATGGATTGGATGCAGTAATTTCACCCGGTAAATTTGATCCATAGAATGGGCTGCCGGTAATTTCAGGTGCATCCACATTTGAACCATTATAAATGTATAACCGGTCGCTTTCATCAATATCGAATGATTGGAAGACTGCTTTGATTGCAGTACCGGCATTTTGTGGATAAATCGTTGTGATTAAATTTTCATTAAAACCATAAGCATTATTCAATCCGCCATTATCATAGAAAACGCCCTGCGCACATTCAATATTGAGATTATCCATAACATACATCGGTAGTTCGGTTTGATCCGTTACATAAATATTTTCATAGATAGTTTGAGCATTGAAAGCAGTTACTACCAGCTTGACCTTACCCGGTTTCAGATCGTGCCCGATATAAACGTTTCCATCCGCATCACTTGTGGAGGAGTAAAACTTACCATCCTGGGAAAGCGTAACAATAGCGCCTTGCAGTTCTTCATTCAAGGATACCTTTGATTCAAACGGATTATCGGTTGAGATTATTTTATTTGAGATATGTAATTGCTCCGGTGCTTTTGTCCGTAACTGCAGGGTAACATCACCGAACAGGTTCCAGCTGTGTACCGTTTCAATATCCGTATAACCGGACATTTCGCTGAGCATTAAAACAAATCCGTTAAAAATAACCGAACCGAGGATTGATCTTTGTTCGCTGGTATTAATTCCCCATTGATTCTCATGCTCATCATAGTTATAACCGCCGACCAGTACATCCATGAAATAATCCTGACCGCGCATCGATGAGGCCCATGGTAAATCAATAGAAGCTGCCAGCATGCCAACGGCTCCGCCATTTTCTTTTTTAAGCCAGGTCTCCGCAAAACAATCATTTTCTGCATTATACAATCCATTATTGCAGGCTACCGAGAAGATCACCGGAATTCTGTTCCCATTATTCAGCTCAGAAATATCATCACGGTTAAATGCAGAAGTAGTCCAGCCCTGCAGATCACCATGACCCGTATAATTTATCAATCCGGTGCCGTTATTAACCGCCTGTATCAGCATTTCTTTGGAAGCGGCCGGATCATAAACGTTGTTATAATTATCATAAGTGAATTGATTCAATTTATCCTGCCAGATCACATCCTGGTGTTCATAGTCCGATTCAAGATCGTCGCCGCTGCCCTGATTAGAAGCCACACCGGTTGCGGTACTGAGCCAGCTGTCTGAAGTGTTTGTATCTCTTTCATACTGAATAACTTTATTAACCTGGATAGCAACCTCTTCAGCAGAATTAGCGGAGAACCGGCCGATACAAATATCAGGATAATCATCAGCGCCAACGACACAACCAAGTCTTGGATCTTCAGGCGCATTCGAACTGCTGTCGGCATACCCCTGAATATCTTCCCAGTCGCCAACCAATTGAACATAGAGAATATTCGTATTTTCATTGTATTTTTGCTGAATCAGATCAGCAACATTAGTTCCGGCCGGAACGATTTCCTTATAAACCGTATAACCTTTTTCCCTTTTCCACAGAATGTACGGTTCAATTGCCTCGGCATCGCGCGGTGTTGTGATAACCAATAAATCACCCAGTTGCTGAACCGTTAATGCACCGGACTTAGCCAATTTGTTCTGCGGTTCATAATTAAGGAAAACAGATTTATAGACAGATTGTAAGTCTGAAGTAGAGAAAGAGTTGGCCGGATATAGAGGATTAGTTGGAGTATCTGTATTCTCGGCCAACCCGAGGGTAATGTGTGAATACACACGCAGGATATTTTTTTGAGCATTATACTGAAAAGGATGCATCTGAATATTGATTCCCCGAACATCTTTTACAATATAAGGATCGGATTTAACAGCGATTTCAGCTGGATACCATTCATCAACCAGAGAAGCCGGATCGATAGAATAGCTTTTTTCTTTAATGTTATCGGATCGGTATAAAATACCAATTGACGGTAAAAGCGGATAGTCTAATTGATAATCCTGATAGCTAACTTTCTTGATTATCAGTTCGATATTTTTATCGGATGGCAATTGAATAGCCCGGCTGATAATCGGCAGTTGAGCATATCCTTTTTTATTCGTTCTGATGGCTGACTTAAAATTTATCTGTGAAAAGATTTGGCCATTTCGATTGATCTGATCAATACTGATGTTTGAAAGGACATAATTAATTTCTGATAATTGCGCATCAAACTGCCTATAGGATACATCATAATCCCCGGAAGCAGCAATCAGGACAGCACAGCTGAGAAATATATATGTAAATACGGCACTCTTCATTTGATCCTCTGAAAGAGCAGTATCTCAATCTCTATTTAATTTATGTTTGAGTGGATACTCAAATACTCCAACTGCAGCTAAGATAGGATGCGGGAAAATAGTAAATTGTCGGCTTCATCACAAATTTTAACTTAAAAAAATTATAAAAACTGTTACACTTTTGCACACTTTTTTTCAAAAATTTGCTTTTTTCGCTCACTATCGTATATTTACGATTAACGATTTGAAAGGGTAAAATATGGCTCAGAATAAGAGTGATTTATTCGGTAATGAAGAAATACAATTAGCTAATCTGGCCAAAGCGCTGGCTCACCCGGCACGCATTAAAATATTAAAAATACTTATGGATACTAACGTATGCATGTGCGGCCAGATTGTTGATCGGCTGCCGCTGGCCCAGGCTACCGTATCGCAGCACCTGAGAGAATTAAAACAGGTTGGTTTAATACAGGGTGAAATTGAAGGACCTAAAACCTGCTATTGCCTGAATCCGGATAATATTAAATCCGCCAAAGAGCACTTCACTCAACTTTTCTCAAGTATTTGTAATTGTTAACTCAAACCATTCAGGAGAAATATAATGGATAATTCAGAGAAACTGAAAAACTTGGTCAAAGAAAAATACGCGGATATCGTTGTTAAATCCGATAAAACTTGCTGCTGCAGCAAATCGACAAATCAAAATAGCTGCTGCGATCCGGATGATGACTTCTCTATCTTAACCAGGGATTATGATGGTATGGACGGATACTATCCTGAAGCGGATCTAAATTTGGGCTGCGGCGTCCCGACCAAATATGCCGGGATTCAGGCAGGCGATACCGTTGTTGATTTGGGCTCGGGCGCAGGCAATGATGTATTTATTGCCCGGCGGATTGTGGGTGAGAATGGCTATGTGATCGGCATTGATATGACTCGGGAAATGATCAATGCCGCCATCCGAAACCAGCTAAAACTTGGGTATGCCAATGTTGAATTCCGGCTGGGTGAAATTGAAAACCTTCCTTTGGACGATGATAGCACAGATGTGGTTATTAGCAATTGTGTTTTGAACCTGGTTCCGGATAAACGCAGAGCATTCAGCGAAATTTACCGAAGTTTAAAACCGGGTGGCCATTTTTGTATTTCTGATATCGTGATCAATGGAAACATGAGCGAAGATCTGAAAGTGATTGCCGAAATTTATGCCGGATGTATTTCGGGCGCGTTGGATGAAAGGGAATATCTGAGTATAATATATGCATCCGGATTCGAGAATGTAGCAATCAAACAAAAAATAGAAACTGCTATTCCCGATGAGCTATTGCTTCAATATATATCAAAAGATCGATTAAATGAAGTCCATAATGAAGTAAAAGGTATTTACAGCATTACAGTCGTAGGATATAAAAATTAAGAGATCATGACCAATTTTCCTGATTAATGCATCAAACTATTCAATTGATAAAATTGAATATTAATTATAAACAGGAGTGTCGTCATGGAATATTATATCAGCACAAAAATAAAAATATCTTTTGAGGAATCCATGGAATTAGTCACGGAAAAACTGAAGGAACAGGGATTCGGCGTGCTTACTGAAATTGATGTTAAAGCTACGATGAAGAAGAAACTGGATGTGGACTTTTATAATTATAAAATACTCGGCGCCTGCAATCCGCCCCTTGCTCACAAAGCTTTGCTGGCCGAAGATAAAATTGGCGTCTTGCTGCCCTGTAATGTGATTATTCAGGAAAAGGAGAAAGGTATGGTGGAAGTTTCCGCTGTCAATCCTATAGCGTCCATGCAGGCAGTGGAAAATCCCGCTTTGTCAGATATTGCCGGGGAAGTTACCTCTCGATTAAAAAAAGTAATTGATTCACTAAAGTAAGAGGAAATCAGGACTGATAGTTATTCAGAATATCAGAGATGTTGACCCCGGGACCGAAGTATTTTCGTATAATTCGATTAATATAGGATTCATAGGCATGTTTTTTATCGCCAATGGCAGAATCCATTTGCAGAGCTTGTGAAACATACTTCCAACTGCTGTCGATGTGACCGTTTTCAAATTCAATAATACCAAATCGCAGGTAATCTTCGGATTGTTGTTCTATATTTTTCACTTTAAAACTCATAAATAAACCATTCTGTACAACATTTAATTAGACGTGATTATTATGATTAAGGTTGACTGTGTTTTACAATTTTAATTGTCATCCGATTCATAATTTTTATTTTGTTTGTCCGTGGTTATATGCATAATTTTTTGGGAGTTTTTTAGATACACGACAAGAACGCCAACTAAAGCAGAAAGCACACCAAACACGGCCCAT
Source organism: Calditrichaceae bacterium (assembly GCA_016928315.1). Taxonomy (GTDB): domain Bacteria; phylum Calditrichota; class Calditrichia; order Calditrichales; family Calditrichaceae; genus JAFGKZ01. The sequence goes on from JAFGKZ010000095.1 coordinate 9,019, forward strand.
AATAAATTTTCTAACATCTCAACTACCTCAACATTCTTGTAAACACTTGTAAATACACATTCATTATAATTTTATTCACCAAAGAAAAAATTGATTATGTTCTTAAATTCATCCTTGGATCCATAATCACGCTGCCATTCCAAATACCGATCGCGTGTCACAATACCAATCGGTCCGTCGTAAATTCCACCATACAACCATCCATCAAAGATGCGGACAGCAATAATGTTAATTCCATTCTCATTTAAATACTTGTTTGGTATCGTATAGGCGCGGTCTTTAACATAATCCCTATGATTAATATCATCTTCATCCATATGAGAACGCATCCGACCCGTACCGCCAAACCTTTTACCGTTAATGAAAACTTCATCCATATCATCAATTTTACCAAGTAATAAAATGAGGCGCTCGTCTTTAAATTGCGCAGGGATTTTAAATTCCTTGCGGTACCAGCCAAAACCATCATAATCTTTAAGGTCATATTGGGACCAAAAAGCAGGGACAAGCACCTCATTCCAGTCAGCATCTTTCAAATTTTCTTCTTTCCATTCATCTTCATCGCCTCGTTTAAATTTCCAATAGCCTGATAAATCAATTTGTGGAACGAGAAAACTTCGTTTTGTATAGAAACCTATATCACCGCGTACAATACCGCCGCCTATCTGCGCATCATATACACGCACAGCAAGCGTATTTATGCCATTTGGATTTAAATACTCTTCATGTATGTAGTAAATGCGATCGTATTGATAAGCTGTCTCATAATCGGGAGGAAACCAGCCACGATGTCCAACCAGATGTCCATTAATATAAACTTCATCGCAATCATCAATGTATCCCAGCCTGAGATATAGATTATCACGATCTATTAAATCTTCAGCAGTAAACGTACGGCGGTACCAGGCAAAGCCATCATAACCCGGGAATCCTTCATTTTCCCATTCATTAGGAACAAATATACTTTCCCAATCCTTATCATTATAATCCGGTTTGGCCCAATTCATATCATCACCGATTTCAAATTTCCACTGACCCCTTAAATCCAGCACACGCTTCCATTCTCGGTCGCCCCATTTTCCGCCGTCAATCGCAAATACATTCATGGTCTGAAAAAATAGAATTGCTATTAGAATTCCTATTCTTCTGTTTATAAAACCCTTTATCATAACATTCTCTTCTTTTTTTTATTTTTTATTTTGTTCAGTTTAATCTTACGCAATAAAAATATCAGGGATGTCATCTATGAGTAAAGAATTGTCAAAAATTGTCACGGATAAATATATCTATTAAACCTGAATTCAATTCGATTGATTTATTAATTTTACAGTTTTGGCCTGAAGGCCATACCCAATGGATTATCTTTATTAACCTTAGCCTTAAGGCTGGGGTAATTTAACGCTTCCATCTTCATAGGCTTTAGCCAAGAAAATTGTATCTTCCAAATTAGAAATTCTAAAAAATAAATTTATAGCCTACACCATGGACCGTTAAAATGAATCTTGGATGGGACGGATTGAACTCTATCTTCTGACGCAGTTTTAGAATGAAATTATCGACCGTCCGGGAAGTAATATCTGTCTCATACCCCCAAACATCACGGAGCAAATCATCCCGGCTAATGGTTTGCTCCGCATGATCAATAAAGTATTTTAGAATTTCGAATTCCTTATGAGTCATGGCTACCGGATTACCATCGCAGCTGGCTTCATAAACGGCAAAGTTTACATTGAGATTGCCAATCTTGTATTCCTGCGGCTCTTTATCGCCGATAATTTTATTCCGGCGTAAAACAGCTTTAACCCTGGCCAGTAGTTCCCGTAAGCTGAATGGTTTGGTCACATAATCATCCGCGCCGAGCTCTAAACCGAGCACACGATCGATTTCTTCACCTTTTGCCGTTAACATGATCACCGGCGTATCATTCCCTTCGTTGCGCATCTTTTTTAACAAATCGAAACCGGATATTTTTGGCAGCATCACATCGAGAATTATCAAATCATAGTCAGTTTCCTGAACCGCGATCAATCCTTTTTCGCCGTCTTCGGCAAAATCAACGTCATAACCTTCAAATTCAAAATTATCTTTTAATCCCAGCCGCATTTGTGGTTCGTCTTCAACAATCAGGATTTTGACCATGTTTTACTCCTGTTTATTTTTTAACGTTCTTTCGGGAAGATCAACCGGAATGTACTGCCCTTGCCTAAATGACTTTCCACGCTAACCCGCCCGTTATGCATTTCCATAATATATTTGATAAGAGACAGGCCTAATCCGGTTCCTTTTACATCATGAACAAGGCCGGTTGATACACGATAAAATTTATCAAATATTTTTTTCTGATCGTCAATACCGATACCAATACCATGATCTTCAACTTCAAAATAGACGGCATCCTGAAACAAACCGGATTTAATCCGAAGACGCTTATCCTCATTGCTGTACTTCACGGCATTATCAATTAAATTTATGATTGCCTCCGTAATAGCATCCTTATCCGCATTAATTTTTAATTTTTCAGCAGGATTGATTTCATTTTGAAGGTGAAACCCTTTATTCTGTAAATGGAATGCATACAGGCGAAGCACATCTTTTATGACTTCATTTAGATCGAATATTTCTTTATGATATTGCTTTTTACCCGCTTCAATCTTAGAAAAATCGAGAATATTATTGATTAAGTGAGTCAGACGTTCTGATTCCTGGCCGATAATTTGATAATACTCCTTCTTCTTGTTTTCTGTCTGTACGCGGTTAAGTTCCAGAGTCTCGGCAAACATGCGAATCAAAGAAAGCGGCGTTCGTAATTCATGGGACACATTCGATACAAAATCCGCTTTCATTTGGGTTAATCTCATCTCAGCGCGAATATTCCTGTAGATAATCCACACACCAATCAAAATAATCAAGTCAATGAAAAAAATTAATACTAAACTTCTGTAAAAACGCCACTGCGCCAATTCTTCTATGGACTGACCTTCCAGACGAATGGCGATATAATATTCAGGGAAAAGCCATATTTTCCGTTTATCGTGCACCGCGCCTTCAGGGAATTCGGTTTCTGTATTTACCTGCTTATCTGTGGCTGTTTCAAATATACCTACGCGTAGCCGTTCGGTATTGATTTGCGTGATTTTTGGTATCAGAACTCTCGATACAAAATTGGATGTATTAATCAACATACCGGCAATAAATTTTTCGCCGGATGGCCGCTCGGCAACAAACAACAAAACAATGGCTTTATTTTTGCCGGCATTGAAAACAATTGGAAGTGATTCCAACTTCAGATAACCGGTTTTACTTCTTCTGAAAAGTAGTTTAATAATGTTAGGATTTTGATTTAAAAGCAGGTTTAAATCGTCAGCCAAAGGCAGCTCATCTCTTGCCATTGCCGGATCAATGATATATCTCTGCACCTGCCCCAGACTATCCGATAAAAAAATCGCATTAATGGCGCCTGTTTTTTCAATAACTTGTTGCAGATTCTCATCAAGATTCTCATAATCTTTAGTCAGAAAATAGTTGATTCGGTCCGCCCAGTTTTTAGATACATTCCAGGCTTCCTGATTAATGGAGAAAAGGATGGCATCTAATTGTTGTTCAAAAATTTGATTTACTATAAGTTCATTCTCACCGAGCGTATTAATTTCATAAGCAGTATAAAACAGCGCCGGCGTTAATACAATCAAAATAAGAATAATGCCTATCTTTTTCTGAGTCAATGATTTCCTCCTTAATACTCCTGCAGAATATAAGCGTTAAAAAGCTTAGATAAAAGAAAGAATCTATTTAAAAAGTTCATGAAAACATTTATATCCGTTTTACGTAAGCGCTATAAAACTAACGATCTTTTAACAGGATGGTTACAAAATTATTTTTAAGCGAAGATTTTGTTTGAACCATATAAGATCAAACATTTATATTTGATCATATCATTGATATCCATTGCCCAATTTTAAATTGAGGTTAGCTTGCATTACACGCAATTCAAAGTACAGGAAAGAATAAACGAATATATTCAGAATCTTAAAAAAATGGATTCGCTGAATACACGTTTTATTATGAATGCCTTTGCCTGGTGGATTAGTTTTTTTATTGCTTTTAGCCTTATTGATTATAAAAATAATTTCATTATTCTTTTTTTGATTGTCTATTTCTATTTCTGGTTTTCATTAAACAAAGATATATTAAAACGTTTGAACACACCCGTAGAAATATTACTGGCTGTCATTCTTATTTTTTCTATTATTGATTTCAGTATTTTAAACGCATCCGATGCACTGATGAAAACAAATGATTTCAGTGTGTTTTCCGGCTGGTCGTTTTCTGCAGTTGTCCATAAATTTTTTCTAAGCTTTATAATTTTATTTTTCGGACTTCTTCTTGTACAAAACAGCAAGCGCAGGCAAGGCGTCCTGATCATCTATTCCATTTTATTTCTTATCGGGCATTATGTATTTTTCTATGGCAGTGCAATTTTCCTGATTGCATTCCAAATTTTTCTGTTCTTCTCACTGATGAAGCGCACCATGTGGCTGGAGTCCCTGACGCGCATTGAACTGATTATATACTTTGCCCTGCTGCTGTGGACATTTCTTGTGGTCACCGAGCCCTCATTTGTGAATGTTATTAGAACCACTTCTGATGAAAATCAGATAATCGCATACAGCCTGCCATTTTTTATATATATGTTGATTAATTTGTACCTGCTGGCTTTGCTTATTCGTATTCCCATTGTGGTCATTTATAATCATGCCAGCTTAGCCAGAAAACTTAAGATTGCCGGTCTATTCCAGAGCAGCTTTCCATTATTTATACAAATGATCGCACTTTTAACCATTTTCTTTTTATTTATCTCCGGATGGCAGGCAGATAAACTTCGTGATCGTTTTATCCAGGTTAAAGATAAATCTTTGTTACAGTTGGATATTAAACCGAATCCTGTTACAAATTATGAGGTAATTAATATTCCCGGATACAGAACAATTGAATTAACTGAAAAACTACCTGCTGCAGGTGTATTATCTTTGGAAAGGGCCAATAAAGACGTCAAATCTGGTAACCGAGATTATTTCTTTTTTCAACGCGATATTGATCATGAAGTTAAAATAGCTAAAATCGATAGAACATTTTTAGAGCAAATAGCTTCCAATCTGGAACTGTTCGCCGGTAATGGACTGGCTGCCTATACACACGAACCCAGAAAATGGATGCGGTATTTTTCCGATATTTATATCCTTGAGACCGATGCGCACATTAATACAAATCCGTTTGCCTTAATTTATCCCCTGGCAGATGAAACCGATTACAGCGCCGACCGGATAATTTTCAATTTCCCGGATATCGAAAATGACAGTACGCGCTGGAACTGGAATTTACATTTACTTACATTTAGAAATCCATTAATCGTAGTAGGCCGGCTGACCATACCTTTAATCCATGCGGAGAATCCCAGTCATACCAATTTTTTAGTTGATATTTATTTTGATATGCGTTCCATTTTTCAATGGAATTTTGTAACGCAAATTACCATCGGATTGATTATTGTGTTTTTTATTTTCAATATGCTCATTATCCGGCGCGTCGTATCTTTTGGCGAACAAATAACGGCATCGGTTGTGCAAAAATTTGATCTACTTAAAAACGGTATCCGGGAGGTTTCTTCGGGTAATCTGGATTATAAAGTTGAAGTGGAAGGCGAGGATGAATTTGTCGAACTGGCCGGGCGGTTCAACCAGATGGGCGTGCGGCTTCAGAAAACGATTGAGGAAGCAAGAGAGAAGGATCGGCTTGATCAGGAATTAAAAATAGCCCGCCAGGTACAATTAAGTTTGCTTAAAGCAGAATTGCCCGACGTGAAGGGATTCCGTATAGCTGCGGATTTGCGCACGGCAACAGAAGTAGGCGGCGATTTTTATGATATCATCCCGCTTGATAAAAATCGCTATATTTTTTCAGTGGGTGATGTATCCGGTAAAGGCGCGTCCGCTGCTTTTTATATGGCTCAATTTATGAGTTTATTACGGTATTCACCCGGATTTATTGAAGACCCCAAAGAAATAGCGATTCGCCTGAATGAGTACATGGCGCGTCAAATATCCGACCGGCAGATTTTTATTACGGCAATTATCGGGATTCTTGATGCTCGCAGTAACGAAATCCAACTGATTCGCGCCGGGCATAATTTACCGATTCTCATTTCACCAAAAAGCAAAAATATCATTAAAGAAATTGATTTACCCGGAATGGGAATCGGACTCAGTAAGTCGAGCACAGTGTTTGAAAAAGCTATAAAACGGCACAAATTTAGGATCAGGTCTGGTGAAAAATTGCTGTTGTATACAGACGGCGTTATCGAAGCGCGGCGACCGGTTCAATCGATACATGAAAAAAATAGTGATGATATTTATGGCGAAGAACGTTTGAATACAATGATTGCTAAATCTATAAATTTAAATGCTGATGAATTAATGCATGTTATTATCAACGATCTTGATAAGTTTTACGGCGAGTATCCGCGCATCGATGATTTTACCATGATGATTATTGAAAGAGAATAAATACAATTCGATATTATAGTTAGTTTTCAATTCGAATAAATTTACCCAATACAAATCCCAGCAGAGAAAATAAAAATCCCCAGATAATATAACCCAGGCCGGTTTCAGCAATCACTTGCGGTTCAACGGCTGCCAACAGGCCGCGTGATTCCAGAAAGTAAAATACTAATGTTGAAATTAATCCGAAAATAATGGATAAATTGACCTGTACCGGTTTGGTTGATTTAAAAAAACTGGCGATGACGGGTATAAACACTGTCGTTGTTAGTATTCCCGACGAAAGATAAAAAATATCCCAGAGACTATCTGTGAAAACGGCATAAATAAAGGCAATAAAAATTGCGCCCAGCGAAGACGTTCTGGCGAGGCGGTTTAATGTTTCCGGAGACCATTTATGTTTTACTTTTGGCTCGATTAGATCATGCGATATCGACAGGGCAACCACATTGCCGCAGGTATCAATGGTGGACATGGCGGCAGCAATTAATCCCAGTGAAAGAAGAATATTTAACCAGAGCGGCGCATAATCCTGCATTATAACCGTAAAAATGAGCGTTCCATCCTGAAGGCGATCAGCAATCACGCCGTTCACAGCAGGATACAACACAAGCGCTGATAGCCCGATTATCATTGGCAGCACCCCGACAAAAACAAAGGAATTGGCAGCTGCTAACTGGATGCCTTTCCGCGCGGCAGAATCACTTCGCGCAGCCTGCAGGCGGATCCAGACATCGGTTTCGATTAACCAGCCGGGCAGGTATGCGGCAAATGTCAGAATAATTAAAACGAGACCGGGGGAAAATAATTTATTAGCGCTTACAGCTTTAGGTGGATGGTCGACATTCCAAAGTGAACTCCCTTCGGGCAGAGCATTAAATCCGAGTATCGCAATAACCAGAATGAATAATGCTACCAAAATAAACTGAATTTTATCGGTGGAAACGACTGCTTCAAATCCACCGGTATAGGTATAAACGGCCACCACAACCGTTATTAAAAAGAAGGTCCAGTTTTGTGAAATGCCCAGAAACGGGGCTATAATGTTGCCGGCGGCAAAAATCTCCGCTCCGGTCCAGGTAATAAAAACAATAATCAGCGCGGGAGCTAATAGCTGCCGGGTACGATCACCAAATCTTTTCTGCAGCAACTGCGGTTGTGAAAAGACTTTAAATTTCCTGAATAAGGGAGCAAATACAAAAAAACCAATCATAGTCACCAGCCAGGGAATGATTAACAGCCAGGCTCCGCCCCATCCATACCAATAAAATAATTGTACGCCGTAAACGCATGACCAGCTTATGGACATCATGCTGGCGGAAATAGATAGTCCGACGGACCATCCGCCTAAATTTCGGCTGGCTTCCCAGTAAGCGTCATTATCTGTTTGTTTTCCCTGTTTTTTTTCTTTTTGCCAAACATAGAAACCAATACCGATAACTGCCATGGAATATAAAATAAAACCTGCCCAGTAAAATAACTGATTGTCCATAATCCGGCCGATTTTAATTATCTGTTTTTAGGATTCTGGTGTGCCTAAATTTTAGGGTTTATAATATTGTAATGCTTTTGGCAAAAGCTTTTTTAAATCTTTTATGCGCGTTTCATCGGATGGATGGGTGCTCAAAAACTCCGGAGGTTTTTGTCCGCCCAAATCCGCCATGCGCTGCCAGAATGTTACCGCAGTGTTCGGATCATATCCGGCCATCGCCATAAAAATCAATCCCATCTCATCCGCTTCCGATTCATGCAGCCGGCTGAAAGGCAGCATTACGCCAACCTGCGAACCGAGTCCAAAAGCCGTCATGTAAATTTGCCGGGTAGTTTCTGATTTTTCTTCCAGGGCTTTTGATAAAGCCATTCCGCCGAGCTGAACCACCATCTGCTGACTCATTCGCTCGTTGCCGTGTTTGGCAATAGCATGGGCTACTTCGTGACCCATCACAACCGCAACGCCGGCTTCATCCCGGCAGAGCGGCATAATGCCGGTGTAAAACACAACTTTACCGCCGGGCATACACCAGGCATTAATGGTTTCATCATTTACCAGATTAAATTCCCATTGATAGCCGTTTAGTGCGCTGGACATTCCCTGCGCGGCAAAATATTCTTCTACCGCTTTTTGGATTTTGACGCCGACTGTTTTGACCATATTCGCTTCTTTTGTTCCATTAACGACTTCACTGCTGTCCAGAAATTGATTGTACTGCGCAAAACTCATCGCATTCATTTCGGATTCAGGAATAATGGTAAACTGCTGGCGCCCGGTAATGGCTACAGTTGTGCAGGAAATAATTGCAAATAACACTACAATCAGAAGTATGAATTTTATTTTCATTTTAAGACTCCTAAAAAATTCTATATTTAATGCCAATTAATGTATCTAATTCTCAAAGATAAATAAATTATTTCTACGATTAATATCCGGGATATATTTATTTCCAAGTTCAATTCGTTTTAATGATTTTCCTTTATCTAATTCTATTTGAATCGATATCTTGCCATCTTTCCAGACATCCGCTTTTTTTTCAATGATTTGTTCGGCGCCATCCTTATAAAATACTCTCAATGAAATTGGAATTGGTACATTGCCAAGTCGATTAATCTGAACGGTGCTTGTATGATTGTTTTGCTTGATTTCTCCAATTGCCAAATCCGGATAGCCCGGTTCAAAAAACCAGGGATTCCAGAACCAGCTTATTTCTTCGCCCAGCACATCATCAAAAGTAAAAAAGAAATCATAAGGAATCGGGTGTTTGCCCTGCCATCGGCTTATATAGGTATGCAGGGCTTTTTTAAATAATTCCTCACCAAGCAAATCGCGCAGCATCTGGTAAGCCATACCCGCTTTCGTATAACTGGCGCCCCGGTATGCCGGACGATATATTTGTCCCCCATAGGTAATAGATGGAATTATTGTGGGTAAATCCAATTCTTTTCCGGCGGCAAACTCATATTCCGTTGTAACCGCCGCTTTCCGGTCATAATCCGGCGCCTCCTGCCGGTCAAAATCAAACGGCAGCATAACCGCCCAGCCTTCATCCATCCAGGCATATTTACGTTCATTGGTTCCCATATAAAATGGAAAATAGGTATGGGATATTTCGTGTGAAGTAAGGCTGATCGTTCTCGGCATAGTTGGCGTTGATCCGTCATTAACCATCATAGGAAATTCCATTCCGCCGCCGCCGTTAAAAACCGTCATGCTCGGCCAGGGATAAGGTATGCCGGGCATCTGCCTGGAAAAATAATCAATAGCTTTTCGGGCAATTTCAGCCACCTGATAAAAATCTTTCGATTCCTTTTTATATGCGGCGCCCACTTTAACGCGCTTGTTGTCCATCCCGATCTGAATACTGGTTTGATCCCACAAATAATGATCACTGGCGGCAAAAGCAAAATCGGGCGCTTTTTCCGCCTTAAACTTCCAGGTTAATTTGTCTTTATCCTTTGTAATTTGTCCCGATTGCAAATCCTGTTCATTCACAATAGATATAATCTCATCTGATTTTAAAGCTTGTTTATATTTATGATAGTATGATTTAGTCAACACATCATGAGCATTTTTCAGCTCACCGGTCGCCCATACCAGAAATCCTTTGGGAACAGTAATGTCGATTTCATAATTGTTAAAATCATTATAAAATTCCTGCAATCCCGTATAACTATATCGATCCCAACCATCCACATCATCGTAAACGGCTATTTGCGGATACCAGTAGGCAATCATAAAAGAAGTCGAATCATAAGCGCCGGTACGCACATTTCTATGGACAGAAGTTGTATAGTACCATTTTACGTTAATATGACATTGCGCTGATGACTTAATCGGCTCATCCAAACTAATAATAAGATTCGTACCCTTCCGATAATTGGATGTATCAATTTGTATTTCATTTAATTCCAGATTGTCGATTTTCAGATAACTGATTGTCATCCCTTCATTGATATCAGCAGGATTCAGATTAAAATCCCGCATCTGGCCTTTTTTAAAAATATCAGGATATAGACGAATTACAATCTGTTTAAGTGTGTCCGGACTGTTATTAAAATAATTTATATCGGCGCTGCCATTTATTAAACGGCTTTCCGGCGTTAGTTCAACTTGTATGTCATAGTTGGAATAATTCTGCCAGTAATTGGGACCCGGATTGCCATCCATAGAACGGGTGTTGCTGTTATACTGGGCTCTTAAGTTTACCGGAAGGTAGATGCTATTACTCTGTGCGCGCAAATTCCATAGCATCATAATGTTTAATACTATTAAGCA
>JAFGKZ010000096.1 GCA_016928315.1 Calditrichaceae bacterium
TGATAATCCTTCCTTAGTGGTAATCCGTTCAAATCTTATTTGTTGACCAAAAAGACAGGATGTAAAGACAAATAGTATTAATACTAAAGTATAAAATATTATTAATTGAATAGAATAACTACGACTACTATCCATGTGCAAAACCATATTTTCAACATTTACTGAGTTTTGATATATCAAATATAATCATTGTATTCGGCATAATAATCTATTTATAAAGTGCCAATATCCAAAATAATGGCCTTTGGATATTAATTAATTCTACATTCTCACAATTGTCCTGATTGTTAAATTTCGTTTAAAACCGGATATATTTTTTCATATACCCTAAAAATATTGTTATATCTTTTATGTATCTGCGCGTTTGGCTTTATCTCTTTTGTTACCCGGGTCATTTTCTCTGCCGCTGCTCTGAACGTCCGATACCAGCCCGCGCCAACCGCCGCGGCAATCCCGGCGCCCAGGGCGGAGGCTTCCGTATTTTCCGGCAGGCAGATCGTCTTACCGGTAATATCGGCAAAAATTTGACGCCAGAATTTACTCTTGCTGCCGCCGCCAATAGTTGCCAGTTCCTTTACCTCCGATCCAACTACTTTTTCAACCGCATTAAGCGCCAGAAGCTGCTCAAAGGCAATCCCTTCCAGAATAGCCCGGTACATATGTCCGCGCTGATGTGATGAAGACAATCTAATAAAGGCGCCCCTGGCCCGGGCATCCCAGTAGGGATTCATCACCCCATTCAAATAAGGCAGGAAAAATAATCCATTACTACCGGAATCTGTTTTTTTCGCTTCCCTTTCCAGCTGCTGATAAATATCCGGCTGTTTGGCCGGATTGATCTTAAGGATATTTTTTATGAACCAGTCAATGGCAAAGGTGCCGGCGCGTAGACTGCATTCATAATAGTAGCCGCTGTCCGAACAGGAAGCCATGGTTCTAAAGGCATTGCTGGTTTTATACTCTGATCCGTAAACACCGGCAACCGCAGCCGTTCCCAGGTTCAGATAAGCCCGCTCCGGAAAAAGCGCATTCACGCCCAGTCCGGCGGCCTGCCCGTCCCCGCCTCCGGCAACCATTTTTGTCTTTGGACTTAAACCGCTCGATTTAGACGCCTCAGCCGATATATATCCAATCGCCGTTCCCGGTGAAAAAGTGTTCGGCAGCTGCGCTTCGGTTAACTGTAATGCATTTAAAATATCCGCTGACCAGCATTTGTTCTTTAAATCGAACATACCCAATGGATCGGCGCTGGCCCGGCTTGTTTTAAACTCACCCGTTAATTGCCAGACCAGGTATGTGTGAACATCACAAATCATGGCTATACGATTATACAAATGCGGTTCATGTTTTTGCATCCAGGCCAGGCGGTACACAACCGGGGCATAATCAACCGGTTTACCGGTGATTTGATGAATTTTATCCCTGCCGACCTTTTGCGCAAAGAATTCAACCTCATCCCTGCACCTTTCATCCAACCAGATAATAGCCGGGCGCAATGGATTGCCATCTTTACCCAATGGAACAAAGGTCTCTCTCTGATTGGAAACAGCTATCGCTGTGATCAGTTCTGGTTTGATCTGTTTGGTTATTTTTCTTAGAACTTTTTGTGCGGACAGCCACCAGTCTTTTGCATTCTGTTCATAATAATTGGGCTGCGGTGAGGAAAGCGCTATGGATTCATGCGCCCTGGCTGCAATGGCGCCATTTTTGTCAAAAGCGATTGCCTTTGTACCGGTTGTACTGGAATCCAGTCCGATAACGAGTTCTTCGGTCATTTTTTTTTCGATTCCCTTCAATCATCCTGATCCGGAGGCGTCATGGTTTTTTATGGAAAATTCTGCGCATACACAGGCTTAGCCCGGTTCTGAATGGCATTGTTGAACCGCCAAAAATTTAATCAGAATTTTATAACCGCTTTTACTACATTATCCGCATAATCATTGACCAATTTAAAAGCCTCATTGGTCTGATCGTAATTAAATGTATGTGTAATCAGAAAATCATCCAGCGGCCGGAAATGCTCAACTATTTTTATTGCATCCTCAACCGAATGATTCTGACGGCGGACATTAATAATGCTGATCTCTTTTCTTCGTAAACAGCCCATATCAAAACTGATCCGGTCTTCCGCAGGAATGCCGACAATAACCAGTCTGCCTCCGGGTTTTAATACTTCCAGCGCCGTATCCAGCGCTTCCTGCTCGCCGCAGCACTCAAAAACAACATCCAGTTCTTCTGGAATAATCTTTTGCAGTTCTTTTTGTATTTTGATTTTGTCCGGATTACCCGACCAGAGAACGCCTGTTTTTTTTGCATTTTCCAGCCTATAATCCAGTTTATCCCAGACATACTGCCGGTTATTGCCCCAATATTTTAGCGATAAAAGAACACTCATACCAATGGGCCCAACGCCAATGATACCAATATTATCATTCTCAGATATCTGACCTAATTTAACAGCATAAGCGCCAATAGACATCGGTTCAACAAAAGCGGCTTCATTCGGAGAAAAGGATTCGGGAACCGGAAACACATTCTGAATAGGTACAGTAACGTGCTCGCACATCAATCCTTCTATCTGACCCGGCGCTCCCATAAACTGAATGTGACGACAGGTATGATGTCTTCCCGCCCGGCACTGATCACACTGACCACAGCTAACCGCAGGCTCGATGGCCACCAGTTGACCCACTTCCAAACCAAACGAATCACCATAAATTTTTTCAATATATCCCGAAGCTTCATGACCAATGGTGTAGGGATACTCGACCACCTGATCCCCTATCCTGCCGTGCTTAAAATAATGCATATCCGAGCCGCATACACCGATGGAAGCAATTTTTATTAAGACTTTATTGATATTATCGGGAACAGGCATCATCTCATCAAATTCACCAAAGGCCTGTTTTGAAATCAGTTTAACAGTTTTCATATACTTTCCTATAACGATACGATCACTAAATTTTAACAGTAATATATCATCACAATTGATAACTTGCTACTTTGTTTAAAAAACGCAATCTCAAAGACATTTTTGAAATATATTATAAATTTTTGTTCACTTCAGATTAGCCAGTATTTCAAATATTGACTATTTTTAATGCAATGCTTACTTTTTAAGAATTGAAATTAAAAAGTTTATGTTTTTGTCCGGATATGTCGATAGTGGTTCATAAATCTATAATTTATTGAAGGGTTTATATGCAAAGTGTGGACCTGCGTGATCTTCTAATGAAGATTAAAGAACAAAAACAGATGGATGCCAATCTTACCCTGGAGTTCGATTGTTTCATTGAAACTGAAGATGTCATGCCGCTGATTAAAGTTATCAATTATTGCATCAATTATATTAGTCAACAGACGGATCAGCAACAACAGATATCCTTAAATGCCGGTATGAGCGGGATAACGATTGGTTTTACTGCTTTTACTTCCAAAACGGATTTGCCGGCAATCAATACACAGGTTCGGGAAGCATTAACCCCTTATAACGCCGTGCTGGAGCAAAAGGGTGAGGCTGGTAAGTATATTCAATTATTAATCAGTTTTAAAAAGTAAATATATTTTTTATAAACTATTTTTTCACCGGATCATTCAGGTATAGCCCTTCATTCGTAATTCGGATTAATTTCTTTTTATATAAAATACCGATGGCCTTTTTGAAGGCTTTTTTACTGATATGTAATTGATTTTTTATTTCTTCCGGATCACTATTGTCATTCAAATTTAGATAACCTTCATTTTGACGAATTTTTAAGAGGATACGCTGCGCATTGGGTTCAATCGCTTCATATCCCGGTTTATGCAGCACAACATCAATCTTGTTATCGGGACGGATATTTTTGATATAGCCGGTAACCTTATCCCCCGTCTTGATGGTTGTATGCAGATCATCTTTAAAAATCAATCCTGCGTAACGGTTATTAATGATTACATTCATACCCAAATCCGTTTTATTCCAGACCAGTAGTTTGACCTTTTCTCCCTTTTCAATTTCTATTTTTTTATTGTCCAA
>JAFGKZ010000097.1 GCA_016928315.1 Calditrichaceae bacterium
AATTATGTTGATGGGGGTTCGCGCCCCAGCAGCAAGAAATATTGTAGCAACAGGAAGTGGAATTGGGCTCTGGGCAACCTCAATTGTTATTAAAAAGCATAGGGGAAGATTAGAAGTTGAAAGTAAGATTATAAATAAAAAAATCGCGCAAAATATTTTTACAATAATATTACCAATACGGAGGTAAAAACAATGCCAGTAAAAAAGATATTGTTCGTTGATGACGATCTAGAGCATACTTTTGGCTTTAAGCAGCGTCTTGAAATGGAAGGTTTTGAGGTAAAACGGGCAATGAACGCCAACCAAGCTTGGGAGACTTTGATAAAAGAAAAATTTGATGGTATTATTATCGATATTATGCTCCCATCCAATAATCTATTCTCTTATGAAGATACCGATCAAGATTTAAAGACCGGAATACTTTTGTGTCAAAAAATTAGACGTGAATATGTTGAACCGATAAAAATCGTAGGATTAACACATCACCAATCCACAAAAATTAAAAATGAATTTATGGATGCAGGTGGAGATGATTATGTTGAAAAAAATACACAAGGAGCAGCTGAAAAATTATCACAAACCTTTACATTCCTATTATGCAATTAGAAAATAATAGTACAACCTATACTGTAGCTCGCTAATAAAAACGGAGATAGAGAAAATGGGACAACAAAATGATCTAACAATATCCAAAGGAAAGAATAGTTATTCCAAATTTGAAGAAGTCTTTATAAAAATTGCCTGGTTTCTCGCAATTAGCGTGTTCTTACTAGCTGCTACAAGATTTATTGAAATTTTTTATCAAATTTATAAAAGCAATTATAACAACACAAGCAGGATAGTGAGTCAGGATAGTACTATTAATCATTCTTCTTTAAATTATAAAATCGATTATTTAGAAAAAGAAATTTTACAGACAAGAACAGAAATAAAAGAAATAAGCGAAAAAACAATAGCTGTTAGTCGTGACCTGATAGCATTCATAACACTCATAATCGGGATACTTTCAGTGGCTACTGTCTATCGAATTATTTCTATAAGAAAGGAAACTACAGATTTATTAAACGAGGCCAAAGACTTCGTTGGAGAACGTGATAATACTATTAAAGAATTACGCAAGGAAATTGATTCAATTGGTGAGTATAAACAGTATTTTGACCATGCTTTCGCATTACGGAACTCGAATCTGGATCAATTAAAAACTGCTATTAATTATTTCATGGCAAATGAACAAAAATTTTATAATGATTTTTTAATAATCACTGGATTAGAATATGCTCATAAAAAAAATAAATCTCATGAAATTAAAGCTTTAATACTTAGGGCAATGGCTACATTAGGAGCATTTAAGGCAATTCATGATCTCAAAGACAGGATCAAAGATAATAAAATTGATGGAAATGATAAAAAATATTATAAAATTGCATTAAAAGGATTAAATGAATTACACAACCCAGAAATTGAATTAATTTTATCTAAAGAAAAATTAAAAAACTTATTAGATTAATGAATATTAATTTACAAACGAAAGGTCACATTTATGAAAGTTTAATACCGTAATCATATTTAAGACTCATGCAATTGACTGTTCCTGGATGATGATATTAATACTCATAATGTTACCCAACATGATATCTGGTGAATGCTGTTTCCAATAGGATTAATAAAATCTTACGAAATTCAATTTTTAAAAAGCACTGAAGTGATTATATAAACCGCTCTGAGAAACCAAGGTTACCTATAAAATAAAAAAACTTAGTTGGAAGTTTGAGGTTTAGTTAGATCAATCCTTATCTTGAAGCAGCGCCCGCTCAATCACTTCATCGATGCGGCTCACTGGCGTCAGCTTGATGCCTTCCAGCACATACGCGGGCAATCCCTGCGCTTCTTTTAAATTGTCGGCGGGTAGCAGGACTTCTTTGACACCGGCCTCGTAGGCGGCGCGTACCTTTTGTTGAATACCGCCAACCGGCAACACTTTGCCCATGATGGTAATCTCGCCGGTCAGTGCCAGGTCATGGCGGACCGGTAGCTGCCGCAGCGCGGAGACGATCCCCGTCACAATCGTGATGCCTGCGGACGGCCCTTCTTTGGGTACGCCCATAAAGGTTGCCAGTATCGCCACATCAAAATTTTTACGCCAATCGGCACTGATGCCGAGGTCTTCATGTTTCGCCCGGATGTACTGTGCTGCGGCTTCGATACTTTCCCGCATGACACGCTGAATCGATCCCAGCGGAACAATGCGTCCAGAACCACGGGTCGCTTGCATTTCAAAATGCAACAAACAGCCGTGATCATCCGCAACCGCCAGACCAATAATCTCACCAATCGATGGCTTTTCCGGGAGCGTGACCCGTTGAATCCGTTTCGCATCCGGCAGTTCTGGTACCACCGCTTTGCCGGACGGTTTGAGCTGCGCGCCCAATTTAATCCGATCATATTCACCGGGTGCAATCAGATGTAATTGATCCCGAACCCGCTGCCGTAATTCGCAGGACAAACTCAGAACTTCTTCCAGTTCGGCATCGGTTAGCACACCATCCGGGTACAACAGTTTCAGTAACGCCGAAGTAGTTTTCATCACTGCCCGCTGGTCACGTCCGGATACGCCCTGGGCCCGATGGGCATGATCGACGATCTCAAATCGGTGACGTTGGGCGCCCAACAGGTCAATCCGGCGCAATTCGTGCATGATCTCACAAAAGTAATCGGTGATAAAACCGTAATCTTTTGAATAGCTGCGCGGCGCCAGTTTTGGAATTTCCCAGCCCGGCAGATAGCCGTGAATCCGGTCCAGGAAAGCGGTGACCTGTAGAAAGTCGGGTAAAGGCTCAAAGAGGTGATAGTATTTTTCATGCGGCAGCGGCCCCTGGACATCGAGATTGCCCACAAAAACCAAGCTGGCAAACGCCAAAATCTCTTTTTTACCACGGCTGAATTTGGCGTCCTGCATATAACCCTGCATGATACTCACAAACGAACGCGGGTCGGTGAAATCGGTATTGGCAATTTCATCGAAGACCACAGCATCCCGGGTGCCGACCTCGCCAATCCGGCCGGTGTTCAGGTTGATAAACAGTTGCGCGGGGGTCGCCTTACCGCCGGAAAGCACATGGGCATAATAGGAAATATTACGGTACAGGTAGGTTTTGCCTGTTTCCCGTGGCGCCAGTTCTACCAGATTGACATTGGTTTCCACCAACGGAATGCAGCGCGCCAGATAAAGCAGTTTCTGGCGCCGGGTCATCGTCAGAGGATCCAGGCCACAGGAATTTATCAGAATATCGATCCATTCGTCAGTGGAAAATTCATGGCGACGCCCGATGTATTCGTCCAGATTGATGACGCTGACCTGAAAAGGCGTGAAGCTGGTGATTTTAAAAGGACGAATTTTATGGTTATGGATTTCGGTTTCATCATACGTCAGGTCGATGGTGCCCCACATCCCACCGGCTAACAGCATGGGGTATTGGCGGACGATACTCTCCGGGATGTTGACAAAATTTTCATTGATCGCGGCGATGCTGCTCCAATAACGGTCTTCAGTCTCCACCAGCCGGGCTTCCAGACTGGCGATGACCGAATGGCTGCGATTTTCGCGGATGTAATGCCGAATTTTCTCCGCTTCAGCGCCATAGACAAAGGTCTCTTTCAACCGGCGCACCACTTTTTCCATATCGTCATGGAAAGTCGCTTCGGAGCAGTAGTTATCGATTAGATATTCCAGCACGTAGCGCGGGAATTCATCCACACCGGTATTGATAGTGTGCGCTTTGTTGACAACTTTTCCCCGAAAAATCTCTTTGAATTTGGTATTCATATCTGCGATCTCCAAAAATATTCATGTCTGGTGCAGCCAATTTAACAGGTTCATAACACGGATTATCTGAATTACAAGCTCCCACTTTGGGTTCTCTGATTCCCAAGCTCTCTGATTCCCAAGCTCCCGCTTGGGAATTCACCATTCCAGAAGCTCCGGCTTCGGGATAACAACACTTAACGAATTTCCCGAAAAGCTGGAGCTTTTCGAATCTGGGGCATAGCCGTCAGGTTAAGGCTATAAATCATTAAAAAACAAATGAATAGCCACGAGCTTTAGCTCGTGGATCATAATGCCCCCTCAATATTAAAGTGGGTTTTAACCCACAGGAGTTTAAGGACTCGGGCTTAAAAGCCCGGTGATTATAGGGAGGCGTTCATGGAACCAC
>JAFGKZ010000098.1 GCA_016928315.1 Calditrichaceae bacterium
CCTGAGTTCGATCTAAGAATAATCCCAAATTGAAATTCGTTAAATCAGGCTTTGCTATGTTGGGAATGTAGTTATTGGGTTAATTTGTACTATTTGACCTACCTCCGGCTAAAGCCGTACCCTCCCTAATCTATTAGGGAGGGATGTCCTTGTCCGCCAGCTGGCGGACGATGGACAGGGATAGTCAGTTGTATAGCCATTTCCAACTAACTTTCCTAATTTATTTAATTGAATTTCTTACATCGAACTCACGTTAACGTAATAAACTTTTTCTATCCCCCTATCGCATTGGGACCGTCAAGAGAGAGGGCAAAGCCGGACAACGGGATTACAGGGGGTAAGCTGCATCACATTAATACATAAAGCCAATAATCCCTTGCTGTTAGTTTATTTATCTTTTAATTTTAATCACACAAATTATTTTCAGGAGCAACTATGAAATCAATATATATCTTTATCATTTTAACTATAAGTTTTCTATCCGCTCAAACGATCGATACACTCTATATTCTGCAAACTACTGATATACACGGTAGAATATATCCTTATGATTATTATCAGGATAAACCGGCGGATTATGGTCTTGCAAAAATTTATTCCAAAGTGGTTGAATTCCGTAAAGCGCATCAGAATGTCTTGCTGCTGGACGGCGGCGATATGATTCAGGGCACGCCCATGAATTATTATTTTAATAAAATTGAATCTTCGCTGCCAAACCCGATGATTCTTACCATGAATTATATGGGTTACGACGCCATGGCGGTCGGCAATCATGATATTGAACAGGGTTTATTTGTTTATAACAAGGCGCAGAGGGAAAGTAATTTTTCCTGGCTTTCAGCCAATTCCACCCTGCCGGATTTATCCACTTATTTTGAACCTTATACGATTTATGAGATCAATGGTATCCGGATTGGCATTATCGGATTGACAACGCCCGGCATACCCATGTGGCTGGATCCTCTGCTTTACCCGGGTATTACCTGGGAAGATATGATCGAAACCGCCGCCTTTTATGCGGATGAAATCCGGGATGACGTGGATGTTTTAATCGGATTATTCCATGCCGGTTTTAACGAAGAGTACAGTGATGAGACCACAGAGTCTTTAGGATTGCCAAATGAAAATGCTTCCATGCTGGTGGCCGATCAGGTACCCGGTTTTGATGTCATTCTGGCCGGGCATTCTCACAGGGAAGTTGCCATCCGAAAATTTGAAAATAATCAATGGTTAATCGAAGACAAGTATTTGAATCATGACAAAGCTGAAAAAAACAATACGCTTTTAATGAATGCCGGATCATGGGGCAGGAATTTAGGCGTGGCTCAGATAATACTGCATCAAGATAAAAGACAAAAGACAAAAGACAAAAATAACAACGGTCAAATACAAGTTTATGAGAATGAATCAGATCATTCAAGATTTGAAATTATTGAGAAAAACAGCTGGTTGGTTTCGATGAAAGATGTTGAACCATCCGCAGCTATCTTACAATTGAATGACTATTATCATAAAAAAACACTGGAATATATACGTACAAAAATTGCTGTGACATCCAATGAACTAACATTAAAAAATGCCCGTTTTGAAGATAACGCGCTCATCGAGTTAATCAACAGAGCCCAGATGGATTTTACAGGCGCGGAAATTTCTTTTGCCGCGGCTTTCAATGATCAGCTTATAATTCCAGCTGGTCCAATTCAGATCAAAGATGTATACAGTATATATCCGTACGAGAATTTCCTTTATCTGATAGAACTGACCGGCCAGCAGATCAGAGACTTTTTAGAATACTCTGCCCGCTATTACTTGACTGATGATGGAAAAATTACAGCCAATCCGGAAGTAAAAGGATATAATTATGATATGGCAGAGGGAATAAAGTATAACATAGAAGTTAGAAGTCAGAAGATAGAAGATAGAAAAAATATCATTACAGATTTGGTTTTGATTTCAACTGGAAAAGCGTTGGAATTGGATAAAACATACAAAGTAGCTATGAATAGCTATCGGGCAACGGGAGGCGGCGGACACATGGCGGCGGCTAAAGCAACAGACACAAATATCCTGTTAAAATCCAATGAGGATATGCGGACTATTCTTGTAAATTATCTAAGAAAACAGGGGAAGATTTCAGCCAAGGTGGATGGGAATTGGGAAATCCTTAAGAAAAATGACAAATGAAAAAAGAAAAAGGATGGAAGAATACAAAAAAACCGCCAACAGCATCCCGAATCCTGTAGAATAAATTGAGATCCTTTTAATCTTATTTGATATGCAAGACGGTTGGCAGCGCCGGGTAGGACTTAAGAATTTAGAATGTTTGAGGGTAAATTAAAAACAAACCGAATAGCGAAGAATTAATTCTGAAAACGATAGCAGAATCCAGCGCCAAAAGTAATATTATCTTTCAATAATTGATTTTCAGAATAATAGCCGAGATTGATATTCAATGCTAAATCATTTAAAAGATTATAGAATCCGGAAAACTGCAGACCTGTTAAAATATCGACATCACCAAACGGAAAAGATTCAGAATACCCTTCTTCCACCGTATAATTGAGATAGTCTTTATTAAATGGACTATAGAGCGCTTCGTCACCATATTCCAGATGAGACAGCGTTAATTCCATCCATAATTTCTCTGACGGTATATATGTTAGTGAAGATTTTATTTCCCAGAAATTATTGCCAAAAAAATGGCCGATAGGATAATTTTTATAAACGAATTTTTCATAGTCTTTTATCGGTGCATTATACGTCCGATTGGCAACCCGGGTATAGTTGAGTTTCCAGTTAAGATTTTCGATCAGTTTATTTTTACCGATCGTTACATTCATCCCCCACTCGGTCGGTTCAAGATCGTCAGGTACATCCTTATCAATCTGAAAATCATCCAGTAAAAATTCACCAAAGAAAAAATAGTCTCTATAGTAAAGATACAGTTCGGCTGAAACCAGCGAATTGGATTCAAAATTCCTGGCATTTTTCTGGTAAGAATAATAGATCAGAAGAGGATTAAATAATGCAAGGTTTATCTGACGATTCTCTCCGCCGTAGAGAATAACCTCATTAAAAGCAAGGTAACCTATCTGTAGATTGACGCTCAAACGGTGTCCGTTTAAATGTCTGATATTTATATCATTATTCTCGCGAAGGGAATTCAGGCTGAGATAATATGAACTCAGTTCAAAGTAATCATTTTTTAAACCATAGACGAGCTGATCATAAGGATAATTATATTTTGAAAATAACAGATTTTCATAAAAATATTTTCCCTGGAGAAAATAATCGCGTCCATATTTCACAAAGAAATGATCCGAATTATAAGTAATTTTGGCAATCTCAAATCCACCATAATGCCCGGCCAGTTCATCAGACCAATATGCCCGTTCAGCATAAACCAGATCGTCTTTTTTATTTTCGATATTACCGCGCACATCCAGGGTAACCTGATCATTAAATTTGTAGTGGCCAAACGGTGAAACGAGATAGTGGAAGCGGTCATTATAAACCTGGTAAGGTGAAACCGCGCTGTTTTTGAATGCACCAAAAATATCCAAACCATACAATATTTTATTATCCGGGTCGGATAAAATAAATTCCATTTGGGTGAGATAAGAAGAATCTACGGCTTCCGGGCTTTGAAAAATCTGGTTGATATCTTTTTCAAGAAAAGCATTGCTGTTAATCTGGGCGGTCAGCTGAACAAAACCAATCAGAGTGAGAATTAAAACAGCAAAAACGATATTTTTTCTCATTTCGACTTAAATTCCTGAATTTGCCGCACAACATAACTGAGCTGATCATCCGTCATCTCCGGGAAAATCGGCAGGCTTAACACCCTGTTCTGATTTTTCGCGGCAATGGGAAAATCGCTTTCGCTATGGCCGAGATATTGATAAGCTTTGAGAAACGGCAGGGCGATCGGATAATGCACGCCTGTACTTATTTCTTTACTCTTCAGATGTTCAGATAATTTATCCCGGCCGTCAGTTCGAATAACAAACAGATGAAAGACAGATATAGTATTGTCATCCTTTTCCGGAGTATCTATACCTTTGATTGTTTCAAGTTTTGCAATATAATCATGGGCGATACGATTGCGATTTTTATTCCAATCATTCAGGTGCTTTAATTTTACCGACAGCACCGCGGCCTGCAATCCATCCAGCCGGCTGTTAATGCCTTCGAACTCATGATCGTATTTGGTAATCCGGCCATGATTGGCATACATTTTCATTGTTCTGGCTAACGCATCATCTAAAGTTACAATAGCGCCGCCGTCACCGTAGGCGCCAAGATTTTTACCGGGATAAAAACTAAAACAGGCCGCATGTCCCATCGTTCCAATCATTCTGCCTTTATACCGGGCGCCATGAGACTGGGCAGCATCTTCAATTATTTTAAGATTATGTTTTGATGCAATTTTTAGAATCCGGTCCATATCAGCAGGCCGGCCGTAAATATGCACAGGGATAATCGCTTTTGTCTTTTGGGTTATTTTATCTTCTATCTTATCCGGATCGATTAGATTGTGCTTTTCATCCACATCTACATACACTACCTTTGCGCCGGCTGCCGTTACAGCCTCCGAGGTAGCTATAAATGAAATGGCCGGAATAATGACTTCATCCCCCCGGCCAATACCCAAGGCTTTCAGGGCAATAATCAGGGCATCGGTGCCGTTGGCGCAGCTGACACAATGAGATGTGCCAATAAATTTTGCAAAATTCTCTTCAAATTTTTTAACATATTCACCGCCGATAAAAGCGCTTTTATTTATAACTCCGGCGATAGCCTGATCTATTTCATCTTTTATATCTTCATACTGTAATTTTAAATCAAGAAAGGGTATTTTCATTAGTTGTCCTTATATCGACCACCTCCTTCGTTATCCCCCTTTGGTAAGGGGGGAATGAGAGGAGATAAATTTGTTAATTAATCTGAGTTCAATTTAAGAATTATATTAAATTGAAATTCAATAAATCAGGATCTGTTAAGTTGGAAATGTAATTTTTGGATTGATTTGCACTGTTTGACCCACCCCCGGCTAAAGCCGTACCCTCCCTAATACATTAGGGAGGGATATCCGAAGGACAAGGAGGGCTAGTTGTATAGCCATTTCCAAATAACTTGCCAAATTTATTTAATTGAATTTCTCACATCGAACTCACATTAAATAATTATATAAACTTATGTACTACTTTTTATATCCCTAATTTTTCTTGCCGGATTACCGGCATAAATTCCAGGTTCTGTTATATCTTTGGTCACAACCGAACCCGCGCCTATTACTACATTATCAGTGATTTTAACGGGCAGGATGGTTGCGTTACTGCCAATGGCAACATGATTGCCAATGATGGTGGATTTCCATTTGGAAACGTCGCCGCCGGCCGGACCGCCGGATTTAAATAAATCATTTATGAACATAACGCCATGCGATATAAAACAATGTGATCCGATTTCCACCAGCTCACAAACAAATGCATGGGATTGCACTTTCGTATTAGCGCCAATTTTTACTTTTTTTTGGATTTCCACGAAGGGACCGATAAAACAATTATCGCCGATACTGCATTCATACATATTGACCGGTTTAACTACGGTGACATTAGCGCCAAACTGGACGTCACGGATCTGGCTTTCGCAGATTTTGGGATTATTCATATTAAAACATGATTTAGATTAATAAAATAAAAAATAATTTAAATACCCCCCTTAATCCCCTTGTCCGTCCTGTCAGGCTGGCCTTGGCAAGGGGGAAATTCGATTCATTTGTTTTGTCAAATGATTTCATTTATATCTGTAAATTTCTAATTTGCAGCACCTCGATACCCCCCTTTCATCCCCCCTTACTAAGGGGGGAACGAGGGGGGTAAAATTGCCTATTTATTATATACACTATCCTTCAGTCAAGAGACTTATTTCCCCAACCGGCCGCGTTTTGCTTCAAACCGTAAATGGATTTCTTTTCCGGTTTCAATGGATTCATATATCGCACTGATTAATTCCAGCGATTTACGGCCTTCCAGTCCATCGACTAACGCTCTTTCCTCGTACAAAATAGAATTAACCACATTCTCCAGATACCGGACATGCCCAAAGCCATACACATTGGGCGGATTCTCACGATATTTATCCAGTACTTCTGCATCACCAGGCTGTGCATCTGTAAAATTCCAGATTTTCATTTCATTAACGGCAAAGCCGCTTATTTCCACGCTGCCTTTTTCGCCAAGGATGGAAAGCGATCCTTCCAGATCTTTTGGACGCACTGCCGTAGTCGCTTCAATCAATCCCAAAGCGCCGTTGCGGAATTTTATAATAGCCAGACCGGTATCTTCCGTTTCTATATTGACCAGCTGCGTAGCGCTTTTGGCGAACACGGATACCGGATCGCCGAGCATCCATTCCAGCAGATCCACATGATGGGAGGCCTGATTTGAAAAGACCCCGCCGTCCATAGCCCAGGTGCCGCGCCAGGAATCCTGATCATAATATTTCTGATCTCTGGACCAGCGGACGCGCACCGTACCCATAACCAGTTTGCCGAAACGGCCTGCTTCGAGGGCTTCACGTAGTTTAATTACCGGGATATTATAACGGTTCTGCTTGATGACAAAAAGCTTGCAGCCGCACTGATCGCAAATCCGTATCATATCATCAGCGTCTTCCAGGGTCAGCGCCATGGGTTTTTCCACCACGATGTGCTTTTTATATTTACCGACAATATCTATGGTTTGTTTGGCATGATTCCCGCTTTCGGTTAAAATGCTGACTACGTCAATATCTTCTTTGGTCAGCATTTCATCATAAGAGGTGTAGAATGGCACCTTATATTTTTTACCGGTGCTTTCCGCTTTATCCGGATTTATATCGCAAACGGCCGCCAGACGGGCATTTTTTATTTTTCTGGAGAAAATCTCGGCATGTTTGTAGGCGATGCGTCCGCAGCCTACCAGGGCAAAGTTAAGTTCCAAATTGTTATTCCTTTGTTATCCACGAATTAAGTAAAGTTACATAAAAAACGAATTGATTAAAAAAGTATATTTAATAAATGTTTTATTACCCCCTATAATCCCCCTAATGTAATAGGGAGATAAAATCTGTCGCGCCACTCCCTTCCCTTTTGTGTGAGGGAAGGGCGAGGGATGGGTAAGTGCATAAATTAATCAGGCGCTGCGGATTTTATTGGTTAAAATATTATACGTGGCTAATCCGATGTATTTAATATCGGTTAAAATCGGATGCTTTTGTTTTTCACGCAGATAGTTGGTTTCCGCTTCAATAAAGCCGTCTTTGCTTTGTTTTAAAAGGGATACATAGGCCGGAATACAGCCGGGTTTATATTGTTTACGAAGTTCACGGATATCTTCCGGGAATTCTTTAAGAAAGCGCCGGCTGATGGGCCGGATACCAACCAGATTCATTTCACCTTTCAACAAATTAATAACCTGTGGCAGCTCGTCCAGCCAGTATTTGCGCATAAATTTGCCCCAGGCAGTCACCCGGAAATCATTATCGATCTTGCCATTCTCCGCGTAACCATTGATCTCGACCAGGTACGATTGCAGATATTCCGAATAGGGATACATGGTGCGAAATTTATAGATAAAAATTTCTTTGCCGTTTTTACCCATCCGGCTCATTTTAAAAACGGGGCTGTAGGAAGGATTTTCGTCTTTGGACGGTTCTTTTGTTTTTTTTGCTATAAAGTAGAGGTATTCATCTATTTCTTTAATGTTTACGATTTCGAAACCGCAAAAATACAATCGGCCAAGCGCTTCCGCTTTGGAAAGTACGCGGTTTCTTCCTTTGGAAACAGCAAAATAAATTTTCTGAAAAAACGGAATTTTAGGGAAAATACGTCTCCAGATAAAATCTAACAGATACAATACATTGGCTAAATTTCTGGGATAGCGGTTCAGATAATGCTGACGCCGTTTTTCCAGCGGAATAAATCGACTGATGAACACGCCGCCATTCACCAGTTTTTTATTAACCTCAATAAAATATCTGTTTACCCGGCGGAAATCATTTATTTCATGCAGATTAAACAGCAAATGAAAATCATTATCCGGAAGCACTTCAATATTATAGGGATTGCCGCTGCTGATGATCTCGGCATGTCTGATGTCAATATTTAAGCGCAGGGATTCATCGATAAAATTATAAATTCCTGGATTGTTTTTCAGATAGACATTTTTCAGCTTATCTTCCAGAATTCCGCTCCTTTTTGAAGAAACAGGAATCTGATATTTTGGTCCTTTCTTATAATGTTCTTCAATCTTTATTTCAATAGCATCTTCGTCGGGCTCGCTGAGAACAGCCGCCGAAAAGAAGTCCTGCTCCACTTCATCGGAATCAACCGGTTTTCTATAGATATGATAAATGGATACCAAAATGAATTCTGATAAAGCAAACGCAAGAATAGAACCGATCACAATTAATCTGGAAAATTCTTCGATGCGGAATGTAATGATAAAAAACGACAGAATGCTTAAAATAATAAGTGATGATTTTGCAAACGGCCATATCACCCGCAGATAATTTTTTGTGCCGGGAACCATGAATTTATGTGTGGAAATGGACACATAGATCCAGGCCAGGTAGATACCCATCAAAAATATGGTATAATCGTCGGTTAATACCAGATGGCCGCGTTTATAATAATACAAACCCAGGTAAGAAGCGCCGATAGCCAATCCATCTAAAATAAATAAGAGGTATGAAATATTATATTTCTTTTCGTGTAACTGGCGTTTGAAAAAGATAGGGAAAAAATAAAATCCGGAAAGAAATAGAATTTCAAGAACCAGAAAAACGCCAATCGAACCCCAGATGATGAATCGAGATAAATCGTACCATTTAAAACCGTAAAGGAAAATGGACATGACGCCCATCATAATGAGAGCGGATACTACAAAGGGTTTTATATGAAGTACAAAATGTTCGCGATCGACTTCTTTGAATTTCCGGCTTATTACCGATGCCAGAAACCAGGATGTCAAATAGATAGGCAGCAGTGTGATAAAAGTATCTTCGATATAAATATGGCCGCGTTTGGCGGAATATACCAGGCAGAATGCCAGTATCAAAAGCGATAGATCCAGAATATAATTGACCGCTACTGAGCGGGACTTATTGTGAATGTTTAGTACCATGTGTTAACGTGTTTATTTAAAACAAATTATCGTTGAATGCCGCACTGATAATCTGATATTACCTATTTTTGAACTACACCTTTTAATCAAATATTACCGTAACAAATACCACTTAGTAACCATCCGGTTATCGGAAAGATATTAAAAATCTTCAATAACATTGCTGTAGAGAGATATCCGATTTAACTGCGGCAATTTATATGTAATCTTTTAGTAAATGCAAGTAAGAAAATTTTTTACTTCAATTATTTATTTCTCGCCAAGACGCTAAGATAAAATGTTATTGCTTTTTGACAATAAACTGAAATATTTTCACAGTTATAATTAGATTAAGCTGAGGTAAAACAAATTTTAAAAAAGTTTTTCAGCGCCTCTGCGGCTTTGCGAGAGTTGAAAATAATTTTTTACCTGAATTATTAATTTCTCGCCAAGACGCTAAGATAAAATTGTTATTACTTTCTGATAATAAACTGAAATATTCTCATCGTCATAATTAGATTAAACTGAGGCATAACAATATAAAAAAGTTTTTCAGCGCCTCTGCGGCTTTGCGAGAGTTGAAAATAATTTTTTTACCTTAATTATTAGTTTCTCGCCAAGACGCTAAGATAAAATTGTTATTACTTTCTGATAATAAACTGAAATATTCTCATTGTTAAAATTAAA
>JAFGKZ010000099.1 GCA_016928315.1 Calditrichaceae bacterium
CCTGAGTTCGATCTAAGAATAATCCCAAATTGAAATTCGTTAAATCAGGCTTTGCTATGTTGGGAATGTAGTTATTGGGTTAATTTGCACTGTTTGACCCACCTCCGGCTAAAGCCGTACCCTCCCTAATGTATTAGGGATGGATGTCCGAAGGACAGGGATGGTCAGTTGTATAGCCATTTCCAACTAACTTCCCGAATTCATCTCATTAAATTTCTTAGATCGAACTCACGTTAATTTAAGTGATATATATAATTACTTTCAACTGAAGTATTGATCAGTAAATTAATAACATTGCTTAATTGACTACGAAGTCTTTTAAATTAAGATTCGTTTCAATATAAAAATTGTATTTTATGCTCATATTTACATGTAAACGGCAATGAATATTTCGAGAATTGATATATGAAGATAATTTTGAATCCGATTATTTTTTTGCAGCTCTTCTTAATAATTGCTATGACTTGTTATGTTTTATAATAATATTATATTTATACCAACCTGTCGATTTAAAAAATTCAAGCATTTGTTTAGAGGAAAAATATATGGAATATAGAAATTTAGACAACTCGGATTTAAATATATCAGTTATAACTTTTGGCGCCTGGGCCGCGGGCGGCTGGATGTGGGGCGGAACCAATCGCCATGATGCCGTCCAAGCTATTAAAGCTTCTTACGATTTGGGTGTCACATCGATCGATACCGCTCCTGTTTATGGCCAGGGCTTAAGTGAAGAAATTGTAGGTGAAGCTATTAAAGAATATCCCCGGGATAAGCTGCAAATTCTTACTAAGTATGGTCTGCGCTGGGATACAACTGAAGGAACATTCTATTTTAATAGTATTGATAATGAGGGACGCCCGGTTAACACTTACAAACTGGCATCAAAGGACAGCATTATCAAAGAGTGTGAAGACAGCCTGCGCCGCCTGGGAACTGATTATATCGATTTGTATCAAATTCATTGGGCTGATCCGGCTACTCCTATTCAGGAGACCATGGAAGCTGTTGATCAATTAATCAAAGACGGAAAAATAAAATACGCCGGTGTCTGCAATTACGAAGTTTCGCAAATGGAAGAAGCTGAAAAATATATTTCGCTTGTCTCAAATCAGGTTCCGTATAATATGCTGGATCGTCAAATAGAAAAGGAACTGGTTCCCTATTGTATAAAAAATAATAAATCCATTTTGGCATACAGTCCTCTTCAGCGCGGTTTGCTGACAGGTAAGATGAAACCGGGACATCCATTTGCCGATGATGATCATCGTAAAGATGTACATTATTTTAACGATGAAAATATAAAACGGGTTAACGCGTTTTTGAATAACGTTAAACCGCTGGCCGATGAAAAAAAGGCTACTTTAGGACAGTTGGTTATTCGCTGGACTCTTGCGCAGCCCGGAATAACTATTGCCCTGGTTGGCGCCAGAAATACCAAACAAGCTGTTCAAAACGCCAAAGCCGCAGATGTTTTATTAAATGAATCAGAAATAAAATTTATAAATGATAAATTGGCTAAATTAGTATTAGTATAAATATTAAATGGAATGACCATGAAAAAATCTTTATTATTAATCTGTTTCTTATGCAACATAGCGGGTTGGTGTTATGCCCGCACAGTTAGTCTTCAATATGACACTAATTCTGCACAGATTATGTATGCTGCAGATATTTTAAAACATTCTTTGCAAAACAATAGTTATTCAGTTCAAAAAAATAAATCGGAATATGTAATCGTTTTGGAAATTGATCCGGATAAGTTAGGCGCTGAAGCATATCAACTAAAGCGTCAGAGTAAAAAGATTATCATTACAGGCGGGGATGAAAGAGGCATTATTTATGGCTGTCAATCTCTTATTGAAGACATAGAAAACGGTATCATACTTCAAAAAATTGCCGAAAAAAGTGAATCCACAGACTTACACTTCCGGGCAATAAAATTCGATCTGCCCTGGGATACTTACCGCCATAGCGGTTCTCTATATCAGCATCAGGATATATGCGCTGATATAGAATTCTGGAAAGCATTTCTTGATATGATGTGTGAAAATCGTTTTAATGCGCTAACTTTGTGGAATCTTCATCCCTATACCTTTTTAATAAAACCACAAAATTTTCCGGAAGCCAGCCCTTGGACCGATGAAGAAATGCAGGCATGGAAAAAACTTTTTAAAGGAATATTTAAGCTGGCCAAAGAACGCGGTATTGATACTTACATTATGCCATTTAATATATTTGTAACGCCGGAATTTTCAAAGGCACATGGCGTAGCTCTGCACAATTTGGGACATCATCATTTTGTCGAAGGCGATACTTCGGAAATTATCAAACAGTACACCAAAGAATGTGTGACACAGATGCTAATTGAGTATCCCGATTTATCAGGCATTGGACTGACCCTCGGTGAAGGTATGGGTGGTATGACGCCGCAGCAGAGGGAAAATTGGATTCGTGATACAATAATTGAAGGCATGCGCCTGGCTGACCGAAAAAGCAAGTTAATTCACAGAATACCCTTCTCCGGAAATAAAGGTTCGTTAGGTGCGACCAATGTTGAAATGGAACAGATAACCCGCAATGGTATCGAGCGTGAAGCGGCTATGGAATGCTTTGAAGGCCCGGTTTGGGCCAGTCTTAAATTCAACTGGTCGCACGCGCATTCGACAACAAAAATGATTAAAGTCCACGGCGGACAAATTTATGGTACTTACTGGAATCCTGAACCAGCTGGCTATAAAATGGTTTGGACTGCCCGTAACGAAGACTTTTTCTGCCTGCGCTGGGGCGTGGCTGATTTTGTTCGTGAACATATAAAGACCAATACCCATAATTATGTTGGCGGTTATTTTGTTGGTTCGGAAACTTACATTCCCGCAAAAGATTATTTCACCAAATCAGAATATTCCGGTGACTGGAAATATGCCTTTGAACGGCAATGGCTGTTTTATAAAATCTGGGGAAGATTGTTATTTAATCAGGATACACCGGATGTTGTATTTAAGAATGAATTTATCCGACGTTATGGGGAAAGCGCTAAAGCGCTTTTTGAGGCATTTTCACTGGCAGGAAAAACGCCGCTTCGGTTAGCCTCTTCTTTTGATTGCAGCTGGGATTTTACTTTGTATAGCGAAGGCTTTTTAGCTCTTGATCCTGAAGTTCGAAGAGTGGATTACATTTCAATCGACCGGCAAATCAATCATCCGCCACTGGATACAACCTTTCTATCCATTAAAGATTATGTGAATATGCTGCTGGCTGATTTTAAAATTCCTGTACATAAGACCAAACCACCAGAATTAGCAGAAGCACTTATATCAGATTGCAGCAAAGCGCTTGAAC
>JAFGKZ010000100.1 GCA_016928315.1 Calditrichaceae bacterium
AGTCATGGATTTTCCCGAAATGGCATCGCCGCAAATTTTATCTCTGGGAAATTTTTCTTTTTCCAGAAGAATAAACTTTAAACCATGTCTGTGTGCATAAAGAGCGGCGCCTGATCCGGCTGGTCCGCTACCCACAATTATAACATCATATATTAAATCTTCTGACATTTAATCCTCTTAGTTATAGACGAATTGCATAAAAATAGATAATATACGTCAGTATCTGCTTGAAATTATTTACGCAAAAGTATTTTTTCATATAAAGTTAAGACTGTCATGAGGTAAATTTTAACCAAATGACCTGGTAGGGCTCTAAATTAAATATTATTTTATCCTTTTCAAATGTATATAACTTTCCTGCAATTAAATCGGACGTCTCATTACAATAAGAGGACACAAGTTCCTTTTCTATGGCGATTTCTAAGGATTCATTTACAATATTTACTATTGCCAGCACTGCAGAATTCTGATCGACCGCTGCCCGCATTAAACAAAACGCCTTATCCGAAAGATTCAGCACACGTTGTTTTGAATTTGGATGAAAGGCTGGCTCATGAATGCGTATCTTAATTAAATCGAGTATCATTTTTGTAACCATAGACGTCGTCGTATCCGGCGTTTCCAATGCTTTTATTAGCTCATCCTGACTGATATTTTTTCGGTTGATGCTTCTGGTTTCTTTTTCTATAATTACCAGCTCTGCGTCATTTTTCGAACCCAGTAATCCATGGAAATAGATTCCCGGCACACCCATCATTACCAATGCAATCGAACGAGATGCAATATAACGTTTTATCTGTAATTGCTGCGGTTCATCCGCATCTTCATTATTAATCGCACTATACCAGGTGATATTCAGCTCATATGGACTTTTTGTTCCATCACCATTATCCTTATAGGATATATATCCGCCATGTTCCAATACCTTTAGAGCCATTAGTTCAACTTCCTTGTCGGTTAAAATACCCTTAACAGCCATGACACCAATACCATCGTGTGAATCGAGAAAATTAAAATAGGCAGCTTGATTCGAAATAGTATGTAAAGATTCTGCCCATCTTGTTAAAACAGAAGCATTACCTGTCTGAAAGGTATGCAGAACCAGTGGCGGCAATGCAAAATTATAGACCATTTGCGCTTCGTCCAATCCATTACCAAAATATTTAATATTATCCTGATGCGGTACATTAGTTTCAGTAATCAGAGCAACATGGGGTGCAACAACATTTAAAATATCGCGAAATAATTTAATGGTAATATGATTTTGTTCCAGATGCGCACACGTTGTACCCAATTGTTCCCAAAGGTAGGTAACCGCATCCAAACGAATGATATCAGCGCCGCGTCTGATATACATTAAGAGTATTTCCACCATTTTTATCAGCACTTTGGGATTACGGTAATTTAAATCAATTTGATCCGAACTAAAGGTCGTCCAAACCATGCGACGACCGTTTAATGTATCAAAAGAATTAAGCACATCGGTAGTTCTTGGCCGGACAATTAACTTAAGATGATCCGGTGAAATCGATTCCTTGGTTGAAAATACAGTGAAAAAATCTACAAAATCCGGATTTTGATTAAGAAATTCCTGAAACCAGCGGCTTTTTGACGACACATGATTTAGCACACCGTCAAACATCAGTTTAAATTCACTTTTTAAATCGAGTATGTCATTCCAGGTACCGAGATTGGGATCGACCTCTTCAAAATCGAGTACGGCAAAACCACGATCAGAGGAATATGGAAAAAATGGCAAAATATGAATGGTATTAAATGCATCATGCAAATACTTATGACAAATCTCTTTGATAGTATGTAATGGCTTATCGCCATGATTTCGAATAATATCTCCATAAGTAATGAGGATAATATCCTTTTCAGTAAACCGGTTATCATGTTGAAAGTGTTGCTCCCACTGGTGCATTTCCGGTGTTTTATGAGCATAATGCACTTTCATTACCCGTTCAATCTCCGGTAACCATTTCACGGCCAGCGCTTTATCATAAAGCTGCTCCAGTCTGGATAAAATATTATTTCTTGCTGCGCCGGGAATGTCTAAAACAGGCTGAGTGTAATCCGGTTTTAAATAGTAAAATTTAGATGGATCAAATGATTTAAACATGATGCTATTCCCTGAAACTCCTGACAGCATCTTTAACTGTGGGATAGGTTTTCATAACCTGATCCAGATGGGTTAATTCCAACAAATTACTGATATATTCCTGCGAATGTGCTAACCTAACGTCACCATTATTAGCCCGGGTTACTGCAATTTTTGAAACCAAGGCACCAAGTCCCGATGAATCCATAAAAGTTGTATTAGACAAATTCATGACCAATTTATATCTTCCTTTGGCTACAATTTCCCGAATATATGTATTAAGCTGATCTGCAATTTCTCCGCTCACCTTTTCAGGAAGATTAATGACAACAACTTCTTTATCTTCAACTTCGCTGGTTTTAAATACCATAGCATCACTCCGATATAAAAATACCGTCAGACTACTTTAATTTTTTATAAATTTTTCATATTCTTTTAAATAAAGCCAGGGTCAAATCATCCTCAAGCGCTTTACCACCGCGATGTTCTTTCACTTGTTTGATTAATTGTTCTCTAACTTCTTCCATGGCAAGTGATTTACCCTTCTTTATAATATCTATCAACCTGTCTTCGCCAAATTCTTCCTGGTTATCGTTCATGGCCTCAACAATCCCATCTGTAAATAAAGCCAGAATGGAAGACTCCCGTAGCTGTATTGTTTCAAATTCGTAATCCCAGGGTAAACATCCGATAAAAATGCCGCCTTTTTCCAATCGATTAATCGTATTATTGTGAATAAGAATCGGAGGATTGTGCCCAGCATTAATATAAGTTAACGTACATTTTTCGGCGTGGTACAATCCAAAGAAAAAAGTAATGAAACGATCTTCTGTGGTATTTTTTATTATACGATCGTTTAATTTTGTAATAATGGATTTTAAATCGGTGCTGTATTCCAGGTAAGCTTTAAGGATAGCCTGCATGGTCGAAACAAGCATGGCGCCGGGAATACCTTTACCGGAGACATCCGCAACCACAAATACGTATTCATTTTCATTTATTTTGATAATATCATAAAAATCACCGCTTACCTCTTTGCAGGGCACATAAACAGCCGAAATATCAAGACCCTTTATTTTGGGAAGCGACTGAGGAATTATTAACTGCTGAATTTCAGAAGCCACCTGAAGTTCTTTATCCAGACGTTCTTTTTCTATGGTTGCCTGCAATAATTGCGCATTTTCAATTGCCAGGGCTGCCTGTGAGGCAAATGTGGTCAGAAGGTTTTTATCGCTCTCAGTAAAAGGATTTCCATCCAAACGATTTAGAATTGTCATGACGCCGATGGGTTTTGACTTATATGTTAATGGCACACACAGCATACTTTTAGTACGAAAACCGCTCCGCTTATCAAACGAAGGATCAAAACGTGAGTCTTTATAGGCATCCGGTATTAATATGGCCTCATTATTTTGGGCTACCCAGCCGGATAATCCTTTGCCAATTTTTAAGCGAAATGGCTTAACACCGTCTGATTTTGGCCCGAGAACCGTTTTAAATTCCAATTCATCGGTACCTTCCACAACCATCATAGATGAGGCTGCTTCGGCATTCATCAGATCCATACATTTCTCTAATACATATGTAAGTAATGCATCGATATTCTTGGATGATTCAAACATACGGCTGATTTCATGCAGGGCGCCCATTTCTGAAATCATTTGTTTTGTCTGCTGATTGGATCGTTTTAAAGATTTTTCGAGAAAATCATTCTGTAATACCTGCTCAAAATTTTTAGCCAGCAATTTGAACGAATTGAAGAGTAAATCATCGTCGGTGTTTAAATTTTCACAGAGACAAAGAATAGTAATTCTTTTATCGGATGTATTGACCGGACATATCAGATTAATATCATAATTCTTAAAGATTTTTAGGGCTTCTTTGTCAGTTATATCATTAATCTTCTGGACTGATTCAAGGCCATTCGGTTCCCAATTGGTTCTGAATGATCTCAATTTTTTTATATTTTGAGCAGAATACTCAATGCCATCTATTTGCTGAGTTTGATTTTTATAAAGCAATATGACTTTTGACTGTTGGTAGATATTCTTAAAAACAGATACAATATCCAGCAGAATTTTTGAAGAATAAATAGAATCCATTGTCATCCAGGATTGAAACCTATATGGGCCAGATAATTAAGGGGTAAATTTACATAGGATGTCTATAAATTGCAATTTTGCAAATTACAATCACAAAAAGATTAAAATGATAATATTTACTTTTCAAACACCTTCTGCAGAATCACAAATTAAGTTTGATCATCATCGTAGAACAATCGAACATTTGATAATTCGGATTTTCTATTCATTTCCTGAATAAATGCCATTCGCTTCAGATCGTCTTTGAGTTTAACATGGAATGATATTTCATAAAGGTCTTCATCGCCAATAGCTTGTGTATTAATTAATTTACTTGATCGGCAATACTTATCAATAATATCTAGATATGGATTTTCCCCGTTTGTTAGTTTTCCGGTAAATTGAAGCAGAATTTCCCGTTTATGCGGTTTGGCGTAATTTATTTTATGCAGTAAAAAAATTATACTACCTATTAGAATGGTACCAAATAACGCCAAGGCTTTCAAACCGACACCCGCTGCCATGCCTGCCGCCAAGGCAAAGAATATGATGACAATATCCTGGGTATCTTTTACAGCTGTTCTAAAACGTATAATCGACATGGCACCAACCAATCCAAAAGCCCGTGCCAGGTTATTCCCGATTACCATAATTACAAGCGCGGTAACCATTGATAAAATCACAATCGAATGAACGTAGGAGGTTGAATAATGCGGACCCCGGTAAGTCCATCTATATATTAACGATATAATAAATCCGCAAAGCAGAGCCATAATTAAATTTGCAACAAATTGATCAATCGCAACTGCAGAAAATATATTATTTTCAAATCCCTGTAACATTATTACCTATCCGTTTCCCGTTTGAATATTTTTTATGTTGATTAAATCTTACTTTTCCCTGTAATGTTCTTTCAAGATGCTGTTCAAAAGGACTATGTGAATCAAGTGAAATCGTATATTTGGATAAGGCTTGCTGCGTTAGTTTAAGATCCGCAATAATATGCTGCAGCCAAAGTGGAATGTCACCATAAACCTTAACCTCAAATATCGCCTTTGAGGGCAGTCCATAACGAATATTTTCTTCTTCGTACAAACGTTCAGAATCAACTATTAATGAACTCCTTAAATTTTTATCGATTGTTAAGCGTACTTTTTGATCAAACTTGTAAAAGAATGCTTCACGTTCATAAATTATCTTTATCGTAGGCACCAAATTAGATGTATACAAATGATATAAAAAATTCTTTGCATCCTGGTAGCCATTATCAACGCTTTTAAGAATATCTCTATACTTTTCTAAATCGGCTTCACGAATGAAATCCAAATGAGAAGAAAACTTAATAGGCGCGCGCGATTTAGTGATGGTTGGGCCATTTTTACGCTTTATCTCTAAAAAAACAAGACTGTCCTCAGTTAATGAATCATAACCTCTAATTCGCAACTTTTTTCTTCGGCGCAGCCCGGCCAGTTTATCATGATAAAAATCCATCCGGCGGGTATCAAAATAGATACTGCGCACTGTATATTGTTTATCCGGATGACATCCTGAATATTTATCCAGAACCATATGAGGTATTAACATTTTCCTCAATTCCGGAATCTTACTATTCGGTATTAAAAATTTACATTCTATTCTTGAAAATTTCATGTTATTTAAATACAGATATTATAAAATCAAATATATAATCTCTAAGCAGCACTGATTCTGTTTTTATTGTACATCCCAACACGGCATTTAAGGGTAAATTTCTGATTGAATCTGAAATTCGTCCGGTGATCAATACCGTTGCTCTTTGATCTATATATTCTGTTATCTTGTTTACATTAATTATTGTACCCATCGGATTTGATCCGGTTTCATCCAACTGCAAGTTTAAAGTAAAAGTCTGGCCTATTTGAATGCGGTTCATGTCATCACTTCGAACAGGTATGACGGCAACTGATAAGGTATCACCAATAATCAGTAATGTATCGGTTGAAAAAATCCGATATAGCTGACCATCCAACGGAGCTCGAAGGGTGAACTTTTCTTTAAGGTCATAAATATGCTGAATTTCCTGTCTGGTAGCCTGAACCATGTCCTGGTAAAGTGCAATCTCTTCAGGTTTTGCTCCGGCTTTCAGGTTGGCTAAATTTGCCTCGGCTTCCAGCAATTCATACTTATACAGGTCTGCCAAGTTTTTTTCAATTTCGTACTCTTCCTGTGATATGATATTCTTTTCGAATAGTTTTTTCTTTCTATCTGCAATTATGTTTTGATTTTCCAGCTGAATTTTTGATTTATTTACGATTTCTCTTGCCATAGTAATCGCTGTTTCTTTCTCCCCGGTTTTACTCATGCGCAAATAAGATTCTGCTTCGTTTAAATCTCTTTTTAAATTGGCCAATTCCCTTTCTGTGGAGATGGATTCAATTGTGCCTATAATTTCATTTTTGAATATTT
Organism: Calditrichaceae bacterium; assembly: GCA_016928315.1. Classification (GTDB taxonomy): domain Bacteria; phylum Calditrichota; class Calditrichia; order Calditrichales; family Calditrichaceae; genus JAFGKZ01. The sequence goes on from JAFGKZ010000100.1 coordinate 6,631, forward strand.
TATTTCTGTTGGCAAGTTCTTCATTCATCTTAAATTCCACAAAGTCACCCCGGACCACCTGATATGCGGAAATACTATGCACCAGGTTTTTTTGATAATCTTTATCAATTATCTGGATAGAACCATCCTCCAATTTTTGCAGTATCCATTCTCGGGCGGGAATTATTTTAGCTTCGCTCTTAATATGGTTGGTAATTTTGATTGGTAATAATAATACAATAATAGTTAATACTGCGCCAATTATGTAACCTATTTCCTTTTTTCTTAGTTTGCGCACTTTGTAACGGTTTTCCTTTCATATTAATTATTATGACTCGTCGAAAATTAGTATAAATTAAGCTCCAGAACAGAACTTACTAATTCTTGATCATCAAATATTAATCAGTATAAATATATTTTCGATTTTTTGACAAATTTCTTTCAAAATTATTTTTTTTCTACCAAAAAATAGCATATAGCGCAACCAGAATAATCATAATGGCATATGCGCTGATATTAAAGCCCGGGCCGGTTTTAAATGTTTTATTGGTTAAAATAATTGCTTTGGCATCGTCATCTTGCTTTGATGCGCTTAAACTAACTCCCATAATGATAACTATAGTTATCAAACAGGTATACATCATTTGATCCATCCAGGGCAAATCAACACCTGGAATATTCTTCAAACCGAAAGCTATCAAGATGGAGGCAATTACACCAGCAATTGCGCCAATGTTTGTTGTTTTCTTCCAGAAAAGACCCATCAAAAAAACCGCAAGAATACCCGGACTCACTAATCCGGTATATTCCTGAATGTATTGAAACATCTGCGGAACATTGCCTAATAGAGGCGCAATGAATCCCGCTATAATTAAGGCAATAGCCGCAGTGACTCTACCCGTAAACACCACTTGTTTTTCGCCGGCAGTTTTATTTAGATACGGCTTATAAATATCCATTGTAAATATGGTCGAGGTGGAATTCAACATTGAAGCCAAAGATGAAACGATGGCCGCCACAAGCGCGGCCAATACTAATCCTTTTAAACCGTTTGGAACAAATACACTGATTAACCATGGATATGATTTATCATAGTTTATTGAGCCGTTTGTAGAGGAAAATGCCTCCTGTACTCCCGGAATGATGGTTGTCCCATCGGGCTGAGCAAACATAACATAAGCTACTATGCCGGGAACTACTACAATCAATGGAATGATAAGTTTTAAGAAACCAGCAAAAGCAAGACCCTTTTGTGCTTCAGGTAAAGATTTCGCGGCGAGGGCGCGCTGAATAATATATTGATTAAATCCCCAGTAATACAAATTGGCCACCCATAAACCGCCAATCAAAACTGCTATACCGGGCAAATTAAAATATTCTGAATTATCGCGGCTTAATATCATTTGAAATTTTTCCGGCGTTACCTGGATAACATGATTAAATCCGGCAATAATACCTCCATCCGGAGTAACATGATCAAGCGCGATAAGGGTAGTAATTAATCCGCCAACTACGAGCATTGCCACCTGAAGTACATCAGTCCAGGCAACGGCAGAGAGACCACCATATAATGAATAAGCGGCCGCAATAAATGCTAATCCCATAATGGCGTATATTATTAATCCACCATCCCCATTTCCAAGTATGGTATCGACCGCTTTAGCGCCTAAAAATAATACAGATGTGAGATTTACAAAAACGAATAAGGCAATCCAAAAAACTGCTAAGATAGTTTTAAGATTGGTACTAAAACGCTGTTCAACAAATTCCGGAATTGTATAAAGCTTTTTTTCGATGAAGATGGGCATAAAATATTTCGCAACGATTAATAATGTTAATGCCGACATCCACTCATACGAAGCAATGGCTAAACCAATAGCAAACCCGGAACCTGACATGCCAATAAATTGTTCAGCGGAAATATTTGCCGCGATCAATGATGCACCAATTGCCCACCAGGGTAATGATTTACCCGCTAAAAAGTAATCTTCTGCATTTTTTTCGTGTCCTTTTTTTCCCCGTGATACCCAAAGACCTAATGTAACAATCACGAGTATGTAACCTATAAATATTCCATAATCAATTGCTGAAAATTCCATCCGACATCCAATAAATAAATTAGACTTTACAGTTATTCTTATAATAGAAATAAAAAATTAAAATTTTAAACCATAATTTTTTCAAAACATTTTATTATTTTTTGCTGATAAAATTAATTCCATTAATTCATTATACAAGGATTAAATATACACCTTATTACTGCAATTTACCAGTCGATAGGAAGCTAAATAAGTTAAAAATCTTTATGAAATATATCATTCTGCAGCTGAAAGATTATTTGTTTAAATTCTTCCTCATTTGAAAACTGCATCCATCTTATTCTTTTATCACGTCGGAACCAAGTCAGTTGACGCTTAGCATATCGACGAGTGTTTTGTTTAATTTGATTCACCATCGTATCAAAATCAATATCATCATTTAAATAAGCGAATACTTCTCTGTATCCGACTGTTCTTAACGCTGTCAAATCTGCATCATATCCCATTGTTTGTAAATGTTTTACTTCATCAACTAAACCTTTTTTAATCATCCTGTCTACCCGTTCATTAATTCGCTGATAAAGCAATGTACGATCCATTTGCAGACCGATCATTTTATACTGAAAATTCGCCGGACTGGTTTTCTGTTGATGCCATTCTGAAAAAGGCTGACCAGTGGATAAATATACTTCCAGACTTCTAAAAATCCTTTGTTTATCATTGGCGCTAATTTTTGAAGCATACTCGGGATCAAATTGTTTTAATTCATGATATAAAGAATCCAATCCTTCACTCTCGAACCTGTGCTTTAATTGTTTACGAATATCGGGATCGTGAATTTGCATATCAAATATCCCGTCAATCAGAGCGCTGATATAGAATCCGGAACCGCCGACCACAATGGGCGTCTTACTTTCATTCAGTATGTGATCGATTATTTTTCTTGCCAATTTTGAATAGATACCGGCGCTAAAATATTCTTCAGGATTACAAATATCAATCATATGATGGGGCACTTTTTTTTGTGAATCCTTATCAACTTTAGCTGTGCCAATATCCATATATTTATAAATTTGACGAGAATCGGCGGAAATTATCTCCGAAGACGTTTTCTCTGCCAGCAATAAGGAAAGACGGGTCTTCCCAATAGCCGTTGGACCAATTATTACGGGAACATTCGGCATTTTATGAAATCCGTTTAAATTTCCGATCCAGTTCATCCAGATCAATTGTCACAATAACAGGTCTTCCATGCGGGCAGAAGAAGGGTGATTCGCAGGCAAATAATTGATCAACCAAATTATGCATTTCTACCTGATTCAGTTTCTCTCCCGATTTAATAGCATTTTTACAGGCATAAGCTGCGGCTACTTTTTCTATATGATCGAACGCCTTAAGTGGTTCGTTGTGATAATAATCGATAATATCAAGTAAAATCTGGGATTCCCGCCCCACTTTAACATCCGACGGCATAGCTTCGATAATGATTGTATTGCCGCTAAATACCTTTATGCTGAATCCTAATTTATATAGAATATCATTGATATCTTTGAAGACCATAAAATCTTCATAATTTAGATTTATTTTTTGCGGGAAAAGTAATTTTTGTCCATACGACGCATCGCCTTCTTTTAAGACACGCATCACCCGTTCAAATAATACCCGTTCATGAGCCACATGCTGATCTATAATAACCAGTCCGCTTTTAATTTCCGATATGATATATCGGTTATGTAACTGCCAGAAATTTACATCAATCGGGGATTTTTCTAATAATTGTCCTGAAGTTTGATCATGAGAAATTGTATCATTATGTATTTCATCAGACAGTTTTGTTTCATTTTTGTTCTCAAAATAAGTCAAACTTAATTGAGCCCCAGAATATCGCGCCATTGAACGATTTCTATTTTTTAATTCATTAACAATTTCACGCGGTTCCAGCTTAAATGCATTACTCCGTTCAATAATACTGTCACTTTGTATAGAGTTTATATCCGGAATAACGCCTTCCTTATTTAATGTCTGTTGGATGGTATTGATGAAAAAGTAATAAAGACTACGATCATTGGAAAAGCGTACTTCCATTTTAGTAGGATGTACATTTACATCAACCAGCCCCGGATTCATTTCCAAGAATAGGCAAAATATAGGATATTCACCTGGCGAGATTAAATTTGAATAGCCCTGAAAAATTGCATGATTCAATGATTTTGATTGAATCGGCCTCCCGTTTAAAAACAGATACTGATTCCCTCGAGATTTACGCACTACATCAGGACGGCTGATAAATCCTCTTAACTCAATTTCAGCTAAACTGGTGTTTACCATCAACAATCCCTTAAACTGATCGACACCAAATAATTCAGAAACCCGTTCGTCAATCTCAGATTCCCGGAGATTAAATATCTGATTGTTATCAACGTAAACTTCAAAAGTAATATTGGGATAAGCAAAGAAGAACGGCTTTAGAATATTGATAATTTTTTGATTTTCGCTGCTGTCAGTGCGCAGAAACTGTCTTCGTGCGGGCGTATTAAAAAAAAGATTTTTTACGCTGATGCTTGTTCCAATATTCGCTGCAGTTTTTAGTAGTTTTCTATCCTTACCACCTGAGAGAGTTAAAATATGTCCTGTTCTATCCCCTTTCCTACAGGACTTTATTTCTACCTGAGATACGGAGGCAATACTCGGCAAGGCTTCGCCGCGAAAACCAAGTGTTTCGATATAATGTAATTCTTTTTCTGTTTTTATTTTACTGGTCGCATGCCGTTCAAAGGCCAGTCCTAAATCGTCCGGCCCCATCCCAAAGCCGTCATCCACAACCTGAATAAGCTTTTTACCGGCCTGCTCAATATAAACAGCAATCTTTTTTGCATCCGCATCGATGGCATTTTCGATCAATTCCTTAACCACAGAGGCTGGACGTTCAACTACTTCTCCGGCAGCTATTTTATTAGCCAGATTCTCAGGCAATATTTTTATTTTAGATTTATTATCACTCATTCAAAATCTACTTTTTCAGTCATTCAATAAAAAATTGTAATATATTAAATTTACTCATTTAATAAAAATATTAGATTGACAGAAATGTGTGCTCAGTTTCATTATCATAAAAAAGGCGGACTTAAATCCGCCTAAATCTTAGAAGAAAATGAAAGTTATGATTATGAATGTTGGTATTAAAATCGGAATTGAATATTTAATCATATATCCAAAAAAACTTGGCATCGGAATACCGGCTTCTTCAGCAATAGATTTAACCATAAAATTAGGTGCATTCCCTATATAAGTATTGGCGCCCATAAATACAGCACCAATTGAAATTGCTGTGAGATATTTAATAAATTCAGGAAATTTTTGAGCAATATCTCCAGCTATAAATGCTTCGCGTATCTGCATTTCCGTAAGACCCAGTTTACCCAATGCGCCGTTAAAGAATGTAAGATAAGTTGGCGCATTATCCAGAAAACTTGATAAGGTTCCGGTTACCCAAAAATAATGATACGGTTCATTCACAATTTTAACTAATCCTGCTAAAGCGCCTTTCTCACCAGCTTTTAATATAGCTAAAGCAGGAATTATGGTCATAAAAATACCGGCAAACAAATAAGCAACTTCCAATATGGGGAACCAGTTAAAACCATTCCCCTCACGCGTTTCTTTTTTTGTCAGCCAAATTGAGGTCAGACCCATTAAAATAATCCACACATCCTTAAGTATATTTTGTATCTGCAAATGAATACCAAAAAGCGAAAAATGACCCATATGAACGGTTCCGCTAAAAATAACACCGCCGATAACGCCTAATAACAATAAAAAATTAAACGATCCTTCTATTCGGATAGGTGACTTTTCCACATCATCTGTTGGGGGCAGATTTTCTTTTCTATAATAAAATGAATCAAACATATAAAGTAAGCCAAGCAATATAACGACAACAACAAACATTTCCGGAAAGAGATTCAGAGTCCAGAAGAAACTAACGCCATGTAAAAAACCGAGAAACAGCGGAGGATCACCTAACGGCGTCAGGGAACCGCCAATATTGGCAACTAAAAAGATAAAGAATACAAGTAGATGAACTTTATATTTACGATTTTCATTGGCTCTTAATAGCGGTCTTATCATTACCATGGCAGCGCCAGTAGTACCTATCCATGACGCAATCACTGTACCGATTAAAATAATCATTACATTGACCACCGGTGTACCTTTAAGCGTTCCCTTAATTAGAATACCGCCGGATATGGTAAATAATCCCCAGAGCAGCACAATAAAGGGTATGTAATCCAGAAAATATATATGCAAAATTTCATGTATTGCATGGTCTGAATGCATAATGTAGAACGGGATCGCAAAAGCAAGCGCCCAAACTAGTGAAATTTTTGGAAAATGTTTATGCCAAAAATGCGGTGCTATTAGGGGGAACAGTGCAATAGATAATAGAATGCCGGCAAATGGAATGATCCACCATAATGATAACTGCTCACCTAAGGTTACTTCATGATGTTCTGATACTTGATGATGCGTTTTCGCCGAATTATAATCTTCAACAGATTCTATCGTATCCGCACTGTCTAAATGTTGACAAATAACCGGTGTGCAAATTAGGCTAAAAATCATTACTAATAACACTAAAAAAAATCGCTTTTGTACCATTTGTTCCTCCAATAAAAACAACACGCGATTTGTGTTGATACAGAATTTTAAAAGTTTTTAATTTAAAGATGTGCTTAATTATTCACAAATAAAAAAGACAATTAATTGCAGGACATGTTATAATTAACTTTGATTACACTAATCGATGGCGCACAATAAATTCATTTAACCATTCTGTCATTTCTTCTCTAAGTTCCCTAAAGGCATTTTCTTTATCGATAGGATTTCGGATTGTACGGGGATTGTCAAATTCCCTGTGAATTTTAGTCGTACTTGACAACAGTGAATTTACTTTTTCTTGCGCCAGTTTTGTAGTGGTAATGATTATATCAAATTTTGTGTGAATATATTCATTCAAGGATTTTGGTTTTTCTTTTGAAATATCGACACCAATTTCCAGCATGGTTTTAATCGCTCCGGGATGTAACTTTTTTGGTTTAACTCCTGCGCTTTCAACATGAATTCTATTAAACGATATATGTTTTATCAGTGAAGCCATCATCTGGCTATGGCAGGCATTATCTGTACCGACTACCAAAACCTTTTTCATGGATATTATTCTCCAAAAATGCTATGCATAAATTCCGAAAAAACTGATATAACGATTGAAAATAGGCGTATATATCACCAATAAAATACAAATCTTTACATTAAATTGCTATTTTTTTTCATTTTCCTCTTAAATTATTTTATAAATGAAACCGTTTTAAACAATATTTGTCAGCTATGTCAATTATTTAAAGTTATATGAACTCATTAAATTAAATCAGTAATGGAATAATTTATTGACATAACAGGCATTTGAATCTATATTCTTTGCGAATCAGCTAACTTTATAAATATCAATTCTATGAAAATTTCAGTTGAAAAAGAGTTTGATGGCGTCAATTATGTAGCATCTTGTACCAATGTCCCTGGTTGTTATATGCAATCTGATCATCCAAAGGAACTTGATAATGATCTGGAATACGGATTGGAAGTCTACCTTGAAAATTGCCTAAAACGAAATCAGCCGTTTCCTAATGAAATTGATAAACCTGTATTAGATGTGCGTATACGATTTGAAACAATCTCCGCTGAACAACTAATAAAAATTTTTAAGCGCTATCATTATTACGTTGATTATAAAGATCATCGTGTAATTTTATTTTTAAATTCAGAATTTCCTTTTAACCGTGTGCTGATACCTAACAATGAGTTTATCTCACCGCTCATCATAAGCAGGATTTTTGGCAAGTCCAATACTATTTATGTGGGAAATCAAGCAATGCGGATAAACACATCTGCATCTTAAAAGTCAGAAATACTATCGATCCAGTTTAAATTTTTCACCGAGATAAAGTTTGCGGGCTTCCCCATCTTCAGCAAGGAAATCAGCAGTGCCTTCTTTTAAGATTCGGCCTTCGAACAGCAAGTAGGCACGATCCGTTATATTAAGGGTTTCATGCACATTGTGATCGGTAATTAGCACACCAATGTTCCGTTCCTTTAAACTGTGTACAATATTTTGGATATCTTCCACTGCAATCGGATCGACACCGGCAAAAGGTTCATCCAATAGAATAAATTTTGGATCTGCAACCAGCGTACGGGCAATCTCTGTTCTACGCCGTTCCCCGCCGGACAGTTGGAATCCCTTGCTTTTAGCGATGTGAGTAATGTTTAATTCATCCAGTAATTCTTCACATTTTTGTTGCTGCTGATTTTTAGGAACACCGATCATCTGCATAATGGCCAGTAAATTATCCTCCACCGAGAGCTTTCTAAAAATCGAAGCTTCCTGCGGTAAATAGGCTACGCCAAGTCTGGCACGTTTATACATGGGTAACTGTGTTATTTTCTTCTTATCCAGTAAAATATCACCGCTGTTGGGACGAATCATACCGGTGATCATGTAAAATGTGGTTGTTTTTCCTGCTCCATTGGGACCCAGCAGACCTACGATTTCACCCTGGGATACTTTAACAGTTACACCATTTACAACTTTTCGTTTACTGTATATTTTAATTAAATCCCGACCCTGAAGCGAAAGTTTATTATTACTGTTCATTTTCAAATACCTTCTTGCCTTTAAATTCTTCCGGATAATAAATGCCTTCCGAACCGCCTTTTATGGCTATACTGTCCAGTTTGCCTTCTGCAAAATACACCAGAATCGTATCCGAGGTTGCGTAATTGCAACCCTGATTTTTTTCTTTTTCGGTTTGCAAATAATAGATACTGGTTGCATTATCTGTTGCGGTAACAAGTTTAGGCTTATTCTTTTCGATTGTAAAATGTATTTTATTTCCAGTTAAAATATTTTCTTTATTATTGATTGAATCCACAAGACTCACGGCCTTTGCTTCTTCTGTTACAATGATTTCTTTTAATTTTAGCGAATCAAATTGAGCCTGCATGAATTTACCGCTTAATTTATTATCTTCATACCAGGCAAATGGGGAGTAAAACAATGATACTATTTCTGTCTCTGTCTGATATATGGCGGAATCACATATTGCTTTTAGAGATCCCTGCAGTATGGTAACATCTTTGGTAGCCACCGCCTTTTTTTCTTCTCCACTGAAGTATTCAAGTTTAAAAGCTGTGATATCCAATGTGTCACCAGATGATGTATCGACCTTCACGAAACGTGCGTTATCCCATATTCGATTCTGCTTCTTTTCCGGATTATAAAAACCCTCTTGCCCCCAAATTTGTACACTATTTTCTGAATTATGAATATATATATTTCTTTTAGCATCTGCTTCATCTGATTTAAAGTTATACCTTAGATACTCGGTGTACATGGAATCATTTCTTGTTTTAATTCGGACAGAGTTAAAGCAATATGCAATTTTTTCTTTAGTATAATAATCAATTTTCAATGCCTGTAATTTTCTGTGACCGTCTGTAATCAACACATCATCACTAAATTGGAGTTTATTTCGTTTTTCATACATTATGGCATTATTGCAATACATTTCGAGCGTGTCCTGACGGAAATGAACATTGCCTTCCAGAATATTTATAATTTCCCCGTTTTGTTCTTTCGTCACCTGTTTATCAGCATGAATCAGTTCGAGACCTGATTGCGCTAATAGAAGTTCTGTGCGAAAAAGAATAATAAAAATACTAATGTTGATATATAAAAATAAACGGCTTAAAAATGTAGATATTGTTGGTCGAGGTGACATGTTTTAGTCAATATTAATTGATTTTACACTTTTGCCGTGTGGGTTTATTATTTCCCTGTTCCGAAGATTGGGATCAGATATAAAACTGTCGCCATACAGTGTATCCCCTTCTTCCGTTGTTATCATAATAGGCACTTCAGAAATGATTTTCTGTTTTTTATTGTCCCATTTCAGGGTATCGGTGTAAAGTGTCATTCCGCTATCAGAAATAACAACAACATTGCCATAAGCCAGCATATCCTGGTTATTATCAAATACTTTCCCGCCTTCTGATGTAAGCATAGAAGTATGCCGCCCTTCATTATTATAAAAATCAATTTTAATATTTTCTTTTAGCAGCGTGATATTCTTTTTAGAATATTTTTCTATTTTTCCAGCTTTTAAATGACCAACTGTGTGCGCTTCTTTTGTAATCAGAATTGTGGCATTCCAGCTTTCCTGATCCGGATAATCCTCAGCAGAATTGGGAACTGATGATTCTCTGTCATCCGTGACACACCCAAATATCAACATAGCTAATAATAAATTAAGAAAAAATCTCATCCGCTGATGCCCTCCTGCATAATATCATGAAGATGGATAACGCCGATGAGCTTCTTTTGTTCATCCAGAACTGGCATAGAAATTATTTTGTATTCATCCATTTTTTGATAAGCAATTGTGGCTAAATCATCTTTTTCTATACTTTTTGGCGATTTATTCATTACTTCGATTACAGGAATATTCATAAAATTTTCAGTTTTTTCAATAAGACGGTTTAGATCGCCTGTTGTGAGTACACCAGTCAATTTATTATCCCTATCAACGACAGGACAGATGCCGCGCTTTTGCGCCATTTCAATTACTGCCACGCGCATCAGATCATTTTCATGGCAATACGGAAGTCGTTTATCTTTTTCCATTATATCTGAAACTCTCAGAAGTAATTTTTTTCCGAGTGATCCGCCGGGATGAAGCAGGGCAAAATCATCGGCTGAAAATCCGCGCGCTTCCAGCAGAGCGACTGCCAGAGCATCGCCGATAACCAGACTGACTGTTGTACTGGCTGTCGGCGCCAGATCATTGGGACAAGCTTCCTGTGCAACGCTGATATCCAGCGAAGCTTCTGCATAACGGGCAAGGGTTGAATTTTTATTTCCGATCATGGCAATGAGAGGTACATTAAGTCTGCGGAAAGATGGTAATAAATGAATTATTTCCGAAGTTTCCCCGCTTTTAGAAATGGCTAAGACGATATCGTTTTTATGAACCATTCCCAGATCACCATGCACGCCTTCCGCCGGATGCAAAAAAGCGGAGGTAGTTCCGGTTGAAGCTAAGGTGGCTGATATTTTTTTTCCAATAGCGCCGGATTTGCCCATGCCGGTAACTATGACGCGGCCTGGACGATTCAGGATGAGTTGAACAGCTTTGGCAAAATTTTCACCAATGCGCTCTTCAACAGCAGCGATCGCCTCTTTTTCGATGCGGATTACCCGTTTTCCTGTTTCAATAATACTATTCGCGGCCATCTTTTCCTAAATGAATTCCCAGAACATGAATGGATATCTGATCACTGCCCTTGGTATGCAATTGATTTGCAGCTTCAGCCTCGACCTTAAGCGTGGAATATCCAACCAAATCCTTGTATGCCTTTTGTAATGTGAAAGAATATTTTCCATCCAAACTCGTACCTTTGGACTGAATAAGACTATCACTCACGCCATCAGGCGTAATCGCGTAGAAACGGACCAGGGCAATGCCATTTTCATGGGCGGCTTCTGCTGTAACTGTAATTGGATCATCCAAATAGAACATGGAATTATTTACAGGTGATGTGATATGAACTATGGGTAAAGTTGAACTAACGACATTGACCTGTCTGAATGTCTGCACGCTGCTTAATCCATTTGATACAACAACGGTCAACGTGTAATTTCCTCCTGTCAGAGGCGCTATCCATCTGATTGTATCACGATCAGAAATACCATCAACCCAATGACCGCCGGTTTTTGTCCATGCATAGGATAATGGGCCAGTGCGCGGATTTGTAGCGCTAATGGATGCGGTCACCGTATCCAGCGCAATTACACTGGCATCTGATAATACAATCCCGCCATTTAGAATCGGCTGTTGCGCTTCGAGGACTTCTATTTTTTTTGAGGCTTTTGAAGCACCTTCAGTGTTTTCCACCTTTACTTTAATTGTGTAATCTCCGTGTTCAGCTGGTGCAATCCACTTAATGGCTGAAGGATCATTTTGAAGTAAAAACGTTCCATAATTTGGTGAAACTTCCCAACTGTATTGCAATTCTCCTTCTACAGGATTAGTAGCATTAACTGAACAATTAATTGTGTCCAGAGGATAGGGTTTGTCATTGGATACCTTTAGTCCGCCTTCAATTTCAGGAACATCTTCTTCCAAGATATCATTCAAACCATCGCAGGCAACAAAAGAAATAATAACAAGCATCATTATTATGTTTATTATCTTAGTTACCATAGTATTTCTTTCTTTAAAGTTTTTAAAACTGTAATACTTCCCTGCTTTGTAAGGGCGAATAGGGCATAATTCGGCAGATTCGGACATGAAATATTATCGATGCTGCCCTCTGCATACTCACCTTTATCAATCTTACTGATAAATTCTGCATCCGGATAGGTCACTTTATCCACTATACGTCTGGCGCCGGGAATTCCATAATCTTTAATTAAAACTACATGAAGTTGCAGGTTTTGGTCGGATTCTTTTCCAAGTCTCGCTAAACGATAATCTACATTTAATTGATTTCCGGAAGTTTCGAGATCAACTTCAAGACTATATTTACTCTGCTGGCCTGCTAAATCCGATATAATAGGCGATAATCTGTAATATACACTATTAATATCATAGGCGCCAAACACTCTTCCCTGACTCCCATTGACATAAATATCTGGCACGCCTTTGGGATTCTCATAATTATCCGCATAATCTTGATGGAGTCCATCAAATAAAGGATTAGCATAAACATCAAGATTATTTGTATCCACAGGATGAACTCTATGATACTCAACAATTATAATATCTACCTGATCACTAAATTCAGCTTCGATTTGATTCAAAGCCTGAGTGGCATATTCAACATACTCAAGTTGGTTATTAACAAAAGCCTCTATCAAAATAGGCGTTTCACTGTAACTATCCGGATTTTTGGGATCCAGCGGATTATCCCGCTCAATATCAGAACAAGCTGCTAATAATGCGATTAATACAATCAGCCTAAAAATGGATTTGAACACTGAATTGCACCTCTTTGTTATGGTCTATTTGAATGCCCGGATAAAAAGTAATATCCTGTTTATTTCCGGCGCTGACGTCTTCGATGGATCGATTTTTGATCCAGCAATACACGGTTCCGATTAATGCTGATCCTGCTAACGAGGCCATGACTACAGATAATTTCCTGGAATTATTTGCATCATCATAATATTTATCAAAATCTTTTAAACTATAAGCATTATCATATTTTTTCTGATTATCCAGGTAAGATTGATTGAAAATAAAGTAGGCCGCCGTAAATCCAACCGCAGCACCAAAAAAGTAGTATGTTGGATAACGGCTTGTGGACACAGATTGTTTGTATTTTCCGTCGCCAGTGAGAAAGAATTCGATATTGTTAGCTAGCAGTTCAATCATTTTATCCAGGTGGCTCTTGTCTGTAGCAAAGGCCCTCTCGATATGCACTTCACCAGTTTTAACGCGGGTAATATTAGCATCAATCTGGATTTTATCATCCACCTTTTGGATATTGCCTGAAATGATAAAATCAGCGCCGGTAAGATTTCCTATATCTTTGACTTTACTGGAATCGATAAATCCAGCCAAAGCAAGCTGGTGTTCTTCAAATATCGCAGCCAGCTTATCCCTTTCAACTAAGGTTATGTATTTTGATTGAGCCAGTTCAGAGCGCAATAAATTAGGAGCAGACGATTCCCAGCTATCCAGATAAACCACATTGCTGTTATTTGAAAATTGGGTGACAGCAAGATTAATTTGTGCAAACAGACATGGCAGCAGAATAAAGTTTACCAGGATGGTAATTTGAATTAATTTTTTCATTTTATATTTTGATCTCTATTGTGAAAGTTCTTCAATTAAATTAAAGAATTTTTCCTGCCGTTTTAGAATCATCTCAACAATTTCTCTAACCGCTCCATGGCCGCCTTCAGCAATGGTAACATAATCGCAAACCGCTTTAACTTCATCGCGGGCATTGGCAACCGCAGCGCTGAATCCAACACGCTTTAGGATGCAAAGATCCGGTAAATCATCGCCGATATAGGCAATCTCTTCATCCTTTAATCCTTCCTGGTTCCGTATTTGTTCATACGGCTTAAGCTTATCAGAGTTGCCCTGAGAAATGATGTCAATTTTTAACTCCTCGGCGCGCCATTTAACCATTGCTGATTCACGGCTGGTAATGATTCCTGTCTTCAATCCAGCCTTCCGGGCCAGGGTGATTCCCATCCCGTCCTGTATATTGAACCGTTTAAGCTCTTCGCCTGACGAACTGTAAATGATATCACCGCTGGTTAATACGCCATCTACATCCATCAGAAGCAGTTTGATATTGAGAAGTTTTAATTTCATGACTCTTAAAATTTCGTGATAATATTATATATTAATATTAATAAGTCTTTGCGCAAGATCAAATCTTTATTTTTATTATCTGCAAGATTTTTAAATTGCTTCTTTTTTCCTGTCAATACGGTCCGTAATAATTTTGAATATATACAACGCCAGGGCGGCCGCAATACCAATCGCTGCAAAATAATACCAGATGTAATGTGCATTTACATAATAAGCTGCCTTCTCAATATCAGAGATACCTACCGGAAGCGTTTTGGGATCCGGACAATATTTGCTAAGCAATAAACCGGAAATAACGCCGCCGGCAAGATAAGATATAAACGAATGCAGATGGCTGAATCCCAGATAGGTGCCTTCTTCCCCCTTGGGCGCCTGAAAGGAAAAGTATTCCAGAAATCTCGGTGAAATAAAACATTCGGCTAATCCCTGCAAGCTTATACCTAAAATCATCATTATTGTTAACGGATGAAAAATGATTCCGCCTAAAAAACCAACTTCAAGTCCGGTAAACGATTCCAACCAGGGGCCAAGCGACATGGAAAAGGCAGAAAACGGCATAATCAGCATCCCGACAAACATCGATGTCACAGCCTGCGTTTTACGCATCATCTGGGTTACACCTACTACAAATACCACAACAATAAAAGGATTCACATTAGCCAGCCAGGAGGGATTAGCGCTTTCACCGACCATACGCAGAACATATTTAGGCATGGAAGCATACAACTGACTTTGTATTAACCAGAATCCGCTGATAATCAATGTTAAAGCCATCAAGCGGCCATTGCCCAATATTTTCCATAGCGCCATAAAAACTTCCTTGAGTGATTTTCTTTCTTCTTTTGATTCAATTTCCTTGAAGAAGAAGAGAGCAAATACTAAGGCAATTACACACATAGCTGCTGAAAAGAAATTGATATATTCTAATCCCAATCCTCTTCGAATCCAGGGCACGACTGTTTTACCGCTGAATGCGCCAATATTAACCACCCAGTAGAACAATGAAAATGCGCGAGCCCGATTGGCTTCGTTGGATACTTTTGCTACCGTTCCTGTGATTAGCGGTTTTATAAAGGAAGCGCCAACCATCAATATAACAAGGAAAAATAATACAGCAACTTTAGAAAAAATTACACCTAGGAAGAAATAACCTATCGCTAATAAACCAAATGCCAGTATGAGACCATTTTTAAATCCTATACGATCAGATATAGCACCTGAAAATGGTGGTAAAAAGTATACAAAACCGGCAAATGTTCCTGCAATAGTATTACTCCAAAAATCACTAAAACCAACAAGATCGGTCAAATAGACAGTGAATAATATAAAAAAACCATAATAGGCTGCACGCTCGCAGAGTTCCATTACATTGGCTAACCAGAAATCTTTAGGAAATCTCCAGCTCAGTTCGGATTTTAACATAGGTAATATTCCTTACGGTTTGATATGATTAGTTGAAAACGAGTAAGATTAGGATTGTTATTTTTCAATTTCATTTTATTGATGGCATTGATTCATACTTTTAATGTACAAATATAATTGTTTTGTAATTATTATCCAAGCAGGATTGATATTAGAAACAGTGTATGAGAGATTTTAATTTTTAAGATATCATTATATTTTTGAAAAAATATTCAGATTATTTAAATTAATTTCAGATTATTTCAATGTAACCAAAATCGAACTCAAATAAGGAAACATGAAAATGAAAAAATCAGTTTTATTCATTCTGATGTTAATCTATCCGATTTTATCACAGCAGATTTCCCCATTAGTACCGCACTCAAACACAGTTAAACAGCATCAGACCGGTGGTTATATATCCCCATTTCTATTGGATCTTATTACAGAAATGAACAGCAATCATCAATTTGCTCAACAGCACTTAAATCAATTTTCCAAAGCTGAATTGAAAAAGTTGTTTTATAGCATTGATCTTAATAACAGGATTTTTGTTCGCATTAAATGCAGTAACGATATTCAGCAAATTCTAGGTGAGCTGAAGCAAATTAATTCTGAGATAGTTGCACAAAATGAGAGTCTGGCCCTCATAGATTGCTGGCTGCCGGCTCATCAAATCGAATCCGCAGCATTGATACCCGGAATCAGAAATATCAGTGAATGTGAAAGGGGGCATGTGCGTTCAGGATCAGTAACTTCTGAAGGTGATACGCTTCATAAAACAAATATTATCCGCCAATACCTTGGAGCAGATGGCACAGGTATCCGTGTTGGTGTTATTTCCGATGGTGTCAATGATATTGCCAGTTCTCAAAGCACAGGCGATCTGCCATCAATAGTTAATGTTATTGATAACAGTGAAGGCGGCAATGAAGGTACAGCTATGCTTGAAATTGTCCATGATTTGGCTCCAGGAGCGGAACTATATTTTAGTGAAGGTATTGAGACTGCTACGGAATTTATTAATTCAGTTAATGACCTGGCGGCATCGGGATGTGATGTTATCGTGGATGATATAGGCTATTTTACTGAACCATATTTTGAAGAGGGTCCGATTGCATCTGCGGTTAGGAACGCAATTGATAATTATGGGATTGTCTATGCCAGTTCAGCAGGTAATTCCCAGGATGAGCATTATGAAGGTGATTATTCCCCTGTTACACCATCACCGGCTATTACGGGCATAAGTGAAGCCCATAATTTTGGAGGAAGCGATTATGGACAACAGATCACTTTATCTGCTGGGCAATCATTTTATATTTTTTTACAGTGGAATGAACCTTATGGTTCTGTGACAAGTGAGTATGAACTTCATTTAGTAAACCAGGCAATGACGACAGATTATGGTATCCCTTCATATCAATTAGATCCAAATGATCCTTTTGTATACTTAGGAGTTAATGCGAGTGCTGGATCCTATAACATTGTTATTGAGCGCGTATCCGGACCTAATCGTCGTGTTGAGCTAACGTATAATTTCGGAGGGTATGCCACTGTCGATCAATTTAATACTCTGCCTGGCAGTATTAACGGACAGCCTGCGGTAACCGATGTTATCGCGACTGGAGCTGTTCGATTTGATTCACCTAGTCTTATAGAATATTTTAGTTCAATTGGTCCAAGCCGTATTTATAGCTATCCATCCTACACATATGAAGCCCGAAATAAACCTGATGTTGTCGCTGTGGATGGCAATATTATAACCGGCGCCGGGGGGTTCGGACAGGAATATCCTTCAGGTTCCGGAGATATCCGATTTTTTGGCACCTCTGCCTCGGCTCCCCATGTTGCTGCATGTGCCGCTGTGCTTTGGTCAGCTTATCCTGATTTGACTAATGATGAAGTAAGACAGCGTATTTTAAATAATGCTGTTGACCTCGGCACGGCTGGATTCGATAATATCTATGGTCACGGTCGTGTAGATATGCAGCAAGGCAGTTCATCCCCTCAATTTACCATCACCGGTATCAATGGCGGCAGTAATTCGATGATGAGCGCCGGCATCACCCCTGGAGATAATCTGGCTGAGATATCCGGATATACGTTTACTGCTGATCAGTCACCCTATAAAGTGTACCTGGATCAAATTGAATTTTCAATAGCAGGTACAGTTGATGGCAGTGATATCAACAGTTTTTCATTATATGCAGACTTAAACGATGACGAAATTATTACCCAATCCGTGGATAGTATGCTCGGACAAGCGCCTTTCTCTTCTACTGTCCAGTTTAATAACATCGGTTATAGTTTTGATATTTCGGGTATTAATTTAATACTTACTGCCGATGTGGATCTGAATGCAAATGCTGAAAATACGATAAGCGTATCATTAAATAGCGCTGATGATGTAACAGCCTATTTTGAGACGCATCCATTTTCAACGAATTTTCCATTTTATGCAGAAGATATCAGTTTACCTGTGGAATTACTTGCATTTAATGTAAATACTACAAATAATCAGGCTGAAATCTCATGGGTGACTGCCAGTGAAATTAATGTATCTCATTATGAATTATATCGTAATGACGGTTTTAATGAAACGATGATTGAAAAAATTGAAGCGGCCGGAAACAGCAGTCAACAGGAAAACTACTTCTTTGTGGATGAAAACCTTAAAGCGGGCTGTGAATATACTTATATTCTATATAATGTTGAACTCTCAGGTTATAAGGAAAAAATTGCTGATGAAAGGATAAAATTACTTGATATCAACAACATTGTACTTTATCCGAACTATCCAAATCCCTTTAATCCGAGCACTACAATAAAATATCAAATCCCAATTAGCAGCCAGGTTAGTATAAAGATTTATGATATTCTTGGCTGTGAAATAAAAACATTGGTTAATGAAGTAAAATCAGCAGGAGTTTATACCGCAAAGTGGAATGGGAAGAATATCCATGAAGAGCAGGTTGGTCATGGAATTTATTATTATCAATTAAAAACAAGCAATGGATTTATTGAAACAAAAAAGATGATGTTAATTAAATGACAAGGTTCAATATGTCTCTCAAAAATATAAGGACTGATTAATTATGGGAAATAATAGACCTGTTCGATATAACCGCCGTGAGTTTATTAAATTAGCGGGTGCGGGTGCAACCTCGCTTGCATTGGGATCATTATTAAATTGCCAGATAAACAAATCGGAAAAGTTACCTAACATCATTATTATTTTTACAGATGACCAGGGTTATGCCGATTTAAGCTGTTATGGCGCTAAAGGTTTTAAAACGCCCAATATCGATCGTATGGCTGACGAAGGGATGCTGTTTACGGATTTTTATTCGGCATATTCGGTGTGTTCACCATCCCGCGCTTCCCTGCTTACCGGCTGTTATGCCCAACGAGTCGGTCTTCCTGAAGTATTGGCGCCTCCCGGACCTGAATGGACAAAGGGACGAACCAACATTGGTTTAAATGAGAACGAAACAACCATTGCCGAAATGTTAAAACCGATTGGTTATTCAACTGCCTGTTTTGGTAAATGGCATCTTGGACATCTGCCGTCTTTTCTGCCAACTCGCCATGGTTTTGATGAATATCTTGGACTTCCGTACAGCAATGATATGATTCCTGATGACTATCCTCCCTTGCCTTTGCTGGATGGTGAAAGCGTTATTGAACATAATCCGGATCAATCGAAATTAACGACACTCTATACCGAACAGGCCTTACAATTTATCCAGAAAAACAAAGATAATCCTTTTTTTCTATATGTACCACATTCGATGCCCCATGTGCCTTTGGCCGTATCGGATAGGTTTAAAGGTAAATCCGATCAGGGTATGTATGGTGATGTGATCATGGAAATCGATTGGTCTGTTGGTGAAATATTAAAGAAACTGAAAGATTTAAATCTGGACAAAAATTCGCTGGTAATTTTCGCTTCTGATAACGGCCCATGGCTGGAATATGGGAATCATGCCGGTTCCGCCGTACCATTGCGTGAAGGCAAGTTTACTACATTTGAAGGCGGACAACGGGTGCCCTGTATTATGCGCTGGCCAGGCAAAATTCCTGCCGGGACAACCTGTCCGGAATTAGTCAGTACCATCGATTTTCTTCCAACTATAGCTGTCATAACGGGAGCTAAATTGCCAGCACTCGAAATTGATGGGAAAAATATTCAGCCACTTATTGAAGGTTTTCCAGATGCTAAAAGTCCTCATGATGTATTTTATTTTTATAGTGGGAACGAATTACAGGGTATCCGCAACGGGAAATGGAAATTGTTTTTCCCACATACTTACCAGACGCCGCTCGAAATTGGTAATGACGGCAAACAGGGCAAAATGGGATCAAAAGAACTTCCTTTAACCTTATACGATCTTGAAAAAGATATTGAAGAAACCACAAACGTCGCTGAACAGCATCCC
>JAFGKZ010000101.1 GCA_016928315.1 Calditrichaceae bacterium
ATATTTCAAAAATTCGTCAATTTTTCTATTAAACCTGAGTTCGCTGTATGTTAAAAAGATCTCAAATTTTCTTTGTTATTCTTCTATTGAATTCACTCTATTTTACCTGATTAATCCATCCTTAAGGAATTTTTATGCTCATTAATAGTTATACCTATTCGTTCTTTTTATTTTTTTGGAGTCTATATGTTTTCGATGCAGAAAATTGCAAAAATTGCAGGTTTCGGTTATCTGATCATATTTATAACCGGTTTTTTTTCTAACTTTTTTGTTCTGGAAAATCTTTATATTCCCGGAGATGGTTTTGCCACTGCGACAAATATTGTACATAGCGATATCCTTTATCGTATCGGCATATTCAGTTTTATTTTAATGGTTCTTTTTGATGTATTGCTCGCCTGGGCGCTCTATATGATACTTATCCCTGTTAATAAAAATCTTTCATTACTTTCAGGATGGTTGAGGCTCGTTAACGCCACTATATTTGGGATTGCACTATACAATCTGATTATTGTATTAAAACTTCTAAGTAAAAATGCCTATTTAAAGACATTTGGCACAGAACAACTGCATGCTCAGGTTTTACTTTTTTTCGAGACATTTAATATTACCTGGCTGATCGGTTTAATTTTCTTTGGACTTCATCTGCTTGTGATGGGTTATCTGATTTACAAATCGGGTTACATTTCAAAAATAATTGGTATTCTGTTACTCGTTGCAGGCATTGGCTATTTGATTGATAGTTTTGCGAATTTTCTACTACCTGATTATGCCAATTATAAAGATATTTTTTTAATTATTGTGATTGTACCCGGAATCATAGGGGAATTATCACTAACATTTTGGCTTTTATTTAAAAGTAAAAAGATTCCTAAACTTATGGAGACTCAATAGATGAGAGCAATAATGTACGAAGAATATGGTTCGCGGGATGTCCTTCAAATTAAAGAAATAGATAAGCCTGTTCCAAAGGATAATGAAATCCTGATTAAAATATATGCAACGTCAATAAATTACGGGGATTTAATTGCCCGAAAATTTGGGAATGTTACAGCCCGGCAATTTAATATGCCCATGCCTTTGTGGCTGCCGGCCCGAATCATGTTTGGCTGGAGTAAACCAAAGAAGAAAATTCTTGGGAGTGAGTTTGCCGGCGTAGTTGAAGATATAGGTAATGCCGTGAAACTGTTTAAAAAAGGCGACGAAGTTTTTGGTTACGTCGGCCAGAATATGGGAGCGAACGCGGAATATATGTGTATGTCGGAAAACAGAACGGTAACCATCAAACCGGCAAATATCAGTTTCGAAGAAGCCAGCGCTATTCCTTATGGCGCGCTGATGGCAATTAACCACTTGAGAAAAGTGAAAATTAATCACGATACTGAAATATTGGTTAACGGCGCTTCCGGCTCCATCGGTTCAGCTGCGCTTCAGATTGCCAAATATTACGGGGCGGAAGTGACAGGTGTTTGCGGAACGCCCAGATTGGAATTTGTTAAATCGCTCGGCGCAGATAAGGTAATTGATTATACCAAAGAGGATTTTACTCACAATGGCGCAACCTATGATATTATTTATGACATTCTTGGTAAAAGCCAATTTGAAAATTGCAAGAATTCATTGAACGAGACCGGGACCTATCTTTTAGCCAGTTTTAAAATGAAACAACTTTTTCAGATGATAAAGATAAAATTGACTGGCGGCAAAAAGAAACTGATCTGCGCCCTAGCTTCGGATAGTAAAGAAGATCTAATCATGATCAAAGAACTTATTGAAGCCGGAAAAATAAAATCAATTATTGATAAAAGTTTTCCGATGGAAAAAGCCGTTGAAGCCCACCGCTATGCAGAAGAAGGATACAAAAAGGGCAGTATTGTCTTATCGTTTTATTAATATCTGTCAAAATGTTCATTTCTTAATTCCATGTTATGTCTTCTTTTTAGAATACCCGCTGTTTTAAAGAAGGATACGGCAATCATTTCCTATTCATTGGATTATAATAAAAAATCTTGTCAATATATAAATTTGATTGATGATAGAAATAGTCCAATCAGTTTTGCGACAATTTTAAAATAAATTCCATCATCCTATGATTTGCTTGAAATGTTTTAATATGATTATTAAATTCCTTGCAATCCAGGCACAACCTATTTTATTATAACGCGATATATAAGCAATGGTGTTTGTACTACTTTAAGAGGTAGAGCAACTCATGATTATATATAAGTCCGCATTTAATTCTGATAAAAATTATTATCGAATATCCAGGGAACCTCCTTAACTTCAGACCTTGAGCATTTTACCTTTTTTAGACTAAACCTATAATTATTTGCTATTATAATTTAATAAGGAATTTTTAGAAAGGATGAATTATGAAATGGTATCTTGAAGTACTGAAAAAGTATGCTGTTTTTTCCGGAAAAGCCAGTAGACAGGAATTTTGGATGTTTGTGTTATTCAATCTCATATTCTCTATAGTTGCTTCGATACTTGATAATGTTCTTGGCACTTCAGTAGGAAGTATGGGTTATGGTATTATTAGCACTCTTTATTTGCTGGCGGTACTTATTCCGAGTATTGCAGTTACGATAAGAAGACTACATGATACTGGTAGAAGTGGGTGGTGGATACTGCTGGTTTTTATACCAATCATTGGCTGGATCTGGCTTATAGTTCTTATGATTCTGAAAGGGAAAGCATAAGGACAAAATTGGTCTTCATTAACCTGGATTAAGAGCAAAATAAGTAACATCAGAGCATGGCGGAAATTATTCTTATTTTAAAAGTACAGCCGTCATGCTCTTTTCATTCCTTCATTAAATTGATAAATAGTATTATTGCTTATTTAAATGCTGCAGCCTGGATAGATAAGATAAACATATATTGATAATTAATTTTTACCTGCTTATTTTATACAAATCTTCACTATATTAATAATTATTATTTACGAGGTATATCATGCATTTTTCAGGAAACAGTATATTCACTTGTTTTGTGATTTTCCTATTAAGTTTTTCGTACCAGTTTATTGCGCAAGAAACCATTTCTGGCATTGTCTATGAAGATTTAAATGAAAATGGCATAATGGATTCGCAGGAAAAAGGAATTGCCGATGTCGTTGTTTCCAATCAACGTGATGCTGTTGTAACTGATGATGATGGTAATTTTAGCTTGCCGCTAATTGAAGGTCGTGCTGTTTTTGTAACCAAACCGGCTGCTTATGCGGCGCCTGTTGACGAAAATAATATTCCGCAGTTCTCATTCACATACAGCTCACAGGGTTCGCCGGCTGATTTAAAATTTAAAGGATTGAGTCCAAATACAGAAGTACCGGATAGGCTTTATTTTCCACTATATAAAGATGACTACAGAGAATCATTTAAGGTTATATTTTCTGGCGATCCACAACAGCGCGATTCAATAGAAGTTAATTATTTCCGTGATGATGTGGTTGCGGATATGTTTGCTCAAGATGCCCGGTTTTATCTGGCCTTAGGTGATATCGCCGGCGACAACCTGAGTATATTTGAACACTATAACAACGTAGTCGGCCAACTGGGTATTCCGGCTTATTCTGTTCCGGGTAACCATGATGAAAATTACCGGGTTAAAGATGATACCCATTCCTTAGATACGTTTAAGCGTATTTATGGACCGGAATACTATTCCTTTGACTATGGAAAAGTGCATTTTATTGTACTGGATGTCGTTGAATATCTTGGCTGGGATTCTGCCGGAAATAAACATGGCCCATACAGAGGCTATTTACACGATGATCAATTGACATGGCTAAAAAATGATCTAAAATATGTGCCCGAAGAACATCTGATTGTTCTAATGATGCACATCCCAATTCATACGGATTATTCAACTTCTGATAATATGATTCTGGTGAACCGGGATAAGCTGTTCGAGATTATTCAATCCCGTAAGCATCTTTTAGCGTTATCCGGACATTTACATGTTATTGAAAATTTAAAATTAGGACCCAATTGCGGTTGGAATAATGCGACGCCCTTTTATAGTATGAATCTCGGAGCGGGTTGCGGCGCATGGTGGAGCGGTCCGAAGGATGAACGCGGTGTTCCGCTAAGTTACTGTATGGACGGATCACCCAATGGATATTTTGTCTTCTCCTTTGAAGGTAATACGTTTAATCAGAACTTTTATCCGGCCAGTCAAAGTGCGGATTTCCAAATACGTGTCAGTTGTCCGGATAAAGCAATTTTAGCAGATTCTTTATCGATCAGACCAATTGTAGTCAATATTTTCAATGCAGATTCAGAAACAGAAGTCTATTTTCAGATAGATGATTCAAACCGATCATTAATGATGCGGCAGCGTATGCGGGATCCGTTTATGGTAGATTATTTTACTAAAAACCGCAAAGACTTTCCCTGGTGGGTGAATGACGTTGAGGTTACGGATCATATTTGGACTGCAAATTTGCCTGCCAATTTGAATACGGGTCAGCATACCATAAAAATCAGTGCGATTGACGGATTTAATAATATATATTCCCAGGTAAAAATATTCGAAGTTAAAAAGTAGACTGAATCATATGATCCAGATTAACACGGATTTTACACGAATGAGATGCTATTAATATATGCTTATTTCGGTGAATCATTTTTTAGTTTATCTTTTACTAATAATCATAGACAGGAGATGAATTATGGAACATACCTTTAAAGATCTCAAACATATGAAAGTTGATCAGCTCAGAGAGATTGCTGCAGCGACCGGTGAAGACGGCATTCAGGGTTACACTCAGCTTAATAAGGAGCATCTGCTTGAAGCTATTTGTACATTTTATCATATTGACATGTATGAGCATCATGATGTGGTTGGTGTAGATAAAATGAAAATCAAATCCAGAATTAAAGATTTGAAAAAAGAACGGGAAGAGGCAATAGAAAAGAAAGACAAAGCAAAACTTGCTGCAGCCCGCAAGGAAATCAAGAAATTAAAACGCGCATTGCGACGAGCGATGGTATAACATGAGAGGTATTAAAAGTAAAGAATTTGATGGCAGTATTTATTTTTCGTGTTGGAAATGATTAGCTTGATTAGCGCTGATATCTTACCTGTTGAAAAAGATTTTACTTATCCTCTGATGAAACAAGGATGGATAACTTTGGCTTACAATTGTTTCCTGATTGAATATTTTAATAAAGCGGTTGTATAAAACATTTGAAAACAATTCCGGAGAAAACAAAATATGGATTGGCTAAACGAATGGTGGACGCAGATTCCCAATTTTGAGAGGATTTTCTGGTTCTTAGCAGTTCCATCCAGTATAATATCTCTGCTTCAATTAATCCTGGAATTTATTGGGATGGGCAGCGATAGTATGGATGCTGATCTTGATACCGGCGCAGATGCAGATGTGGATGCGGATGTATCAGATAGCTCAGGTCAGCATGCCGGCGGTGATTTGAGAATCTTTACAGTAAGAGGATTTATAGTCTTTTTTACTCTTTTCGGTTGGGCTGGTATCGCATTCGCCAGAACAGGTTTTCCCGGTATCCTTGTTATCATCATAGCTTTTTTAATTGGATTTGGCGCCATGGTTTTGGTTGCCTGGCTGTTTAAATTTTTACATAGTCTGGGTGAAAGCGGAAATACAGATATTAAAAATGCCATAGGCAAGCGGGGCACGGTATATTTCACCATCCCTGGCGGTGGAAAGGCAACAGGCCAGATCCAAATAATATTTCAGGGTTCATTTCATACGATGGATGCAATTACCTATGATAAAGAGGATATCAAAACCGGAACCAATGTCAAAGTCACTGAAGTGCTTGAGGATGGTACCCTGGTTGTAGTTAATGATCTTACGATAGAATAGTTAGGAGGAAACATGTTATCTATGCCGTTTTTAGTTTTAATTGTTGTGGCTGTTATACTGGCATTCAGTATTTTGACCGCAGCTCTGAGCCGTTACCGGCGTTGTCCTTCCGATAAACTACTGGTTATTTATGGTAAAATCGGAAAAGATGCTTCGGGAGAAGCCCGTTCAGCAAAATGCGTTCATGGAGGCGCTTCATTTGTCTGGCCGGTAATCCAGGATTATCAATATCTCGATTTAAAGCCAATGACCATCGAAATTGATCTTAAATCAGCCTTATCCCGCCAAAATATCCGTATTAATGTGCCTTCTGTATTTACCGTAGCTATATCCACAGATGAAGGAGATATGATAAATGCCGCCGTAAGAATGCTTGGATTGGGAGCCCAGCAGATTAAAGATCTGGCTGCCGATATTATCCTCGGTCAGTTGCGTCAGGTTATTGCCACAATGGATATTGAAGAGATTAATGCCGACCGGGAAAAATTTCTGGCCAATGTTACGCACAGTGTCGGAGCCGAACTTAGAAAAATAGGTCTCAAACTAATCAATGTAAACGTGAAAGACCTTGTGGATGAATCCGGCTATATTGAAGCCCTTGGTAAAAAAGCGGCGGCACAAGCAATAAATCAGGCTAAAAAAGAGGTGGCTGAACAGGAGCGTGATGGTGAAATCGGTAAAGCAAATGCCGAGCAGGAACGTCGTGTTAAAGTTTCTGCTGCAGATGCCACTGCGGTTAGAGGTGAAAATGAAGCTAAAATTACTATAGCAAATAGTGAAGCGGATCGCCGGGAAAGAGAGGCGGATGCTGAACGCCGGGCGAGCGCCGCAGAAAAAATTGCCATAGCTAATGCTCTTAAGGAAGCCTATGAAGCTGAAAAAAATGCGGAAGTGAAACGGGCCGAGAGAGTTCGCGCTACCCAGAAAGCGGATATGATTGTTCCGGCAGAAATCAATAAGGAGAAAATTCAGATTGATGCCGACGCCAAAGCTGAACAATTAAGACGTGAAGCAAAAGGTACCGGTGATGCCTCTTACCTGAAGATGGAAGGTGAAGCCCGCGGTATTTTTGAAGTTCTTAATAAACAGGCTGAAGGTTTTAAGAAAGTTGTGGAAGCCGCAGGGAAAGATCCCCAGGCCGGCGCTATGTTAATGATTGTGGATAAATTACCTGAAATCGTAAAAATGCAGGTTCAGGCTATCAGCAACATTAAACTGGATAAGGTCCTCGTTTGGGATAGTAATGGCAGCGGCAAAGACGGCGCCCCAGCTGCGGCAAACTTCCTATCCGGTATGCTTAAATCATTGCCGCCTTTAAAAGATTTGCTGGATTTGGGCGGGATGAATCTGCCTGAGTTTCTGGGGAAGGAAAAAGAAGTTGAAGCAGCCAAAGCCTCTGGAAAACAAGTTGTTAAGGAAAAAAATTCGACCAAACAATCCGGCGATACTCCGATAAAGGAAAAAGAGTAGTTTAAGATTAAAATATTACCCTTATTAACAACGCAGAATAACCGGTATTAACAATGGATATTCTGCGTTTTTTATTGATGTACGCATCTTAGTAACTTGTAATTTTTTTTATCTGCATTTATATTTATAAAACTTAACTTAATGGTAAATATAAAATCCCGGAATCGTTGTTATGCCTGTAAACCCAGAAGACCTGAAAATACCGGAACTCTTTTATTCCGAAGCCAGCGGAAAACCATTTGACACGTGCATAGATTGTAATAAAGATTTGCTAAGGGGCAATCAGGAATATGTAATCGAAAAAGCTTTCAAAAAATATCCGGACTATAATGCTAATGATACCATATTTGAATATGCCATTTGTATTGAATGCGCCGAACAACTGTTTATGTCATTCTCAGAATCATCGCGGAAAGCTATTGAAGAGTATTTTAAACAGCATGTCGATATAGAGAATCAACTTAAAAATCTATCGAAAATTGATACATTTAATCTGGATGACCATCTTAATAAATGTATGGTTAAAGGTGTGACAATAGAAAATTTACAGGAATATCAAATGGTATGTTACTGCCGGGGCAATCAAATAAGTATATTTCGCCCGCCATATATGATAAGCGGGGAAGCGGCTGATGAAGTAATGCAGTTATTATCAAATGCAACCATCGATGTTTTGAACAGGTTTACGGATGAATTTTTGGGCCTGCCTCCGGAATTTAAGGATTTGTTTAAAGACAAACCGATGCTGGTTTTTTAAATGAGTAAATTTACATAAAAATTTTGTAACTATTCAAAAGCAGGTTTTTTATTATATTTTATGGAATAGTGGTATAATGAAACTATAATGATACGATTGCAAAACAGTTTTCCAATGTTCCAACATTCCATTCTTCCAGTTGTATTGATAATTTAAATAGTATATCGGAAACAGATGAATTCAATAGAAATTAAAAATGTTGTGCTTCGACATGGCGCCGATATATGCGGTATTGCCCCGGTTAATCGTTTTACAGATGCGCCGAAAGGATTCCACCCAGTTGATATATTTGATAAATGCAGATCGGTAATTGTTTATGCTAAGGCGATGCCTTCAGGTTCGAATACGGCTCAGAATTGTATTCCTTATACATATATGAATCAAATGATTACTCAGGAAGTTGATAAGTTAACTTTTAAATTATGCATCGAATTTGAAAAATCGGGAATGCATGTTGTTCCGATCCCATCGGATGATCCATATGAATACTGGCTGGAAGAGGAACAGTGCGGTCGGGCTATTTTATCTTTGCGACATGCCGGTTATTTGGCAGGATTGGGTGTTCTGGGTAAGAATACCCTACTCATGAATGATCGGTTTGGTAATATGATCCAGTTAGGCGCTGTTTTATCAGACGCCATTCTGGATGGCGATCCCCTTGCTGATTATGAGGGCTGCCTGAACGATTGTACCATTTGTTTGGAAGAATGTCCCTTAAACGCGCTTGATGGAAAAGCAGTCAATCAAAAACTTTGCCGTTCCCTGTCAAATTTCAGGCATGAAAAAGGATATGTTCTGAAAAAGTGTAACACATGCAGAACGAGCTGTCCTTTCTGTACGGGGATTAATTAATCCAAGATACCGGTTTGTCATTTTATGATGTACAACAAGTATTTATCTGTTACATTACCTCTAATAAAGAAGTTTAATATATTTTTAATCATTCTGATTAACTGGCAATGTATGGCAACACTTCCAAGAGATGTAATTCCGGAATCGGGTACCTATGAACGTGAATTGGATATTTCGGTTGCGGGTCAAAATCGCAATTATCTGATCCATATACCTAAGAATTATAGCATCAGTAAAAAAGTACCTTTAGTTGTTTTAATACACGGCGCTTTTAGCACGGCCAAACATATGCAAAAACAATCCGGTTTTAGTGAGTTGGCAGATCGGGAGGGGTTCTTAGTTGCCTATCCAAACGGCGCTTTTGGTTTATTTGGATTTTTTCAGCACTGGAATGCCGGCCACTGCTGCGGTAAAGCACAATCGGATAATATCGATGATGTTGGATTTTTAGTTGATGTGATTAAGGATATTCAACATCAGTTTAATGTCGATTCATCTCGGATTTACATGGTTGGGTTTTCCAACGGCGGTATGCTGACCTACCGGTTTGCCGCAGAACATACAGAAATACTGGCAGCGGCAGCCCCCATGGCCGCATCATTGGGCGGAAGGGCTTCGGCTGCAGATTCAATTTGGATAGCGCCGCAGCCAAAATCAAAATTACCTTTAATTATTTTTCATGCGGAAGATGATAGGCATGTACCGTATTCCGGCGGCAGCAGTCCTAAAAAAGGCGGGGAACGAGAGTACGTTTCGGTAAAAGAATGTATTAATTTCTGGATAGAAAATAACGGATGCGCGCAAAATCCAATCGAAGAAAAAATATATCAAAATGCTGTGACGCATAAAACCTGGTCTTCTGGTCTTGATGATAACGATATTGAGTTGTATTTATTAAAAGAATGGGGACATAAATGGCCAGGAGGAACATTTACAAAAAATTTAGATACAGTTAATCCGTTATCACGATTTGATGCCGCTGAATTAATCTGGCAATTTTTTAAAAAACATGAAAGATAGACATGGGCTATAAATTAAAACGGGAAGAAATTTTAAAATTTATCTTAGAGAATCCAATCTTCTCTTTAGCAACCTGCGCAGATAACCAACCTTATGCCAGAATGATAATGATGTACAAGGCAGATAAAGAAAATGGTATCATATTTTCTACCTGGAAACAGAAAGATTTATATCATCAGTTAACGTTTAATCCCAATGTCGAATTATGTTTTTATAATACTCAACAGGGCAAACAACTACGGATAAAAGGGCGTGTGGAAATTTTAGAGGATGAATTTTTAAAGAAAAAAATCGGGATGAAATTTCAATTTCTTCGTCCTCAAATTGAAAAATTTGGCTATGATTCTATGATGGTTTGCCGTTTAAAAAACGGCAAGGCGACATTCTGGAACATGGCTTCCGCATTTGATGAAAAAACTTATTTTAATTTCTAGTCCGATCCTTACTCTTTGTTCTTTTAGCATTATTCCTATTTAATTTTTTAAGATTATTTGTTATTTTATCGTGATGCATTAATAGTCTGATATCCATACTA
>JAFGKZ010000007.1 GCA_016928315.1 Calditrichaceae bacterium
AGATAGCTTAATCCGTAAAGGCATTTTGTGTTTGGGTAGCAAAGAAACGATCCGGTTTTCAGAACATACCGGCAAATTTGAAAATCTGCTTGAAAAAGAAAAAATATTTCAAAAAAAGAATTGATCAAAATGAATTATGAAGCAGTTGTGATAGGCGCATCAGCCGGTGGATTAGGAGCCCTGCAGGTTTTATTTTCGAATATTGGAAATAAATTTAAATTACCGGTTTTAATTGTGCAGCACTTACATCCGGAAAGCGAAGATTATTTGAGCCAGCTCTTAAAATCATATAGTCACTTAAGATTTAAAGAAGCAGATGATAAAGAACCAATCCGACCAGGGACTGTCTATTATGCTCCGGCTAATTATCATTTGCTTGTATCAAATGATAAATCAATGGTTTTAAATGTAGATGAGAAAGTTAATTATTGCCGGCCTTCTGTTGATGTGTTATTTGAATCGGCTGCCGATGTATATGGACCTCATTTGATTGGTATTGTACTGACTGGTTCCAATCAGGACGGCGCGGCTGGGATGGCTATGATAAAAAGAAAAGGCGGTTTAACCATTGTGCAGGATCCAAAAGAAGCCGAAGTTGACGCTATGCCCCGCGCTGCTATTGAAAAAGTTAAGATTGATCATATTCTTTCTTTGGAAAAAATTGGAAAATTACTTACAAAATTTTATTAACCGTCAGAAAAGAGCGCTTACGAAGTGAAAAAAAATGTTCTGATTGTCGATGATTTTGAACCTAATTTACTTGTACTGGAAAGTATCCTGGAAGATTTACCAATAAGTATCATTAAAGCGGTTAATGGAGAAGATGCTTTAAGAATTTTATTAAATCAACCAATAGATTTAATTCTTCTGGATATTAA
This sequence comes from Calditrichaceae bacterium, assembly GCA_016928315.1. Classification (GTDB taxonomy): domain Bacteria; phylum Calditrichota; class Calditrichia; order Calditrichales; family Calditrichaceae; genus JAFGKZ01. The sequence goes on from JAFGKZ010000007.1 coordinate 879, forward strand.
ACTGCCGGATATCAACGGATATGAAGTAGCCAGAATGATTCGCAAACATAAAAAAAGTAAATCTATGCCCATTATATTTCTATCCGGTTTTGTGGATCAAGAATATTCGGAATTTATAGAAGAATATTCCAATAATATTGATTTCTTTCAGAAACCATTTGATAGTGATGAGCTGAGAAAGCAGGTAAAACATTATCTAAACCATAAATAAAAAGATAGCGAACGAATATGGATACTATGCAAACCCATAAACTTTTATTAGTTGATGATATTCAGGAAAATCTTTATGCCCTGGAAAATATCCTTGAGGAAGACGGCCGGCAATTTATAACGGCTAATTCAGGCGAAGAAGCGCTAAAACTATTACTTAAAAATGATGTCGATGTTATTCTGCTTGATGTTCAAATGCCTGGAATGGATGGTTTTGAAACAGCTAAGCTTATTCGCGGTACGCAAAAAACCAGAAATATTCCTATTATTTTTGTAACAGCTATCAGTAAAGAAGAAAAGCACATTTTTAAAGGATATGAATCCGGTGCAATTGATTATCTGTTTAAACCGCTTGAACCGGTGATTGTGCAGAATAAAGTAAAAATATTATTGGAACTGGCTGCGCAGCGAAGAATGATGGAAAAACAGAACAGGGAATTACTGGTTGCAAAAAAGAATGCCGAGAGTATTTTTAATAATGTGGATGAAGGCATTTGTATCATCGATTCAGATTTGAATATTCAACCTCAATATTCAAATGCCTTGCAGGATATTCTTTCTGATAAAAATCTCGCTAATGAAAATATCCTGGAAGTATTTAGAAGACATCTGGAAAAGGATAATTTTAATACTGCTGCTGATTATCTGGAGTTATTATTTAATAAAAGCATAAGTGAAGATGATCTGGAAGAATTAAATCCTTTGCAAAATGTCATCTATAAAGAGGATTTGGAAACTCAAGAGAAACGCTTTATAAAATATCTGGATTTTAAGCTCAAACGCATTTTAGATAATGATGAAATTATGGGTGTACTGATCACAGTGCGGGATAGGACAGCTCAAATCACTTTGCAACGACAACTGCAGGCAGCAGAAGAAAAATCGAAACGAAATTACGAATTAATCAATATCCTGAAAATTGAACCACAGTTGGTGAAGGAATTTCTTAAACAGGCGGAAAATGAGATTAATACAATTAATGAAGATTTAAAACATTTTGAAAAGGATAAGGATTCCATTGAACACATAGAGTGTATTTACAGGCATATTCATTCTATAAAAGGAAACGCCGGTTTACTTGGATTGGAATTCATATCGCAAAAAGCTCATGAATTTGAACAGATAATTTCTGATAGTAAGAATGATGTGGATAGTTTTATTTCCAGAAAATCAGAAATATTTGTAATTATTAATCAAATCAACGAAACACTTCATGAAATTAGAGGTCTTATTGTAATCATGAAGGATTTTTACGAGGATTTTAAAAAGGAACATGGCAACAAAGGTGAATTATTGGTAAATGCTATTTACGGTCTTGTTAATAAAGCGAAAGAGGAAAACAAACTACAGGTTAAATTTAATTATCGCCATTTTGATGCAAAGGCATTACCAGCAGATGTTTTTTTGAATGTCAAAGATATACTTATTCAATTAACCCGCAACACCTTAGCGCATAATTGTAATTCAAATAATAAATCTGATAATACGTTGAATATCAGCCTGATGAGTGATTTAATTGATCAGGATATTGTTATTACCTATGAAGATAATGGCATTGGATTACAATACGATAAAATTAAAGCAAAGGCGATTGAAGATAAAAAATACACACAGGATGAATTAAATTCTATGTCTCAAAATGAACTGGCAGAACTCATTTTCGCCAGCGGATTATCCACAACTGAAGAGGCTGATATGAATTCAGGCCGCGGCATGGGTATGTGTATCATAAAGCAAAAGATTGAGGAATTAGGCGGCAGAATTGAAGTGGATTCTCAGGAAGGTAAATATTGTAATTTTAAAATTGTCATACCACAGAATTGAATACTTTATAGTATTCTATGGCAAATTCAATATTTAATTTTTCAGTGGGTTTAAATAAAACATTCTATATTATCCTGATTATCCTGTCAGATAACTCGCAACATAATTATAATCTAAATTATGCCTTGAATCTATAAAATTACTTTCTATAATTGCATCTTATGCATCTAAAAGCTACATTTAGCATTCAAATTTGAAAATTGAATCGGTTCAAAACATATTTAAGGAAAACTTATGCAAACAGATCGAATATCACCAGAACTTGGAAAATTAGCTGCAAATACAATTCGTTTACTTGCCGCCGACGGCGTACAAAAAGCCAATTCCGGGCATCCGGGTATGCCCATGGGCATGGCAGACTGCGCTTTTGTATTATGGAGTCAATATTTAAAATTTAACCCAAAAGCGCCTGACTGGCCAAATCGCGATCGATTTATTTTATCTGCCGGTCACGGTTCAATGCTATTGTATTCTTTATTACACCTGGCCCAATTTGATGTCACTCTAGAAGATTTGCAATCTTTCCGCCAGTGGGGAAGCCGTACGCCGGGCCATCCTGAGGTCGGTTGTCTGCCAGGTGTCGAAACGACGACTGGTCCTTTGGGACAAGGTTTCACAAATGGGATCGGAATGGCCATTGCAGCAAAAATGACCGCAGCCCGTTATAATAAAGAGGGACAGGCATTATTCGGCACGCATAAAATTTATGGCATTGTAAGTGATGGCGATCTTATGGAAGGCGTTGCCTCAGAAGCGGCATCGATTGCAGGGCACCTGAAACTGGGAAATATTATCTATTTTTACGATGACAACCATATCACCATTGAAGGTAATACTGAAATCGCCTTTACAGAAAATGTGCAGGATCGTTTCCATGCTTATGGCTGGCATACTATTAAAATTGACGGTCATGATCATGATCAAATTGCCAAAGCCATAGAGGCTGGCATCAAAGAATCAGAAAAACCAACATTGATTATTGCCCGGACACATATTGGTCATGGAAGTCCGAATAAACATGACACCTCAGAAGTCCATGGCTCACCGCTCGGTGATGAAGAACTGGATAAAACCCGCGCTGCACTTGGATTTTCTGTAGATAAAAAATTTCATGTTCCTGAAGAAGTGTATGAAATCTTTAGAAGTAAAATGGGAAAATCCTCGGCAGAATATGAAGAATGGTCGAGTCAGTTTATGGACTGGAAGACAAAAAATCCCGAATTGGCCGTACTTCGTAAAAAAGCAGTGGATAAAGTTTTACCTGATGATTTGGAAAAACAGTTGATAAACGCGTTGCCGGAAAATACAAATGCCACAAGAGCCCTTTCGGGCAGTGTTATTCAAAAAATGGCTGAATTATGTCCGGCTGTCGTTGGCGGCAGCGCTGATCTTGATCCTTCAACAAAAACATGGATTAAGGGTTCACCGGCTGTTACAGCAGAAAGTTTTGAAGGACGTAATTTTCATTTTGGCATCCGCGAGCATGCTATGGGTTCCATCAACAATGGCATCGCTTTATATGATGGATTTATACCGTACGGGGCAACTTTTCTGGTTTTTGCTGATTATATGCGACCCTCAATCCGCCTGGCTGCTATAATGGATATACAGAATATTAACGTATTTACGCATGACAGTATTTTTGTTGGTGAAGACGGTCCAACACATCAGCCCGTTGAACAACTGGCTTCTTTGCGCACAATTCCTAATTTACAAGTACTGCGTCCCGCTGATGGCGTTGAAACAGCGGTTTGCTGGGCAATGGCGCTTCGCAGAACGCATGGGCCTTCTACACTCTTGCTGACACGGCAAAAAGTGCCCGCGTTGAATCATGGGCCGGACTGGGACATCGAGGCAATCAAAAAAGGCGCCTATGTAATCGGTAAAGAAAAAAACGGCGAGCCTGAAGTAGTTATTTTGGCTAGTGGTTCAGAGGTGGCTTTTGCTCTTGATGCAAAGAAAATATTGGATGATAAAAATATTTCAGTACGGGTGGTTTCAGTTCCATGCAAAGAATTATTTGAATCTCAACCGGAATCCTATCAACGTGAAATTATTCCAAAGACTGTAAAACGTCTTATTACTGTTGAAGCGGGGATTTCATTTGGATGGAAAAGTTATTTTAACTTACCTTTTCTTATGCTTGGTTTGGATCGATTTGGCGCATCGGCGCCCTATAAAACGCTGGAAGAAAAATTCGGATTTAACGGACCGGATATTGCGAAAAAGGTTGAAGAATTCATTAAGTAATTAAAAACATAAAAAATCAGTTATTTTGTTAAGCCTGTTCAACAGCGAGCAGGCTTTTTATATTATATTGAATTATTCTGATAGTGTGTAAAAACTAATCATAAAAGAAAAGACCATAAACTTGATTCAATAGTATATCAATAATACAGCGGTTTGAAATAATGGTTTAATTTTTGCACCTGAATATTTGTATAAAATTTGTTATCCTTTTAATATCACATTAAAAATGATGAGGATTATTCATCATGAAATATTTAATACTCGTATTACTGACAGTATTCTGCCTTTACGGTGTTGAAATAACCGTTGATGCTTCTCAGGGCAGGAAACCAATTTCACCCTATATTTATGGAAAAAATAACTCTCTATCTGATAACTCTTCCAGTCCGTTGTCTGCCAATAGTTGGGAACTGTTCCGTCAGGCGGGATTAAAGATGTTCCGGGAAAACGGCGGTAATAATGCAACCAAATATAACTGGCGGCGCAAGTTATCCAGTCATCCCGATTGGTACAATAATGTTTATGCTCACGACTGGGATTACGAAGCGCAGAGCCTTCAGGATAATATGCCTGATGCACGGGGGATGTGGGCATTCCAGTTGATTGGCTATGCGGCAGCCAACAATCAAAATAATTTTAATGATTGGGTTTACAACGGATCACAGTGGTGGGAGGGCGTAGCAAATAACTGGGCCGGGGGCGGCGGACCGTCTGAAGGCGAAGGCGATCCGGAACTTTATTTGATGGAATGGCCGCCGGATTCAACTGTGGGTATTTTGGATCAATGGTTTGGTGATACCGGGCTTGGTTTTGAGGAAGAAAGGTTCCAGTACTGGAATATGGATAACGAAGTGGAAATATGGAATAACACGCATGATGATGTAATGCCTACAGCAATTTCTGCAGAAGCGTATATGCAGCGGTTTTTTGACGTGGCTAAAAAAGCCAGGGCAAAATTTCCAGAAATAAAAATTGTCGGACCGGTGCCCTGTAATGAATGGTTCTGGTACAACTGGAGCGATGGTAAAGTTGATTATAACGGGAGTTCTTATCCATGGCTCGAATATTTCATTTTACGAATCGCTGAAGAGCAGGATGCCGCCGGCATACATTTGCTGGATGTATTGGATGTGCATTTCTATCCTTCAGAATCTAATGCCGACGAAATTGTGCAGTTACATCGTATCTGGTTTGATGAAGCCTATGACTATCCCGGCGCGAATGGCGTAAAAGTGACTGATCCGAGCGGATGGAATAATAATATCACTAACGAGTACATTTTTGGCCGCTGTGGCGCCTGGCTGGAACAATATATCGGTGCGGATCATGGGGTTACTTTTTCTGTTTCCGAAACCGGATTGAATACAGATGATCCGGATGTAGTTGCTGTGTGGTATGCTTCTAATTTGGGTGTTTTTGCCGATAACGGAATAGAATTCTTTACGCCCTGGGAATGGGAAAATGAAATGTGGGAAGTTTTGCATCTGTTCAGCAGATATGCTAAAAATACGCGTGTAATTTCATTATCTGAGGATGAAGAAACGGTATCAGCTTATTCATCAATCAATTCTGCAGGGGATTCATTAACTGTAATTCTGGTTAACCGATTGATTAATTCAGCTCAGGATGTCAACGTAAAAATCGATGATTTTTCAATGGAAGATGGAATTTATGAGGCACTGATGCTCAACGATTTATCTGAAAATATGACTTTTATTTCTCATACAAACAATGCGTTAGAAGAAGGAACAGTGAGTGTGGTGAGTGATTCATTTAATATAACGCTGCCTTCGCTTTCCATTACTGCAGTTATTCTAAACGGAGAGGGAACAACCAGCGCGGTGGAAGCATCGAAACCACAGGATTACGATTTTACCTTACACAATTATCCAAATCCCTTTAACCCAATCACAACAATTCTGTATAGTGTTGAGACGCAAAATAATATGTCTCAACAGGTAGATTTATCCATCTATAATGTTCTCGGACAAAAAATCTGTACCTTGGTTTCAGAAAAACAAAAAGCGGGTCGGTATCAGGTGGAATGGAATGCCAGTGGTTTGAACTCCGGCGTGTTTATTGTTCAATTGATTTCGGGATTAAAAAGCAAATCAAAAAAAATATTATTAGTGAAATAAATTCGGCGGTTGCAGTACTGCATCAGCATCAGCATCTGCACAAACTGGGCTGCCGGATTAATCCTGATCAAAAGTGTATTTCATTTTTGACTGATAAATTTATTTTTACTACCTTCTTTTAAATTTAACATCAATCCAATTATATCAAATTTAATTTTAAATCAAGCTAGCATATCGGTTAATTAAAAAGGAGGCAGCAAGTGTTTGGAATTGGCGCATCTGAATTATCTGTATTGTTATTTTTGAGTTTGATGTGGGGTTTAATCATTTGGCCTGTCTGGATTATTTTTTCTAAAGCAGGATTTACCGGCTGGTTGAGTCTTTTATTACTTGTACCGGTTTTAAATATACTTGTGTTGTATTATGTTGCTTTTAGCAAGTGGCCGATATTAAAAAAAGAATAGAGCACTCATTTTAAGGAAACAGATTTTTAGAATTCGGATTAATGTGATCAAATTTGGAGGCAATATTTAACTAGATAAATGAACTAAGTGTACAGGATTAAATATGCGTAAAGTTAAATGGGGTGTTTTAAGTACTGCAAAAATTGGCACAGAAAAAGTGATTCCGGCAATGCAAAAGGGAATGTTTACCGAGGTCACTGCAATTGCCTCGCGTAGTCTGGAATCCGCTAAACATGCCGCAAATAAATTGAATATTCCCAAAGCTTATTCTAGTTATGAAGCGCTGGTTAATGATCCCGGTATTGAAGCTGTTTATATTCCATTACCCAACCATTTGCATGTGGAATGGGCGGAAAAATGCATGAAAGCTGGTAAACACGTTCTGCTTGAAAAACCCATCGGTTTAAATTATAAGCAGGCTGAACACCTGCTGCAAATTTCAAAAAAATATTCTGAAATAAAAATTATGGAAGGTTTCATGTACCGTCATCATCCGCAAATGCTGGAAGTAAAACGGCTGATTGACGATGGCATTATCGGCGAAGTAAGAAGTACTTATTCAACATTCACATATTTTAATAACAACCCCAAGGATATTCGCAATCAGCCGGATATCGGCGGTGGGGGATTGCTGGATATTGGCTGCTATTGTATATCACTTGCCCGGTTCATATTTGCTAACGAGCCAAAGAGGGTGAGCGGTTTGATTGAAAATGACCCGCATTTACGGATAGACCGGTTAGCCTCGGGGCTGTTGGAATTTCAGGAAGGGTATGCTGGTTTTATGTGTTCAACCCAGCTGCAATACCAGCAATACGCCAGGGTGTCAGGAACCAAAGGAATGATCGAAATTTTAAAACCTTTTACGCCTGAATCAGATGAACGGGCAAAAATCATTCTTTTGAAAGATTCAAATAGAAAAGAAATTACGTTTGATGCGTGTGATAAATACACTATTCAGAGCGATCTGTTTTCTAATGCTATCTTAAATAATCAGGACTCTCCCTTATCCATTGAGGATGGTGTTGCCAATATGAAAGTGATTGAAGCAGTGTTTTTAAGCGCTGAATCCGGCATGATGGTTAAATTATAAAATTTCTGAAATTTTAGAGTTGATATCAGAATACAGGCTGCCTTAACTGTTTTTACTATTTTTAAAATAGCCCTTAATATTAGATAATATTGTCCGATTTATTAGTTGAATATTTTTGTAATTTTGCAGTTTCCGGAGTTACCTTTGAATTATAATTCTCTAACAAAAAAAGAACTTATTGCTGAAATAGAGAAGTTAAATCAAAAACTTATCCAATCATCTTCATATAACAAAATTGCTATAAACCAATGTGACAACTTATCTGAAAATCTGGTCAGATCGGATAATAAATCAGCGTATTATGGATTTAATCCCAAAATAGCAGACTGCAATGAGATTGTAGATATTTTAAAAATGATGCAATTTGCTATTGAGCATGCCAACATTGGTGTGTTTCAGGTTGATGATGAAGGTACCATTCACTATGCCAACGCATATGCAAGAAAGAGCCTGGGATATACCAGAGAAGAATTATATGACATATCCATTGTTGATATTGACGTAAACTTCAATCTGTCTTCATGGAAAAAAAATAGACAAAACATTCGCGCCGGAGGTTTGGATACCGTTGAGACGTTATTTAGGCGAAAAGATGGTTCAGTGTTTCCAGTAGAAATAAATATTGATTTTGTTAAATTTAAAGGCAGGAATCTATCTTTTTCTTTTGTTAAAGATATAACCGATAGAAAGGAAGCGGAACGCCAGATAAAAAAAAGTAAGGAACGACTTGAATTGGCTTTAAAGGGTACAGGTGCAGGATTATGGGAATGGAATCTGGAAACAGGCGAAGTTATAGTTAGTCAACAATTTACTGAATCATTAGGGTACAAATATAATGAACTTCAGTCGAAAAATATAAAAACATGGATGCAGCTTTTGCATCCACAGGATCTGAGAGAATCTAAGAAAATTCTTAATAAACATTTAACTGCAAAAATAGATTTTTTTGAACATGAATCCAGAATAAAACATAAATCAGGGAATTGGATATGGATTCTGAACCGGGGTAAAATTTCCGAATTGGATGCGAAAGGAAAACCTATTCGAATAACCGGAACACATTTGGATATTACACGCCGGAGACAGGCAGAAGAAAGAATAAGAGAAAGTGAAGAAAAATACCGGTCCTTATTAAACAGCCAAAATGATGCAATTCTTTTACATAAGTTTAAAGTAAAAGGTTTTTCAAATTTTGAAGAAGTTAACGATATCGCCTGCGAACGCTATGGTTATACGCGGGATGAATTTCTTAAATTAAGTCCGCCGGATATCACTAAAAAAGAAGATGCAAATTCTCATGCTAAAGTTGATCATCGAAAACGTCTTTTAACAGAAGGCCATATTATTATTGAAACCGAACATATCACAAAAGCGGGAAAACACTTTCCGGTAGAGATCAGCTCAAATATTATCGAATTTAAAGGCGAGAAATACATACTGGCGGTTGTCCGGGATATTTCTGAACGCAAGCTTCTTCAGGGGCAATTACAGCAGGCACAGAAAATGGAAGCTATCGGTCAACTGGCTGGCGGTGTTGCCCATGATTTTAATAATCTATTAACGATTATTAATGGTTATTGTGAACTTTTGATGTTCCGAGATTTACCTGAAACAATCCATGGTTTAATAAAAGAAATTCAGGCCGCAGGTTTACGCGCCGGGCGTTTAACGGGACAATTGCTTGCGTTCAGCCGTAAACAAATCATACAGCCCAAAATTGTAAACCTGAATAAACTAATTTCTGATCAAATGAAAATGCTGGGACGTTTACTTGGGGAAGATATTGAAATATCAATTATACTTAATCCAGAGCTGAGCAATACTAAAGCAGATCCTGGTCAACTTGATCAGGTAATCATGAACATTGCCATTAATGCCCGTGATGCCATGCCATTTGGCGGTAAACTTACAATTGAAACCAATAATAAAACGTTTGATAAAAAATTTTTAAGCACCCATCTTGGTGCAAAACCTGGCGATTATGTTTCCTTATCGATTAGCGATAATGGGGTTGGCATGGATAAGGGAACCATGGAACGAATTTTCGAACCGTTCTTTACGACCAAAGGCCGTGATAAGGGCACTGGTTTGGGACTGGCCACTGTCTATGGCATTATAAAACAGAACGATGGTTTTATATATGTTTATAGTGAACCGCAAAAGGGAACATCTTTTAAAATATATTTGCCAATAGTGGAAAAAAGTATGCAAACTGCAGATCAAGTTATAGATGAGCGTGAAACTTTAATTGGGAATGAAACCATACTTCTTGCAGAAGATGATGTTGGTGTTCGTAAAGTTACACACAGGACATTGGAAAGCTATGGTTATAAGGTATTAGTTGCATCCAATGGGGAAGAAGCAGTACGTATCTTTATGAATAATAAAAATTCCATTAATCTTCTATTGACGGATGTTGTGATGCCACTGATGAGCGGGCGGGAATTAGCTGACAAACTTCTAAAAGAAAAGCCCGCACTCAAAGTATTATATTTCTCCGGATATACGGATGATAGCATTGTACAGCATGGTGTTCTGGACGAAGGTATGGAGTTTTTACAAAAACCATATACCCATGTTGAACTGGCAAAGAAAGTAAAAACAATTTTATCCCAAAAATAATCAGAGAATTTTATAACAAATTTTCCCTATTTTATAAATCTATTTTATATATAAAGCCCGAATTGTATGACTGATTTGATCGGAATTCATCTGTATAAAGTACATTCCCGACGCCAAATGAATAGGATTCCATGTTATAGAATGTACACCCTGATTTAAAAAGCCTTCTTGAATGATATCTACTTTTTCACCATTAATATCAAAAGCATTGATAGTAATAAATCCGGTTTTTGGCACATTTACTTTAATAACTGTCGTCGAATTAAAGGGATTCGGATAATTCTGATATAATTCAAATTTTGATAATGTTTCGTACTTGGGTTTGGGCATTCCTGCAATTATATCAGGAGGAAGTATTAATGCAGGATCACCAAGTAAAGTGAATCGTAAAGCCATATCATCTTGTTCTGGTCCAATGGGTTGCTCATATTTAACCTGCATTATAATTTTTCCAATGGCCTGGTCGGGATGTGTAAAAAGTTTTTTAAATAATAATTCAATCATCTGATTGTTGTGGCTTACATAGCTCAAACCGGCTGGTGCAAAACTCAAAACCGTTCCACCATTTTTTTTCTGGATAAGCGCTTCAATAATTGTCGTTGAATCGGGTATATCAAACCTCTGACTGCAAGCTGCGCCGGTAAAAATGATTGGTAAACCATTTGAGGCAAGACTTTCTACATCGTCAACATGAAAGAAAGATGTATCAGCCCAACTAAAAGGTTTTCCATGTCCGGTGTAGTACAGGAACAAGCAGCCTTGATTAAGGATATTTAAGATATCGGACTTCATACCATAATACTCAGATTCTTCTCTCCGATCAATACGTTGATAAGAAAAATAATCAGGTAGAGTATTAGTTGTAAATTTCTCCTGAATCTTTTCAAAAATATATTCATTCTCTCTGAAATCAGCCAGACCAAGATAATCCGTTGTATAATTTTCTCTCATTAGACTATTTTCAAGAAGAATAATCTTATAAACAATATTTTCCAATTGCTGCAAATTTGAAACGGGAAGCCGACCAATAGCAAGCTCAGGATAATTATCATCTTCATAAAGATTAATAGCAAATTGATCATCAATTGAAACCGAATCTTCTTCATATATCGAATCATGAAATTCAGATAGAACTTTATAGGATGGTACATATTCTACATCACCCACAAGAAGCAGATATTGTGGTTTAGGGTCAGATCAGTTTTCGAGGGTATAGCTTACAAAATGCTTAATGGCATCCTGTTTTGAGAGGGTATCCTGAAACTGACTATAAAGTGTATCAATATTGACTGATTTTATGATTAATCCTTGTGATTCCCTCAAAGATATTAATGGACCTAGGTTTTCAAGGAAATGATTGGTAGAAATTATCAGGTAATCAGCCTGGTTTTCTGTTGACTTTAGATTTTCTGAATGTAAATAACTATAATTAGATAATAGAATGAAAATGATGAGTGAGATATAGATGGTATTTAAAAGTGCTTTTTTTAATAACATAATTTACCTCCGGAAATGTTTTTTATTAATATTACAAATCCGGATTGCAGAAATAAATGATAAAATTGATCCCTATTAATGATTAAACCAATTAGTTTTTAAATTTGATAAAAGTAGTGATAAAGTTGTTTATTACCTTCACTTTGGCGCTTGAGCAGACTCCTGATAGTTTACCACTTTCCATTGTCCATCAATCTTCCGGAACAGGAATGTAGCGCCGGCAGGATCGAAAATTTCTCTACCGCCGGTGAATCGGGTTGCAATGGCTTTATAATGCCAGGTAACCAGAACCAATGTATTCGTTAATACCTTTATATCCTTAAAATAGGTTATCAATTCAAATTTTGAACATTCATTAAAATACATTTTATTAGCCATATAAAATGTTTCATGGTCATAAATAAGCCCATCGCTGCCAATCATAAAAAAATCCGGATCATCTGAGAAAAAACTGAAACTTCTTTCAACATCCAACAATTCATAACTTGCAGATAAATCATCTAAAATTTGATCAATTTCGTTTATAATGGTTTTCTCATCCATTTTATTTGTCATAACAGTATTCTCCGTTTTACAGAGTTAACACAAACATACAAAATTAAAACAGGAATACTAATTTTTTATGATGTTTTTATTAAGTAAAATAACCGGGAACACAGCCTTAAGCTTTTGGATTAAGAAAGTAGATGTGCATTATATAAAAAATGATGATTTAAAATCGAATATCTAATATGAGCTATTTCTATTATTAAATTTGAATTATTCATTTCTGGCCAAGAAATAAATTCATATTTTTAAATATTTAGATGGTTCTTCCGGTTTTTGAGTACATGACTTGAAAAAAATATAAGGACATGATAGCTTAAGAATTTATTTAAGCGAATAAATTAAAG
>JAFGKZ010000102.1 GCA_016928315.1 Calditrichaceae bacterium
ACAGCATATATTGATATGATCGCTGTTATAGGAACAGGAATTATGATATCAACTAATGCGAAGCAGCCTAAATAAATAAGTAATTTTGTTTCGAGTTTCATATCTAAACATCCAATTAAATCTTAAAAGTTATTTACCTTTATAAGAGAAGTTTTAACCTATTATTGATTCAATATAAGACTATAAAATTTGCTTGATTCCTTCAAGCATTTATTTCAAAATTTTTCATTAGCATTTATAGAATAAATATTATTAAAAAAAATCATCTTGACAAATTTAATTCAAATACTATATTAGTCACCATAATCTGAGTTACTATAAAGATTCTAAATATCTTTGCCGGAGCAATGATGAAAAAAATTAATTTTCTATTTGGCATTCATAACCATCAACCGATTGGTAATTTTGATTTTGTTTTTGAAGAAGCATTTCAGAAATCTTATTTACCATTTATACAGATTTTAGAAAACCATCCCAAAATAAGGATTGCCGTTCATTTCACGGGGATTCTTTTGGATTGGATTGAGACCAATCATCCTGATTATCTTATAAAAATTAAAAATATGGTTGCCCAGGGTCAGATTGAGATACTTACCGGAGGATATTATGAACCTATACTTGCCGTTATTTCCAGAAAAGACCGTTATGGTCAAATAACAAAGTTAACCAATAGCGTGAAACGTTATTTTAATTATGAGCCTGAAGGTATGTGGCTGGCAGAACGTATATGGGAACCAACCCTGCCGAGCACCCTTGCTGAAGCAAATATAAAATACACCATACTTGATGACACTCACTTTAAATATGCTGGTCTTCATGAAGAGAATTTACATGGTTATTACATGACCGAAGACCTTGGTAATACAGTCAGTTTATTTCCTATCAGTAAGCGTCTAAGATATGCTATACCGTTCGAAGACCCCCAGGCGACTATTGATCACTTGCGGCAATGGGCTACAGAATACGGGCATAATTTAATTGTATTTGCCGATGATGGTGAAAAATTTGGCGTCTGGCCAAATACCTATGATCATGTTTATAAGAACGGCTGGCTTGATCAATTTTTTACAAAACTTGAAGAGAATTTGGAATGGATAAATATTCTGCATTTCAAGGAAGCAACTGAACAAATTAAACCGTTAGGCAGAATATATCTGCCCACAGCCTCTTATGCGGAAATGGGAGAATGGTCGCTCTTTGCCAAGGCATCCGAAGAATTTGTGAATTTTGAAAACTATCTTAAGGATGCCGGTGTTTACGAGGAAAACAGTGTATTCATACGCGGCGGATTTTGGCGAAATTTTCTGGCAAAATATCGTGAAGTAAACGATATGCATAAAAAAGCGCTGTATATTAGTAACAAACTGCGGCAATTACCCGAGAAAACACAGGAAAAATTATCTAAAGCATTTGATCATATATGGGCCGGGCAATGCAACTGTCCTTATTGGCATGGTGTATTTGGCGGTATATATTTAAGTCATATCCGGGATGCTATCTATTCAAATTTAATAGAAGCCGAAAAAGAACTGGATAAGGTTGTTAATCGTAAATTACCAGAAGTTGAAGTTATGGATCTAAATGTGGATGGATATAACGAGATTTTGGTGCAAACAAAGAACATCAATATATATCTGGACTTAAAAGCTGGGGGTTCAATATATGAACTGGATTACAAACCAGTATCAAAAAATATTCTGGATACGATGACCCGAAGACCTGAAGCCTATCATAACAAATTGAAAAATGCAGTATCACCCGGAGAAGATCCAGGAAAAACCGCCAGCATTCATGATATTGTCTTCGCTAAAGAAGCCAATCTTGTGGACAAACTGCATTATGATTTCTATGACAGAAAAGCATTAATCGATCATTTTATAGATCCGGGACTAAGCCTGGACGATTTTGCTGCATCCCGTTATAAAGAACAGGGAAATTTTGTAGAGGAGCTCTATTCACTTGATAAAAAACAAATCAGCAATGCAAAGGTTATTGTTGAATTAAGCAGAACAGGCGATGTTCTCGGCAGACAGGTATCAATCAAAAAATCAATTATGGTAGATGATTCGACTGGCACACTAAAGATAACATATCATCTAAAAAATCAATCGGAAGAATCCATTAATACTCGTTTTGGGGTTGAATTCAATTTTGGGTTGCAAGCCGGACATGCGCATGATCGTTACTATCATGTAAATGGTGAAAAATTGAAGAATTTTTATCTGGACAGTACTGGTGAGATCGAAAAGTCTAAAAGATTGGCTTTGAGAGATGAATGGCGTAAAATTGATATTGAGCTTACCGCTCAGGAAGAATGTACAACATGGCGATTTCCTATTGAAACCATATCGCTTTCTGAAGCCGGATTTGAAAGAGTTTATCAGAGTTCTGCGATTGTAATGTTATGGGACCTCGAACTAAATAAAAAAATAGTAGAACGGATCATCTATTTAAAACTAAGTACCTTTAAATAAGGAATTGTTATGCAATTAAACCATATAATTCCAGCACTATTGATAACCATTTTTCTAAGTTTAGGTTGTCAAAAAAATATTACTAAAAGTACACCGAAAGATGTTCCGGCGTGGTCAAAAACAGCTGTATGGTATCAAATTTTTCCTGAACGGTTTTGGAATGGCGATACAACTAATGATCCAAAAGCTGAGGATATGGCCGGCGGCTGGCCATATATTGTACCGGAAGGCTGGCAGACACATCCCTGGACTTCTGATTGGTATAAAATGCAGTCATATGAAAAAGCGAATGGACATGATTTTTACTGGAACCATGGTTTACGCCGATATGGCGGGGACCTTCAGGGGGTAATTGACCGGCTTGACTATTTGGAAGATTTGGGTATTAACGCGATTTACTTTAATCCATTATTCGAATCACCATCACTTCACAAATATGATGCGATGATGTATCACCATATCGATAATAATTTTGGCCCCGATCCGCAAAAGGATAAGCAAATATGGAAACAAGAAAATCCAATTGAACCGGCAACCTGGCAATGGACTGCAGCAGATTTGCTATTTTTAAAGCTTATCGAAGAGTGCCATAAGCGAAATATGCGTATTATAATCGATGGAGTTTTTAATCATGTTGGGTTTACATTCTGGGCTTTTCAGGATGTTATAAAAAATCAGCAATCATCTGCTTATAAGGATTGGTTCATCATTAAATCATGGGATGATCCGGCAACCGATTCCAGTGAGTTTGAATACCAGGGTTGGTACGGCGTATCTGATTTGCCTGAAGTGCGGGAGGATGAGAATGGATTGGTGGATGGTCCGGCGCAGCATGTTCATGCCATTGTTAAGCGCTGGATGGATCCTGATGGTAATGGTGATCCTTCCGATGGTATAGATGGCTGGAGACTGGATGTGGCAGAAATGGTTAATATAGAATTTTGGAAAGATTTCCGCAGCTGGGTTAAGGCGATTAATCCTGATGCGTATATTACCGGGGAAGTCTGGTGGGAAGAATGGCCCCAAAACAAGATGTTTAATGCTGCGCCCTGGCTGCAGGGTGATGTTTTCGATGCCGTTATGAATTACAGATTTACCCGGGCGCTGCGGCAGTTTGTTTCAAATCAGAAAGATCAGATAACTGCCCCGGTTTTCGCCGACAGCATCAACGCTTTGGCAAAGGATTACCGCAAGGAGAATCTTTATGCTCTGATGAACTTAATGGGCAGTCATGATATGGAACGTCTAGCTTCCCAGATTGTAAATCCGGATCATTGGATAGACCACGGCGGGAATCCTGCGCAAAATCCGGATTTTAAAGTTCGCAAACCAAATGAACTTGAAATTGCCAAACAGAAACTGATAGCTGGCCTGCAGATGACCCTGCCGGGCGCCCCGATGATTTATTACGGCGATGAGGCCGGTATGTGGGGCGGTGATGATCCCGACTGCCGTAAACCGATGATTTGGCCGGAATTAAATTATGAAATTGAAACTACACATCCGTTTGGTAAAAAAAGACCGAGGGACAAGGTATCTTTTAACGATGACCTATTTCAGTGGTATAAAAAATGTATTGCAATCCGACATCAGGAAGAAGCCCTCTCGTTGGGTGATTTAACTTTTATCAGGTATGAAAATCCACAAGTATTGATTTTTAAAAGAAATTTTAATGAGAATATTATTTGGGTTGCAGTTAATAATACGGCTCAAAAAATAACCATAAATTTGGATATATCAAAACTAAACGGCCAAACAATAAATCTGATCACAAATAAGAAGATGGTTGAAAATGAATTAAAGGCATTAAGTTTAGACGCTTATGAAATTGTCATATTAAAATAAATTTATCTGTTCAAAATCTGTTTTAAAAGTTTTTGAATTTGTATATCATCCGGATCAAAAGATAATGCAATTTTGAGCATCTTTGCGGCAGATTTATAATCACCCTGAGATGAATAGGCTAAACCAATGAAATAATGTACTTTCTTTTTCTGGATTAGCGTAAGTTTTTGAAGAAGTGGTTCTGATGAGATGAGTTTATTAAGAACGGCTACACTTTTATCTGGCTGATTTAAATTTAGGTACATGATGCCAACTTTTGCATATATAAATGATAATTCCGGATTTAAAGAAAGGGCCTGTTCATAATATTTTATTGATTGTTTCCAATTCATATTGTTTTCATATAATGCGGCTAATTTATAATATGGTACGGCGATATTGGGATAGGCATTAATAACAATGTTATATTCTCTTTCCGCATCAGTATCCTGATCCTTTGTGATATAATATTCAGCTAATTTATAATGTGCTTCATCCCAATAAATATTACCATTAACTTGCTGTTTGGCCAATTCGAAAACAATAGGATCGCAATAGTATGAAAATGTGAAATTAACTTTTCCATTAAAAGGAAACTGATCTAATAATTTTTGTATTTTAATTTCACCAATAAGAACATCCAATGAAGAATAAAGACTTGATACGTAGTCATCAGAAAGCTTGTTCGCCTTAAAACTGCATATTCTTAATTTATTAATCATAAAAGAGATGGAATCAACATAAGCCTTTGCCATAAGTTCATATCCCTTTTCATTTGGATGCAGATGCTCATTAAAAAGATCACGTCCGGGTATGCCGTCAACAGAATTTCTAAAAAAACACATATCCATATCCACAAGCGGAATATCATAAACCTGACTTACCAATTTGATAATCATATTCAAATCACTGGATGCACGAAAACGCAGTTGGTCCAAATCTTTAGCTTCGATAAAACATTCTTTTGCATTAAGATATTCTTTATTTTTCATATGATTCAATGCATTCAGGTATTTATTATAAGCTATAGATTTTGCTGAAGAATCAGAATCGACAATGCCTGATAATTCATCTAAAGGAATCTGATCCCGAATGTTGCATGTTAATGTGGATAGAATAACTGGAATCCCCTCGCTTTTTAAAAGGTCAACAATTTGAATTAGGTTATTTTTAAAAAGGTTATGTGTTATGTTATATACTTCTCCTCTATGTGGAAGAGCCAGATCGCCGATCAATGCTGACATCAGAGTTTTATCTTGATTGTTATCAGGGATTATATTAGCAAGATGGCTCAACGATTGATAGAAATACAACGATCTGAGCCATAATAAAGATTTAATTAGAATGGGATACTTAGAGACATATTCTACTGAAGCAGTTCCTAGTGCACCATAAAATTCATTATGTCCAAAATAAATTAATACAAGATCAGGGTCGATTGTTTGAATTTGAGGTAAAAGATCAAGAATAACAGAGCTGCCTATTGCAGATATTCCAAGATTTATAACTTGTATTTCTAATTCGGGAAATTTGTGTTGAAGTATTTTATTTATAAAATAAGGATAATTAATATTTTCAGTATAAGGAAATCCAGCTGTAGTTGACCCACCAAGGCAGACAATACGGTATGTACGGTCAGATTTATGTACGGCAATTTTCTGCTCTATAGGTTGAGGAATAGAAAGGTCATTTTTACTAAAATATTTGGTGCATATGTTTCGGTTTATAGTCCAATAATTACCATTCATCTGAAATAACTGAAAAGATTCACCTAGATTAAATACTCTTAAAATGATTTCTATAATAAATAATAGCAAAAAGGGTAATAAAAATGTGATTGCTTTAAACGCTAGTTTCTTCATAAAAAAGTTCCACACCAATAAAGAAACTAATCTAAATCCCGTTGACTAATTTTTCAAAAAAAGATTTAAAATCAACTTATTATTTATTTTTCTTGACATTTGATTTATAATATATTAGAATTAGTAACCTATAAATGAGTTACGGATTAGCATATTTTGGTAATTATATCCATCAGACCGTATTTATATGCCTGTAACTCGGTTAAAATTTCCAAATTTGATTTTCTGGGAAATTATATCATCAAAGTTTTAATGAGCTGATTATGAAAGTAAAGATTACTATCAAGTTGAGTGTTGTTTTCTTTGCATTAAATTTTTCTATTTCTTGTACTGTTCATGATGATAACCTGGTGGAGATGAACAGGGCAGAAATAACAAGCAATGAATTTGCTGAAAGGTATAGCGGTTTTGCTCAAGCTTCTGGGATTAAAGATACCCGTATCAGTAGACTGGAAATGATTAATAATCTGATTGCCGAAAAAATTCTGCTTGAGATTCAGGACAATTCTCATATCACCGCGGATCCTGATTTTATTGTAAAATCAAATCAAATAAAACAAGAAGTTCTTCTGGCTTTTTATAAAGAAAAAGAAATATTTAATAAAATTAATATTACAGATCTGGATCTTCGACAAGCTTTTTTAAGAATAAATGAAAAGGTGAGCGCCAGACATCTTTTTGCCCAAACAGAAGAAGAAGCCTGGAAATTATACGATCTGCTTGCGAATGGTATGACCTTCGAGCAATTGGCTCCCCATGTTTTTTCGGATGATTCTCTTGCAAATAACGGTGGATATCTTGGCTATTTTTCTTGGGGTGACATGGATTCTAAATTTGAAGAAGCGGCATTCAATTTAGCAATAGGAGAGATATCAAAGCCCATTAGGACCAATTATGGATATAGTATAATCAAAGTTGAAGATCGGTTTAAAAATCCTGTCTTAACAGAATATCAATATCAATTAAAGAAAAACAAACTGCGTAGGATTGTTTACATCCAGAAAGCTGATCAGGCAGAGAAAAATTTTATAAATCAACTCTATAAAGATATTAATTTACAAATTAACGGAAAAAATTTTAATACCCTTTATCGTACTATTTTAACAACTCCGGTTTTATTGACATCTAATCAACAAGAAAATCTTACAATGAACATTGGGGATGAAACTCTTGTGGTATCTCAACTTGGCGAATGGACAATAAGTAAGGTCATGGATAAGTTAACTACCACTCCCGCTTCAATAAGAAGTAAAATTCAAAATGACAAATTATTAAAGACAGCAATAAAAGGCTTAGTGCTTCAAGAATATTTGCTTCAGGATGCGAGACAAAAAAAATATGATCAGAAAGAACAGGTTGTAAATCTTACAGATAAATGGATAAATACAAAATTATTTGAATGGAAAATCAAAGATATTATAAGCCATTCTCCTGTTGATACTGGCCAGATGCATGAATATTATTTAAAAAATGAAAATGAATTTTATACGGAAACTCAATATAAAATACAGGAAATATTAGTTGATTCCAAGATGAAAGCCGCGCTAATAAAGCAAAAGATCAAGGATGGATACAGTTTTGATAGCCTGGCGAAAGAATATTCTATAAGACCGAACGTAGATAAAACTTCTGGAATTACCAATTACCTGCCCAAATCACAATTTGGTTCTTTAAAAGATAGAATTCAGGATGCGGAAATAAATAAAATTTATGGGCCTTATGAAATATCCGGATACTTTGTGTACTTTAAAGTCCTGGATTATAAAGCAGGTGAAAAGCTGAAATATTCTGATGTTAAATCAGGTATAAAGTCGTTTTTACAGGAAATTAATCAGAGAGAAAATTTTAATAATTACCTGGACAAATTAAAATTAGATTATAAGGTGAAGATTGATACTACTAAATTATTTTCTTTAAAGATTTAGATTATGCTATATAGGAGGGATACGCCTATGAAAACTATTAATAGAATTAGTAACAAATTAGTACTACTACTAATATTATTAGCCAGTTCTATCTGTTTTAGCGGAACAACTGGTAAAATTGCAGGTCAAATTACCGACAAAGAGAATGGATACCCACTGGCCGGTGCTAATGTTATTATTGAAGGCACAATGTTAGGATCAACTACAGATTTAGATGGTTATTATGTGATTCTCAATGTACCTCCAGGCAAATATACGCTGGTTGCTCAATATGTTGGCTACCAGGAACAAAAGCTTACCAATGTTTCCGTTTCAATTGATCTTACCTCAAAACATAATTTTCAGCTAAGTGAGGGAGCTTTAGAACTAGAGGAAGCAATTGTTGTTCAAGGTGAACGTCCGATTTTACAAAGGGATATTACGTCCTCGCAATCCATGGTATCTTCTGACGATATTGAAACCTTGCCAGTAAACGAAATTTCTGAAGTACTTCAATTGCAATCCGGAGTGACCAAAGGAGCAAATGGAGATTTTCACATTCGGGGCGGCCGATCCACGGAAATTAAATATCTTGTAAATGGTGTATCAATTACAGATTCTTATGATAATTCCGTTGGATTGGAAATTGATAACTCCTCTATACAAGAACTCCAGGTTATTAGCGGCACTTTTAATGCAGAATATGGGAACGCTATGTCTGGGATCGTCAATACAGTAACAAAAGAAGGTTCACAGGAATTTCATGGTTCAATTATGTCTTATGCCGGGGATTATTTAAGTACACATACTGGAATCTTTAACAATGTTGATTCCTACAATCCTATTTACAATGTACAGGCGAATCTTAGCGGGCCCGTTCCATTTACTGCAGAACGGATAACATTTTTTATCTCCGGAAGATATGCCTCCGAAGATGGTTATTTATATGGATATGATAAATACAAGACAGATGGATCGATCGGCTCAGGGGACGCTGTTCCGCTAAACTGGAGTAAAAGATATTTGGGACAGGCAAAAATTACCTATAATATATTACCTACCATTAAACTAACTGCTGAAGGATTATTTAATACAAGTGATTATCAGGATTATGATCATGATTTAAAATATGTGCCAGACGGTATTACCAATAAATTTTTTAATAATATTAGCGGCAATTCCATGTTAACACATACCCTCTCAGGTAAATCTTACTATACAATTCAAGGCGCTTATTATCAAAGAGATTTTGATGAATACCTTTATAAAGATCCCTATGATTCAAGATATGTTCATCCGGATTCCATGTTTAATACAACCGATCAGGTGAATGATTATGCATTTAGAATAAAGGGAAATCGTTTAAACAGGTTTACACGAAGCACAAAAACCTATTCAGGAAAATTTGATTTTACAAGTCAGTTGACAAATACCCATTTATTAAAATTGGGAATTGAAGGTAAATATCATGAATTGAATGTAGATGGTTACACACTTCAAGTACGTGATGATCATGTTGAAGGAGAGGTGTTTATACCTAAGATTCCGGAAAAGAATAGTATAGCAAGAAATTATTTTACCCGGAAACCAAGCGAATATGCCGCCTATATGCAGGATAAAATTGAACTCGAACAAGTAATTATCAACATAGGTTTACGGCTTGATTATTTTGATCCCAATGCTAAAGTGCTTGTTGATACCAAAGATCCCAATATAAACTCACCTTTGCGGCCGGGGTTGGACACATTGAGCCTTGATGAGTTGGAATCTTATTTCTATAAAGATGCCAAGACCAAGTGGCAATTAAGTCCGAGATTTGGTATTGCTTATCCAATATCTGAATCAGGTGTAATTCATTTTTCTTATGGACATTTTTTGCAAATACCTACCTTTCAATATTTATACAATCGCAGTGATTACAATGTGCCGGAGACAGGATCGCCGGGCGAAGTATTTGGAAATCCTGATCTTAAACCACAAAAAACCGTTCAATATGAAATTGGAATTAAACAAGAATTTAACAATATCTTTCTAATTGATATAACGGGATTTTACAAAGACATCAGGGATTGGATATCATCTGTTGTTTATACAACCACAAATAATGTGGCGTATTCCTTATACGTAAATAATGATTATGCTAATGTAAAAGGTATAACAATCAATTTTAAAAAGAAAATGAGTAATCATTATGCGCTTGATGTTAATTATACTTTTCAAATGGCTGAAGGAAGTAATTCATCTCCGGAAGATGCATTTAACAGGGAGAGAGGAAATCAGGAACCGGCTATATTTTTATTGCCGACCGATTGGGATCAGAGACATTTAATAAATTTTGTATTTACACTGGGCGGAGATAGCTGGGGTTCCACGCTGTTGGCAAGAACCGGAACGGGTTTACCTTATACGCCCTCTATTACACAATATACTTCGGATAGGGGAATTTCCTCGGGTTTACAAAGAAACAGCCGCAGAAGACCCGAGCAGATTACTTTTGACCTTAACCTCTATAAATTTTTTCAGCTTAAGACAATTGGTTTTAAAGTATTTGCAAAGGTATTCAATTTATTCGACACAAAAAATATAGTAAATGTTTATGGCGATAGTGGCAAACCGGATTATACGACCAGTGCAAATGGCGTCGAATATGATGAACGGCGACCAAATACTATTGAAGAATTTGTTACGCGGCCGAATCACTTTTCATCTCCCCGAGAAGTTCAACTGGGTGTAGAATTAGCATTTTAAATTCATTTTAGGAGGAGTTGTGTAGATGAAATTTTTTATTCGAATAAAAATTTTAACCATTGCTCTTATAATTTTCCCGATTATTCTATTGGCTCAGCACATTCCGGGTAATGAACGAGGCGATGCAAAATACCGTAGAAAAGCGCAAATGGAAGGGAATAAAATCAGAGCTTCTATTTTCAATCATGGTCAGACGGGAAGATATGGCGGTGAATATCCAATTACGGAGCAAACCCCTTATGAATGGCCAAAAAATACAGGAAAGGTTTATCTTGCCTTAACAGGTATTTTTGTTGGAGGCGAAGTTACAGATACACAAAATAATATACGCAGGATTATTGATGTTTGTAATTATCGAAATTCTCCAGAAGGCAATTCATGGAATTTTGAACCGATCCCCGGTTATTTTAATGAAAGTGTAGAAAGTATTGCTAATAGCGTTGATCCATCTACCTGGCCTGCGGACTGGCCGGATAAGCGCGGCGATGAGGTGGATCCCGGTTGGGCTGGGAAGTGGAATGGTTATTTTGGTAAGGATAAATTTAACGCTGATCAGGAAATCTATTATAAAGCATCTGATGATAATTATGACCATCCCAATAATGCATTCTATTATCCCGATACAACCGATTTATCACGAAGAGGATTGGGTATTATTCTTGACGTCAGAGTTATGGCCTGGTCTCAGGTGCTGGTTGAGGATGTAATTTATATACTGCATAAAATTAAAAATGACGGTACAGAGGATATTGCCAAAGTTGGTGTAACTATCTGGCATGCAGATTTTGTAGGCGGAGACGGTGACTCGCAGGACGATATTTCTGAATTTGATTTGCTGGAAGATATTGCCTGGAGTCGAGACAGGGATCATAAAGCGCCCACATTCGGTTCAGATCCTGTTGGTATCGTCGGTTCAGCCTTCCTGGAGACCCCCGGTAATGCAACCGATCGAATTGATAATGACGGAGATGGCGAAGATTTTGGCCCAAAAGTGACGGAAAATTTAATTCAGGATGAAGTTCCTGATAATCTTATTGATGATAATCAAAATGGTCTCATTGATGAGAACGAAACACATATTCCATTTCAGGAGCAGGTTGGCGTTAGCTTTGCCGATCGAATTGATAACGATGGCGATGCAGAATCAGGTAGTCCGGTAGTAACCAATCAGATGGTTAATGCAGCAAATGGGGACCGCTGGTTAAGATGGCCTCCCAGTCCTGAGGCAGATGATATTCAGGATGGGAAAGTGCATATTCTAATGCTTGATTCTGATGATATCGGACTTGCATTCAGAGATTATATTGATAATAATGATGATGGTGAAGAGGGGAGTCCGGTTATAACACAAGCAATGATAGATCAGGCTGCTTTGGATACCTATCGGCGATATGTCGTCCCGGGCGGCAATATTATTCTATACGATCTTGACGCCTCTGATCTGGGTAAAAAATATGCTGATGGAAAAGATAATGATAATAACGGCGCTGTTGATGAAAATATTGATGAGGGTATTGACGAAATGATCGATGAGGCCCGCGATGATGGTATAGACAATGACGGCGACTGGGAACCGCTGCGAGATGATGTCGGTTTAGATGGTGTTGCAGACACTGGTGATAATGGGGAAAATGACGGTAAACCCACTCCGGGAAGAAATGGCTTTCCGGGTGAACCGAACATTGATGTTACCGATGTTTCTGAAACGGACCAGATTGGTATTACCAATGCACAATACTTGCCGGCAGGCGGGCTAAATATAAACAGTGATTCTAAAATGTGGATCGATTTTATGATTCCGGGAAAATTTTATGATCCTCAGTTAGTTGTTGCCGGTGAGTATGACTTATTCATCAGTTCCAGCCTTTTTCCTTTAAAAGCAGGTCAAACGGAACCTTTTTCTTTGGCAATAATACTTGGTAACGGACCACAATCAGATCCTGATGGGGAAATAAGAAAACAAAATGTTTTAACAAAAAGAACCCGCGCACAGGAAACCTACAATAACGACTATCAATTTGCCAATGCGCCAATAACGCCAACATTAACAGCAATTCCCGGCAATAATAAAGTGACTTTATATTGGGATCATGTTGCAGAGAATTCTTTTGATTCTTATATACATAACATCGGCGGAATAGGCCGTGATTTTGAAGGTTATAAATTATTCAGGGCTTCTGATCCGGCTTTTGAGGACGCAACCAATATTACGAACGGCTATGGGTCGTTGGTTTTTAAAACACCTTTAGCTCAGTTCGATCTGGATGATAGTTATTCCGGATTTGATTCTGTCGGACTGGATGGTGTTCACTATAACCTTGGCAACAATACGGGGTTGCAACATTCTTTTGTGGACAATAATGTTCAGAATGGTTTTACTTATTATTATGCCCTGGTATCCTATGATTTTGGTTTTCCTGAAGGTAATATTATTCCCACTGAATGTCCTATCAGAATATCGGTTCAGTCAGATGGATCAGTTGCTCTCGGTCCGAATGTGGTTCAGGTAACACCGGAGGCGCCACCTGCCGGTTATGAAGAAGCAACTTTGGGAGAAATTGAATTGATTCAGGGTACGACAACCGGATCCATTTCTTATGATATAGTTGATCCTGATATGGTAAAGGACGGACATGTTTACTATATTAGTTTTGAAGATACTCTGCGTCCGGGATCAGGCGGCGATAATGACACATTAACAACGCTTAATTTCACACTTTATGACTCCACAAACAACAGAATACTAATAGATAAAAGTACCAATATTTTTAATCCTGATTTTGAACAACCGCTGATGGATGGATTTAGATTGACCTTTGTGAATGAAGAGAAGGTTGGCATCAATAAATCACTCTCCGATTGGAACAGCGAAAACATTCCCGATTTTATATTCCAAAAATTTGTATATACAGGGGGTATTAATGGTGAAGAACGGCCCAATGATTATATCCTTAGTTTTGGTGATGTGGGTTTGGATACTTCCACCGCTATTGAATTAAGGGGCCGTGAATTTCCCGCTATTCCCGTGAACTTCAAAGTCTTTAATAAAAGTACTAATAAATATATTGATTTTGCATTCCTGGAAGTTGATGAAAGTGTGGGTGGACAGGGCTTCTTCTCTGCTCAAGGAGTTGCCAGAGACCGGATAGTCTTTCTTGAACCCAACATATCGGATTCTCTGGTTTATACCTGGTGGTTTTTTCTGGCAGAAGAAGCAGATACCAGCGCGGGATTTCATTTTCCACAATTAGGCGATACCGCAAAAGTAATATTAAGCAAACCCTTTCTTTCCGGTGATCTGTTCAGATTCCAGGCCAGGGAGGCACAGATTAATAAAAAGCTGGCTTCTGAAGACATGAATAAAATTAAAGTTGTGCCAAATCCATATTTGGCAGCCGCAGCATGGGAACCCCGCAATCAATACAACAGCGGCCGGGGAGAACGTTCTATTCATTTTACACACCTGCCACAAAAATGTACAATTAGGATTTATACGGTTAATGGTGAACTTGTTGATACCATTGAACATGATAGTCTTATAAATGGAGGTTCCACAGCGTACTGGGATTTATTAACAAAAGACAATTTGTCTATATCTTACGGGATCTATATTTATCATGTAGATGCACCGGGGGTAGGTGAGAAAATCGGTAAATTCGCGGTTATTAAATGAAAGGATGCATTGTGAATAAGGTAAAAGTATTTATAATCATTATTATAATGATATCCCTTTCCGGAAATATATATGCAGAAATTTCCAAGACAGGTACTTCTGCGGCAAAATTTCTTAGCATTTCCATTGGACCCAGAGCCATTGCAATGGGAAGTGCATTTTCATCGATAAGTAATGATGCAACCGCCATGTATTGGAATGCGGCTGGCATTGCCCAACTGGAAAAGAATGATATTATTTTTACTCACACCAATTGGATTGCTGATATTAATATCAACTATGTTGGGTTGGTTCTAAATTTAAATGAAATGGGCAACCTTGGCATAAATGTTACGGCAATGACGATGGCTGATATGGAAGTGACTACAGAATATTATCCGGAGGGAACCGGCGATACTTTTGGAGCGGGCAGTTATGCATTTGGGTTGAGCTATGGCAGGTACTTATATAACAATTTTATGATTGGTGTAAATATTAAGTACATAAGAGAATCAATTTCTCAATCGGATGCCCAGGGTTTTGGCATTGATATTGGCACAATTTTTAATACGCCGTTTTGGGGAATCAAATTTGCCAGCAGTATAACTAATTTTGGAACCAAAATGCACATGACAGGAGATGACCTGCTTTTGCAGACAGGCATCGATGATTCCAGAAATGGGACCAATGACCAACTGGATGCAGACCTCAGAACCGATGAATATGAACTCCCCTTGCGTCTGCAAATTGGTATATCAAAAGATATTATGATCCGTGATCAACGATTGACTGTTGCCGTTGATGCCGCCCACCCCAATGACAACACAGAATATATAAATATAGGAGCTGAATTGGCAGTATTGAAAGAAATGGCTTTTTTAAGAGGCGGTTATAAAACACTATTCATCGCAGATCAGGAAGAGGGCTTATCTTTAGGTGCAGGATTTAACTATGATAAAATGAAAAGCATAGAACTGCAAATTGATTATGCGTTTCAGAGAATGAAATATTTAGGCGATCTACATACATTTGGTTTAAGTTTTAAATTTTAAATTGTTTAAATGCCAGGAGAGGAGGTGCGAGATAAAACACGTTACGTTTTAGCTAACCACTAATTTTTAATTTGAGGAGAATAATAATGAGAAAGTTGATTTTATTATTGGCTTTAATGCTTTTTTCCAGTTTTACTGTAATTTATGCCCAGCCTTATGATGTAACTTTTCAGGTTGATATGAATGTATGGATGGTAATGGGTGAGTTTGACTCCCTTCTACAGGAAGTTAGAATAACCGGTACTTTAACCGATCCTCAATGGTCTCCGGGAACAGCGCCAATATTAACCGATGATGATGGAGACGGTATTTTTGAAACCACCCTTTCATTAGCGGCCGGTGATTATGAGTATAAATATCTAATTGGAGATGACTGGGGTCAGGATGAATTACAAGGTGAAAGTAATAGATCTATTACAGTTTCAGGTGTGGAAGTATTGGATCCGGTTTTTTATTGGAACAAAACTGAGCCGGATTTTCCGGCGGTCGGTGCAGGTAAAATAGCCTTGCGGCTTACCGTTAACATGAGCAGACAAAGACAAATTGGCGCCTTTGATCCAAGCACGCAGGTTGTACGTACAGCCGGATCACTTCAGGATTCGGTTTGGAACCCTGGCGAAGCTCCCGATATGGTAGATGATGACGGTAATTTGGTATATACTGTGGTTTATGAGGTTGATACTTCAGAAACTTATGAATACAAACATTTGATTGGTACGGAGTGGGGTAATGATGAAACCAATAATAGAAGTATAACCGTAGGTTTGAATGATACTGCTCTAGTCCCTGTTTACTTTAACAATGAACCCTATGATCCGGATTTCTCACCTGATTCTGTCAATGTGACTTTCAATCTGGATATGTCGGTCCGTACTCTGGAAGGATTGTTTGATCCTGCAGAAGACAGTGTAGTAGTTGCTGGTTCATTTAATGCCTGGAACGGTTCCAATGATAATTATTTTACGTATAATCCCGCGGATACCGTCTATACGGGTACATGGAAAATACCTGGCAATCAGGATATTCAATATAAATTCGTTATCAATGCTGATGGCGAAGTATGGGAAAGCATCGATAACAGATCCTCATCAATCGGAGACGAAGATATTGTTCTTCCTGTTGTCTATTTCAATAATGACAGCGTGGTCTCAGAGATTAAGGATGGTAATATAGAATTTATTGTTAAAATGGATGTTTTGCAGGAACTTGGAATATTTGATAATGCTGTAGATTCTTTACAAGTTAGAGGTGATTTTAATGGATGGAGTGATAGTGAAGCGGATAAATCACTTATGAACCAAGATGCCTTAGATCCCAATAGCTGGTTTTTATCAGTTCCTTTTGTACAAACCCCGTCTGATGAAAACAAATTTTTCAAGTTTTTTGTTAAAATAAATAGCGGAATAGATACTTTGTGGGCAGACGGTTACGAAAGGCCTAGTTTCCATGGCGGTGGTAATCGTACGGTGACGTTGGATGATGAAACGGTTGAAGTTTATTTTGACGATATACATCCTGATTGGGTGATAGAATCGGATGAATATGTTGATGTAACCTTTTCTGTCGATATGCGTCCGGCTATGGATCCAAATATCCAGGGAGAAGATTTGGTTTTTGATCCATCTACAGGCGATACATTATGGTATCTTTGTGAACAACCAACCTGGGCAGCCGTAATGGGTTGGGAAGATTCCGATGAGATGAAGTATCTCTATTTCACCGACGAAGATAATGACACAATTTATACGGCGACATTAACTGTTAATTCAGCAGAACTGTCACAACCGAGTTTTAATTCATTTATGTACCGGTATGCTTTTTATGATCAAAGTGAGGGCGCCTGGATTAGTGAACCTTCAGGTTTCTCAAATTTTGCATATCGTGTGCGTTATATAGGGCAGGATGCTGCCAGAAGCTTTCCAGTTACTCCATGGCCTATGCCAATAGACACCTGGACCAATAAAGAGATTAAAACCGATCAGGAAACCGATCCTTACCAGTCCTACCAGGATTATCTGGAAACTGATATCAGAGACGGAAATTCCGGATTAGCTAAACAGTATGCATTACAGCAAAATTATCCAAACCCATTTAATCCGGAAACGACCATTTCTTTTAATATACCGATTGCCGGTAAAGTTAAACTGGTAGTTTATAATATTCTTGGGCAAAAAATTAAAACGTTGATAAACACTGATATAAATGCTGGAAAACATTTGTTTAAATGGAATGGTGTAAATGAGAACGGTGTTAAAGTCCCTTCCGGTGTTTATTTCTATAAAATTGATGCAGGTAAATTCACCGATATCAAGAAAATGGTTCTCGTTAAATAATTATTAGTTTAAATATGCCGGCTTTAAAGCCGGCATATTTTTTTAATGAATGATTGTGTTCGGTTGAAATAATTACCTATTTTTCTAAAATTGAATTTCACTCAAACCTAATTATTCATGAAATTAATGGAGTTGATATGACGGTTATTGATTATGTAATTGTGATTGTGTACCTGATCGGTATGATCGCCATTGGTTTATATTTTCAGCGAAAAGCATCAGACAGCATTGATTCATATTTTTTAGGCAACCGCAAAATGCCCTGGTGGGCGCTGGGCGCATCGGGTATGTCATCCAATCTTGATATCAGCGGCACCATGATTAATACAGCCTTTATTTTTGCTTTAGGCGCAGCGGGATTTTTTATAGAAATCCGGGGCGGAGTTACATTAATCATGGCCTTTTTAATGATCTTCCAGGGCAAATGGAACCGTCGTGCGGAAGTAATGACCCTGGCAGAATGGATGCATTTTCGGTTTGGGAAGGATAGACAAGGGGATACCGCCAGATTAATTGCCGCCTTTTCTATTATCATTATGACCATTGCAATGATTACCTACTTTGCCATTGGCTCCGGTAAATTTATCGCTGAGTTTCTGGGTATACCGTCATTTATGGGACTCTCTCCAGAGTTCTGGGCGGCCACGTTAATGATTGTGCTCGCTATGATCTACACAGTAGCCAGCGGTTTGTATGGCGTAGTATGGACAGATGTTTTTCAGGGCCTCTTAATTTTCGGAACCATTATATACATTTGTATCCTAAGTATGGTAAGCTTTAACCTGCCGGATGTTTTCCACATATCTGTACCTTTAAGAGAAGGCGGCTATATGGCTTTAGAAACGACGCGTGAAGCCTGGACTTCTGTTTGGCCCACCTGGACATTAGACATGCCGGCAACGTCAACATATTCTATATATAATTTATTCGGTATTGCCATATTATTCTATTTGATTAAAGTTACCCTGGAAGGCAGCGGGGGAACCAGTCAATATATGATTCAGCGGTTTTTTGCCTCAAGAAGCGATCGTGAATCCGGTTTGCTTTCTCTTTTCTGGACATTTCTTTTAGCATTTCGCTGGCCGTTCATCGCTGCCTTTGCAACAATGGGTGTAGTGCTGGGGACACAGCAGGGGGTAATTGAAGATCCTGAGACCGTACTCCCCGTAGTGATTAATGAATTGGTTCCAATAGGCATAAAGGGTTTATTGGTAGCCGGATTAATGGCGGCAGCTATGTCCACGTTTGATTCCACCGTGAATGCGGGAGCAGCTTATTGGGTGAAAGATATATATCAAACCTATATTAATAACAATGCCACGCGGAAACAATTGATAAAACACAGCCGCTGGTCATCTATCATTATCGTAATTCTCGGATTGGGATTCATGCTGTTCATCAGAAATATTAACGAGATTTGGGGATGGATAACATCCAGCCTGGGAGCAGGATTACTTATCCCTACCCTGGCACGCTGGTATTGGTGGCGTATGAATGGTTATGGATTTGCCGCAGGAACCGTAGCCGGTATGGCTGCCGCTGTTCTTCAACGATTGTTTTTGCCTGATATTCCGGAGTACTATGCCTTTACAATAGCAACCGTATCTTCACTAATCGGTATGGTAGTTGGAACTTACGTTTCCAAACCAACAAATGAATCGGTATTATTCGAATTCTACAAACGAACCCGTCCGTTTGGATTCTGGAAACCGATTAAAAATAAAATAAAGCAGGAAACAATGAATGATATCAATGCAGAAAACAAACGTGATATTATTTCAACTTTTTTTGCGGTTCCCTGGCAGGTAGTATTATTTTTAACGGCAATGACGATAATATTTAAACGCTGGGATCAGTTTGTTTGGTTGATTATTATACTTGCTGCTCTATCAATTGGTCTGTATTTCAACTGGTTCCGTCATTTATCCAAGGAAGTGAAAGTCGATTAACAAAAACGAGCTATTCAGGAGGAATAATTAGATGCCGCAGATCGATCAAATTGCTTTAAAAATAAAAGATCTGGGTTTTACGGTTTATGAAGCTAAAGCCTATATATCTTTGTTGCAAAATAGTCCGGCAACTCGATATGAATTAAGTAAAAATTCAGGAGTTCCAAGATCGGCGATATATGGCGTTATACAGCAACTGGAGAAAATTGGCGCCGTAAATGCCTTATATTCAAAACCGGAAAAATATATTCCACTGCCGCCGGAACAATTATTTTCATTATTAGAAGATCAGCTTCAGGCACGAATTGAATTGGCAAGAGATAGTCTAAAAGGGATTGAATCCAATTTATTGTCTGATCATTTGTGGAATATCGTTGGCTATCAAAATATGATATATAAAGCCAGAGAAATTATTTCCAATGCAAAAAAAGAAATATATCTTTCCATTTGGAAATCCGAAATGGAATTAATCAAAGATGAATTGATCAAAGCAAGTAACCGGGGGGTAACCGTAACATTATTCAGTTTTACTGATGTTGATAATGTTGCTGATTTTGTTTATTCCTATGGACTGGATGAATATAAACTGGACAAAATTTGGGTACACAATATTATACTTGTAGCGGATCACCAGGAATTGTTAATGGGCGAAGCAGACTCCAAACTGCCTAAAAAAACAGCCTGGACAACAAACAAAGCGATTGTCGATATTGCAACCAACCATATCATCCTGGACATTACGCTTTACAGTTTGAGGTTTAATGTTAATATTGATGATGCGGTTATTACCATGCAAAGTAGTCATAGCGATGAACTTGGTAAATTATTGCACGAAAAATACCCTGAAAATCCCATGCTGGAATTTCAAAATCAGGATAATATGTAATGTTCAAAAGGATATTTCTTTTATGAAATACAATTTTATCATAGCAGGGATTTTTATTTTATTGCAAACAGTTAATAGCCAGATTGTTTATTCCGATCCGCCATTTCCCTCTGAAGAGGATTCTATTATAATATATTTTGATGCGACCAAAGGCGACCAGGGATTAATGGGATATACCGGCGATGATGTGTATGCACATACGGGGATTATTACCAATTATGGTACAGGATGGGAACATGTTGTAGCTGAATGGAATGTGAATATAGATAAAGCCAAATTAACCAGGATTGAAACAAATTTATATAAACTGGTTATTGGGTATCCGCGTGAATATTATAATGTAACGGAATCAGACGAAAGAATTGAAAAATTGGCTTTCGTCTTTCGTAACAGTGATGGGAGTTTGGAAGGAAAAGATGTAGATCATGCGGATATATTTCTTCCTCTGATTATAGGTTTTCAAGTAATAATCAATAAACCACAAATTAGTAATCGTTTCAATAATCCCTGCAGAACACCTGTATTCGCATCTGCCAGTGATACGGTGGCAATTCAAATCACCTGGTCACAGACAGACACTCAGATCGACTCGCTTTTTTTGCTTCAGGATAATACTCAGATAGCAATAACCACCAATGACACCCTGGATTATGCATTTTATACCAATGGTCTTGAACCGGGATTTACCAGTTTTAAAGCGATTGTATCGGACACTTCCGGTATAAGCGATACCAGTAGTTTTGAAATTATGATCAATCCACAAATCAATGAAACGCCTTTGCCCTATGATGTCGTCAGCGGCATTAATTATATTGATAATCAAAGTGTTACTTTGGCTTTGTTTGCCCCTTATAAAGATTTTGTATATGTAATTGGTGATTTTAACAACTGGGAAGTTAATGCCGACTATTTTATGAATGCTCAAATCAGCGGAACAGATTCCATATACTGGTGGCTGACTATCGATAGTTTAACCGCCGGAAAGGAATACGCTTTTCAGTATCTGGTGGATGGCGACATGAGAATAGCGGATCCTTACACACATAAAGTACTTGATCCCTGGAATGATCCCTATATTGATGATGAGACTTATCCTGATTTGAAACCTTATCCTGAGAATAAAACAGATCAGATCGTATCCATTTTGCAGACGAATCAACCGGCTTATGAGTGGCAAACTACGGATTATATACCGCCGGATAATACTAAACTCATTATCTATGAATTGTTAATAAGGGATTTTATTGCCGATCATAATTATAAAACACTGATTGATACGTTAGACTATCTGGAAAATTTAGGCGTTAATGCGATAGAACTTATGCCGGTTAATGAGTTTGAAGGAAACTTAAGCTGGGGATATAATCCGGCATTTCATTTTGCGCCGGATAAATATTACGGAACTGCCGATGATCTTAAGGCTTTTATTGATAGCTGCCACAGCCGCGGTATGGCTGTAATTATTGATATGGTACTGAATCATATTTTTGGTCAGTCGCCCTTTGTGCAGCTTTACCTGGATTATTATGGTGAAAATGAAATTGTAATGAAGTTACCAAATCCGTGGTTCAACCGAATATCTCCAAATCAGACATTTAAATGGGGCGCCGACTTCAATCATGAAAGTCCGGCAACAGAAGCACTGGTGGACCGTATTAATAAATATTGGTTAACCGAATATAAAGTTGACGGATTTCGCTTTGATTTTACAAAAGGCCTCACCAACACACCCGGTGACGGTTGGAATGTTGACGGCGCACGGATGAACATTCTAAAAAGAATGGCAGATCAGATATGGGAAGTTAATCCAAAGGCTTATGTTATTCTTGAACACTTTACAGATAATGTAGAAGAGACTAATTTGGCCAGTTATGGTATGATGCTTTGGGGAAATATTAACCATAATTACAATGAAGCAACGATGGGATATCATGATGGCGGTAAATCTGATTTTTCCTGGGGATATTATAAAAACCGAGGCTGGACTAATCCAGCGCTTGTTACCTATATGGAAAGCCATGATGAAGAACGGTTAATGTATAAAAATCTCCAGTTTGGCAATACAAGTGGCAGTTACAATATTAAAAATCTATGGACGGCTCTGCAGCGTATGAAAATGGCTGCCGCTTTTTTCTTTACGATTCCGGGTCCCAAGATGATCTGGCAGTTTGGCGAGGTGGGCTATGATTACAGCATCGATTATAACGGCCGCGTGGGCAATAAACCAATCCGCTGGGATTACCTTGATAATGTTGATCGCGAACGCTTATATAAAACCATTTCCACTCTGATAAATCTTCGGAATAACCATTTAACATTTAATGCCAGTTCTTCTACTGTAAATATGGATGTCGATGGTTCGGTTAAAAAAATTCAATTTTGGCATGGGCTAATGAATGCAATCGTTATCGGCAATTTTGATGTAACGGAAAAAAATGGACAGCCGGTATTCAGTCATGGGGGGCTCTGGTATGATTATTTTACAGGCGATACGATGTTGATTAATGATACAGATACCAGTTTTACCTTGCAGCCCGGAGAATTCCATATTTTTACAGACGATCCCCTGCCAAAACCGGATGATGATCTGCTTACGAATTTGAAAAATGAAATAGATCAACAACCTATCGAATTCAGACTGTATCAAAATTATCCCAATCCATTCAATCCAATCACAACAATCCGGTATATTGTTGAGACGCAGAATTTTGCGTCACAACATGTAGATCTATCTATTTACAATACCCTCGGGCAAAAGATAGCCACGCTGGTTAATACAAAACAACCAGCCGGCAGTTATCAGATTAAATGGAACGCCAGCGGACTCAGCAGCGGTGTTTACCTGTATCGCCTGCAGACAGGAGAACATGTTCAAACAAGGAAAATGATTTTTTTAAAATAGTATCTAAAATTCCTGATGTTTAAATATACAAGTATAATAAATAATTTGAGAGACTTCTGTTATGGCCAATTCTTTATTTGTCCGATTTATCGTGTTATGTTTTGTTCCAATCATTTTTTTATCCTGCAAATCAGAAAATATTTTAAAAGTCCATTATCATCGTTATGATCAAAACTTCGTAAATTGGTCGATGTGGACCTGGCTGGATGAGACTAAAATCGATATTCAGCCAACTGCATCAGACAGCTTTGGTTTGGTATATTTAATAAATATAAATGATTATCCTGATATGGGAAATATAAATATGCTGCCAAAATATAAAGGATGGGAAAATAAGGATGACCCAAATCGTTCATGGGTAAGAAACATGCCAAAAGAAATCTGGATTTTAGAAGGCGACGGTAACATGTATACAGAAAAACCATCAATAAGTCCCGTAATAAAACGAGCGTTCTTAGATGATGATAGTTTAGTTACCGTAGCGCTTACTCATACTATCGATAAAGATAGTATGTCAATTTTAGAACCATATCTAAAAACTGCCGATGATAAAAAAGTAGCAGTGAAAGATGTTAAATTGGTGGATTCTACAAAATCAAAAACATTACAGCTGGTATTAGACGAAAAACTATCCTTAAATCAGTTCCCGTTGCAAGTTTATTTAAAGGTATTTGGCAGTAAAAACATAGAGTTAAGATATATTCTTGATAAGGCAAAATTTTATACAGATGAAACGCCGGGTGTGATTTACACGCCGGATGTTACAACATTTAAAGTATATGCGCCGGCGGCAAAAAAAGTCCAATTAAATTTATATACGCAACCGGCGGGCGGTATGGCGGAACAATTTGAACTGGTCCAAAAAAACAATATCTGGGCTGTGCAAATTAATCGGGATTTAAAAAGTATATTTTACACCTACACCGTTCACAATTATGGGCAGGAAAAAATTGTCAATCCGGATTTGATCGATCCTTATGCCCGGGCCGTTACTAAATACAATGGCCGGGGAATTATTATTGATGATCAAACTCCAATTGCTGATCGGCCCGATTTTTCTTTTGATAAGGCAATGATCTATGAAATGCATGTCAGGGATTTTTCAATTAGTGATGATTCGGGCATAAAAAACAAAGGCAAATATTTAGCCTTCACCGAAGAGAACACAAACATTCCGGGGACTGATATTCCTTCAGGCATTAATCATCTGGTTGAATTGGGGATCAATACGATTCAGCTATTGCCAATTCAGGATTTTGAATTTGATGAAAATAAAAGTGAATATTTCTGGGGTTATATGCCCGTTAATTTTAACGCCCCGGTTGGCTGGTATGCTACAAAAAGAACGGATGCCAGCCCGGTAAGAGAATTTAAACAGCTTGTTGATGCTCTGCATAAAAAGGGCATTAAAGTAGTAATGGATGTCGTTTATAATCATACCTCAGAAGGGAATCCTTCAATTCATTATAATTTCAATGGATTTATTCCAAATTTTTATTATCGTCAGCATTTGGACGGCTCATATTGGAATGGCTCAGGCTGCGGCAATGAAATGCGTTCCGAACAGCCAATGATTCGCAAATATATTATTGAATCTCTAAAATATTGGGTCAATGAGTATAAAGTTGATGGATTCCGCTTTGATTTAATGGGATTGCATGATATGGAAACTATGAGACAGATTGTGCAGACTATGAAGGATATTGATCCGAACATTTTTATTTATGGGGAACCATGGACGGCCGGCGATACGCCAATCGATCCAACTGTAAAAGGCAAACAAAAAGGCGAGGGATTCTCAGTATTTAATGATCATTTTCGTGACGCCTTAAAAGGCCCATGGTACAATACTGATCCCGGATACATCCAGACAAGCAAAGGTTCAGATAAAGTAAGACCCGGAATTAAAGGCAGTATTAAAGATTTTACTCAATATCCGTACGAATCAATAAACTATGTGGCTGTACATGATGGCAGAACTTTTTGGGATCAATTAAACGCTTCAACAAAAGATTCCAATTTTACCAGAATAGAATTAATTGCAATGAATAAACTGGCTGCCGCCATTCTCTTTACATCGCAGGGCGTGCCGTTTATTCACGGCGGGCAGGAAATGCTGCGTACAAAATTTGATTCCCATAACAGCTATAACCAGCCGGATGAGATAAACAAAATACGCTGGCAGTGGAAAAAAGATAATATGGATGTATTTAAATACTATCAGGGCTTAATTAAATTGAGAAAGGAACATCCGATTTTCCGAAAAACCGATCCTAAGGATATTGAACAAAACCTACATTTTTTAGATTTTATTGGTTCGCATTCGCCGCATACCACCATAAGTTACATTCTTAACAGAGGTAATTCCGATGATAGTTGGGAAAAAGTATTGGTTTTCATAAACCCTAATCAACATAACGTCAAATTTAGATTGGCAGCTGGTAATTGGAATGTTGTCGTCGATAATAAAAATGCAGGAATTAAAACGCTTTATAAAATGAATGCAAAAGAAATTGAATTACCGCCGATTTCATGTTTTGTTTTATGGAAATAACCAGATAAAATGTCATTGGAGATATCATGAAATATTTTGTTTTTCTTTTTTATTTCGCATTGATTCAATGCACCCCAGATAATACCTCATTGAAACCTGAAGAAATAATTTCTGTCTTGTCTCTGGAAAGCGGTATTCAGGATACAGTCTATCTAAATGAAGTATTTTATGCGAAAAAATATAGTCCAGTTTTTAGCGCCAATAAAAATATTTCCATTGAATACTTAAATCAAACAAATCAAGTTGTATTAACTCCAAATGAAAATTTTTCAGGATTAACTTTTATTAATTTTAATAATCATGATAAAAATATAGTTATTCCGGTCAAGGTAAAAAAGAAAGCAAAAGTTGTATTTCAATATAAACCGATTAATCCTCAGAAGAATATATTTGTGATGGGTAATTTTAACAACTGGAACCGCCGCGGTGATCGCATGTTGGATGAGGATGGAGATGGCGTTTATGAGGCGACAATTTATCTGGATGATGGCATCTATGAGTATCAATTTGTGTTAGATAATAAGGAAATTTTCGATCCCAATAATTTGGAAAAAGTCGATAATGGGTTTGGTTATTTTAATTCAATAAAAAGAGTCGTATCAGAAGACCGAAAAAAGGCTCCCAAATTATACTGGATCCCCAATGATGATAACTCAATATTGAAATTTGTTCTTAATGCTGCCGTTTCCGGACGGGAAATAGAAATTAATATATTGCTGGATAACATATTATTGGAATCAGCAAGTGTGCTGGAAAATTTGGGTCAGACCTATAAAATTGACTTGAAGAAGTTGCCGCTAGAGAATAAAATTCAGCGGATTCGATTAATAGCCAGTTATAATAATAAACCGGGAAATGTACTTTCGGCCTGGATTAAAAATGGCCGTGTTTTATCCGCAGATGAAAAGGCTTTATGGCAAGATGGCATTATATATTCACTTATGATTGATCGGTTTAAAAACGGAAATCCCGATAATGATAATCCGGTTCAGCATTCGGAACTGGCTGATCAGGCTAATTTTAATGGCGGTGATTTTGCCGGAATTATCCAATGTATAAATGAAGGCTACTTTGATTCCTTAGGAATTAATACTCTTTGGATATCACCGGTAAATAAAACAACTAATAAGGCATTCCGGGAATGGCCGGAACCGCATCGCTTTTTTTCCGGCTATCATGGCTATTGGCCGATCAGCTCAAATGAAACGGAACCACGTTTTGGGACGATGCAGGAGTTAAAGGATTTAGTAGCATTGGCCCATAAAAAGAAAATAAAAGTTTTAATGGATTTTATTTCTAACCATGTGCATGAAGAACATCCTTATTTCCAAAATCATCGCGATTGGTTTGGAAGTGTTAACTTAGACAATGGTGAAAAGAACATCCGCCGCTGGGATGAATACAGACTAACAACCTGGTTTGATACCTTTTTGCCATCATTTGATTATCTCGCATCCGATGAGGCCTTACAAACCATGACCGATAATGCTGTCTGGTGGATTAATGAAACGGGTGTGGATGGTTTCCGGCATGATGCAACCAAGCATGTACCCTATGAATTATGGAGAACATTAACTGATAAAATTAAACATCAGATTACGCCGAACCGTACTTTCGATATTTACCAGGTTGGAGAAACCTTTGGCGGAGATGATTTAATTAAGTCTTATGTAAATAATGGAATGCTCGATGCCCAATTTAATTTTAACCAGTTTTTTGTGGCCCGGCGTGTATTTGTTGAGAAGGATGGCAATTTTGAAGATCTGGCCATGGCCATCGAAAAATCTCTTGAAGCCTATGGTTATAATCATATCATGGGCAATATTATGGACAGCCATGACCAGGTGCGCATGATGGCTCTGCTGGAAGGCGATCTGTCCATGTCAGAGGATGGAACTGAGCGGGCCTGGCATGAACCAACCATCACGGTCGATAATCCGGAAACGTATGAAAAGGAAATGGTATTTTTAACTTATCTGTTAACCGTGCCGGGTATTCCTATTATTTATTACGGTGATGAATTTGGCATGACGGGCGCTAACGATCCGGATAACCGTCGGATGATGCGGTTTGACGATCAGTTAACAAAAACCGAATCAAAACAACTGATTAAAATTCGTCAGCTCATTAACTTAAGAAATAGATATAGTTCATTAAGACGGGGTGATTATAAAACACTATTAGACGGCCGGAACGTGCTTGCTTTTACCCGGGGCGGCAGCAATGAAAGACTCATTGTTGTGCTAAATAAGGGATCAGAACCGGTAAATGTTGAAATTTATGTACCGAAATGGATGCAATGCCATACAATAGAATCCCTTGGATCAGGGGAATTAATACAAGTTAATAATGACAAAGTGAAGATAAGTTTAGGTAAATATTCCGCAGATATCTTTAGAGTTTTATAAAAATTATAACCAATAATTAATATGATCCGGATAGAAAGTATTTACTGT
Source organism: Calditrichaceae bacterium (assembly GCA_016928315.1). Taxonomy (GTDB): domain Bacteria; phylum Calditrichota; class Calditrichia; order Calditrichales; family Calditrichaceae; genus JAFGKZ01. The sequence continues at coordinate 28,597 of JAFGKZ010000102.1, forward strand.
TAGAAAATTAAATCGAC
>JAFGKZ010000103.1 GCA_016928315.1 Calditrichaceae bacterium
GCAGTGGAATTGATCATGGTTATTTTTCCATGTTCATCTGTCGTAATAACACCTTCACCAATGGAGCGAAGCGTAACCACCAGACGTTCTTTTTCTGCCAGTAAAGCGCGATTCGCTTCTTCAAATTTTGTTTTTTCTTCCTGTAATTCTCTTGTTCTAAGTTTTACGCGGTTTTCCAGAATTAATTTAGATTTTTCAATCGATCGAATACGCTGCAGAATTAAAAAAAAGATTAACAATCCTATAATTAAGATCGGCAAAACATAAAACCACCAGGTTTGCCAAAAGGGTCTTTTAATTTCAAAGCGAAATTGAGCCGTTGCCTGGTTCCAATCCCCTTCTGCGTTGCAGGCCTTCACTTCAAATTCATATTCACCGGGACTTAAATTTGAATAGGTCACATAATCATTGGTTATTTCCGGCGACCATTGCTGATCAAATCCCCTGAGGATATATTTATATTTAATCTGTTCCGGCGCCGACATATAAATACTTCTGAAATAAAAAGTCAAATGATTTTGATTATGTTTAAATTTATTATTTTCGGGTAGGGGTGTATCCTGCAAAAAGACCTGAATTTTTGAAATATCCGGCGCTGGAACTTCTGCAACCGATTTCAGATAATTCGGAATTATTTTAACAACACCCTTAATGGTGCCGAACCAGAGGTTGCCATGTGTATCCTTATAAACAGCATTTTCATTGGTTTCAAAGATCGGATATCCCCCGTGCAGACCAAAATGTGTTGTTTTCATTTGAGGTAGCGCCACTTTGCAGAGACCGTTTGTTGTACCGATCCATAGTTTATCTTTATCGGCTTTTACAGAATACAGAGTCTTCCCATCAATCCCTTGAATACCCTGCACTGATTGTATTTCATTATTTGTCAGACGAAATAACTTATCTTCACTTGACAGGAACCATATATTTCCTAGACTATCTTCTGTTATACTAATAGCGGAATTTATTGGATAGCCTGTTTCCGTATTAAAAACATCAAACTCTTTACCGTTATAACACATAAGTCCGCCATTTTCAGTGCCGAACCAAATGCGTTCTTCCGAATCCTGAAAAATCGTATTAATAATATCACTGCTTAACTGATGCTTGTTTTTGGTAAAATGGATAAAATTCGATGCCCTAACATTAATCTTCAAAATCCCGTTTGAACGCGAACCGTACCAGATATTCTTCTTATGATCTAACAGCATTACAATAGCATCTTTATATCCATAATTCTCTTCCAGACTGAAAATATTCATTTGTTGCGTTTCATAATCCATTATAATTGGCTGGTGTGTTAGTGAGAAGAACCAAATATTTTTATTCTGATCTTCCGTAATATGCAAAACATGATTAATAGCTTCATTATTAACATGGGTGTAATTCTGAATCGTAAACCGATCCTTGGAGGTGCTGCTAAATACAAGACAGCTTATACCCAGATCATGCCCTATCCAAATTCTTCCATAACTATCTTCATGTATGGCCCAGACACATTCATTAGCCAAACCCGCAGATTTATTATAAACCTCAATTCCCCAGTCACGCAGCTGCGATATACCCGAACCATCAGAACCAATCCAGAGATTGTATTCACGGTCTTCAAAAATGGTATTAAGAAAATTACTACTTACGCCGTTATTTTCTGTAATATGTTTTATTAAAACAGAATCAGAACCAGGGGCGGGAAAAGCAATCTGAAAAACACCCTGATCACCGGTACTGATCCAAATATTGCCCTTATAATCTTCAATAATATTTCCGATATCTTTTGATAAAAAACCTTCTGATTGATCATAGCAGGTTATTTTGGCATTACCCGTATTTTCATCGAATGAAACTTTATATATATTTGCTTCTCCTGCTTCAAGCCAGATATTTTTTCTGCTATCTAAAAATAATGACTGGACAGACACGTCAGGATAAAATGGCGCTAATTTCAATGTGTCACACGAATAAGCTGATCTTCTTTTGTTATATCGTAAAATATTTACGCCTTTGGAACTGCTAACCCAGTAACTGCTGTCCGGCAGCTGTATAATATTATATAATTCATTAGTCAACAAACCATTCTCTTTAGTTAAAATTTCTATGGAGTCATTTTGTAAATAAAATAATCCTCTGCCATAGGTGGCAAACCAAAGGTTATGATTATAATCTTCTAAAATTTTTAAAACCGGCGCTTTGGATGTTTTTTCTGACTCTGGGTATAAATGTATTCTTTCAAATTGTTTTGTATGTTTATGGTATTTAGTAACCTGTCCGTTAAAATGACCAAACCAGAGATTTCCATCATGATCTTTATAACCGCTTTCGATGAAATTAGTAGCCAAACCGTCATTGCGGTTAAAATTAACAAATGTTCTGCCGTCGAATTTGGATAAACCTTCACCAGTGCCAAACCATAAATAACCATCATCATCCTGAACAATAGTTTTAACTTGCGATTGCACAAGACCATCTTCGATATTATAGTTACGGATATTTAAATACTGCGCCAGTAAATTGGATATACTTATAGCGCAGATTAAAATAATCCATTGTATGC
>JAFGKZ010000104.1 GCA_016928315.1 Calditrichaceae bacterium
ATACCGGATTTGATGTTCTGCCGGAAATTATCATTGACAGCTCCGAAGTAACAATAAATAATGTGCGTAATTTTAGATATATATCGGAAGATTCATTTATCGTTGATTATTATAACCGAATCTATATATTGGATAAGCTGGAATCGCTATGGTTTGTCCTTTCGCCGTTTGCTGATCACTGGCGCGGGCCGGCCCATAGTTTTTTAAGTTTCGAATTCTCGGATTCCCAGTATGTATCCATATCGGTAGAGGCAAGGAAAGAAGTCGGCGAAAGCTATTCGATAATCGGCGGTATGCTGAAGAAATTTGAACTAATGTATGTTGTAGGTGATGAACGTGATCTGATTGGTTTACGCACCGTTATCTGGGATGATGATGTATTTGTTTATCCTATAAAAACCGAAAAAAATAATATCAGGAAATTATTTATTGATGTTCTTGAACGAGCACAGAAACTGCAAGCAGAACCTGAATTTTATAATACTATCTGGAGTAATTGTACTAGTACCTTGTATGATCATGTGAACAAGATTTGGCCCAGGCGGTTGCCTGGGGGATGGAAACTCATTCTTACCGGATATTCCGATGAGCTTGTGTATGACAACGATTTGATAAATACCACTTTATCACTGGAAGAAGCCCGTCAATATTTCCGGGTGAACGATAGGGCGAAGAAATATTTTAATTTGGCTAAATTTTCAGTTTTAATTCGAAATTATTCTGATTAAAGTGTTGTGGCCTAAAGGCCCTTTAGTTTGGATATTTGTTATTAACCCCGGCCTTAAGGTCGGGATTAGTGATAACATATTATCTCAGGGCTTTAGCCCATTATTTATATCTTATATTTTGGAAATTAGATTTGTATTATAACAGATTAATGATGCCCGATTTAAAAAACTGATAATTTTGTCAGCTTGACTTTGTAGGGTGTGTTGGCTAAATTTTCAGCCTTAAAAATTGGAAGTAAAATTAATTTAATATAGAATTTAAACAATTTAGCCAGGTCCCACGCAATGGTACAATGCCCAACCCCGTCAGGTCCGGAAGGAAGCAGCGGTAAGCGTTTGTCCCATGTGCCGTGGATCAACCTGGCTTTCTAAATTGGAACTGAAATATCATTTATGTCCTATGTCGTAATTGCCCGCAGGTGGCGCCCCCAGCAGTTTGATGAGATCATTGCCCAGGAACACGTGTCTAAAACCCTGTCTAATGCGATCGCAAATAACCGGATTGCTCATGCCTATATTTTTACCGGGCCGCGCGGCATCGGCAAAACGACGACAGCGCGTATCCTGGCCAAAGCGCTTAACTGCGAAAAAGGGCCGACGGCCACGCCCTGCAATGAATGTTCGGCTTGTCTGGCGATTACACAGGGTAACTCGCTTGATGTTCTGGAAATTGATGGCGCTTCCAATCGCGGTATTGATGAGATCCGTAACCTGCGCGAAAATATCCGCTTTACGCCAACAATGGGGAAGTATCGGATATATATTATCGATGAAGTGCATATGCTGACCAAAGAAGCGTTCAACGCGCTGCTTAAAACGCTGGAAGAACCGCCGTCCCATGCGCTGTTCATTTTCGCTACGACAGAAATTCATAAGGTGCCGGCTACCATTTTATCCCGCTGCCAGCGCTTTGATTTTAAACGTATCCCGATTAAAACAATCATGGAACATTTAAAATATATTTGTGATACGGATAAAATTAAAATTGATGACGATGCTTTACTGCAAATCGCCAAAAAAGCGGACGGATCTATGCGGGATTCACAAAGTATTCTCGATCAGATTATTTCTTTCAGCGGCGATACTATCAAATTTGAAAATGTAGCTCAGGCGCTTGGTGTGATTCACCAGGATCAATATTTCAAAATTAGTGATCTGATACTGGAAAAAAATTTAAAAGAAATAATTCTTCAAACGCAGGAAATTTTTAATTCCGGCTTTGATCTGACTGAATTTCTGCTGGGTTTGGAAGAGCATTTCAGGAATATTCTGATCACTGTCAGCACCGGATCGACCGAACTAATTGAGACGTCGGAAAATTATCTGAAACGGTACGAAGAAACTGCTCCTAAATACCATGAAAATGATCTGATTGCTGTTTTGAAAATTATTGCGGATACCATCGTAGCTGTTAAGATCAGTCAACAACCCCAGCTTAAATTTGAACTGGGTTTAATCAAAATTGCCAAACTGCCTTCATCTAAAGATATTGAAAGCCTGCTTGATCAACTGGATCTGCTAAAAAAAAAAGCCAAAAATAACCGGGTAACCGAAACATCATCCATTGCGTATTCCCCGGCCGATTCCGAATTAAAAACATCAGTTGCAATAATTACTATCCAGACAATCAAAGATCAATGGCCGGTTGTCCTTGATAAAATTCATGAGAATAAACCTTCTTTGGCCGCATCGCTTGAGCATGCCATACCTGTAAAATTGGATGATAATCATTTGGAAATTGAAATACGTCAGATCAATGCATTCCAGAGGGATTTAATCAATAATCATTTCCGTTTAATTGAAGACGCAGTATATGCAGTAACACAGGAACATTTTAAAGCTAAATTTAAATTTAATTTAGAACAGGCTGTTGTTGATAAACAGGAAAATGAATCATTATCTAAAGAAGATAAAGAAAAACTTTTACAGAAAATCCGATCAGAAGATGAAAATATGGCAAAGTTGATCGATGAATTTGATTTAGAATTAATTTAATTGAGGTGAAATATGGTAAACATGAATTCACTACTTAAACAAGCTCAAAAAATGCAGGAAGATATGCAGAAAGCTCAGGAAGGATTAGTCCATATCCAGGTGGAAGGAACTGCCGGCGGCGGTATGGTAAAAGTAACAGCCAATGGTAAAATGGAAGTGCTTTCTGTACATATCGAAGAAGAGGTTGTAAGGGCGGAAGACAAAGAAATGCTGGAAGATTTGATTGCTGCGGCGGTTAATCAGGCCATGAAGGCAGCGCAGGAAAAAGCCAATGAAGAGATGCAAAAAATTACCGGCGGTATGATGGGCGGACTAAATTTACCGGGTAATTTTAAAATTCCGGGATTGTAGTATGCAGCTACTAGGTATCGATGCGCTGGATCGGTTAATAGATGAATTATCGCGCTTACCGGGCATTGGACGTAAGACAGCCCAGCGCCTGGCGATTTTTGTATTGAAGAGTGAGTCTCAATATGCTGAGAATCTTGCAGAAGCGATATATAACTTAAAAAAGGAAACACAGTTGTGCGATAAATGTTTTAATATCGCGGAAGGATCGTTATGTTCAATTTGTTTGGACACCCATCGTGATCCGAGTAAAATCTGTGTCGTAGAAGATATTGTCGATATTTTTGCCATTGAAGCTTCCAATGAATACAAGGGTTTGTATCATGTGCTCGGCGGTGTTATCTCACCTCTGGCCGGCGTGATGGCAGAAAATCTTCACTTAAATGAATTGATTGATCGTGTAAAAAATGAAAATATTGCAGAAGTGCTTATGGCGCTGAATCCAAGTACCGAAGGTGAGGCGACCATGATTTATATTTCGAAATTATTAAGCGGATTGAATTTAAAAGTAACACGTATTGCCAGCGGCGTGCCCATTGGCTCTCATCTTGAATATGTTGATACGGTTACGATCGGCAGAGCCATCTCTTCCCGCAGAGAATTATAAAACCAGCTCCCACTTTTCTGAAGCCAGCTCGGAATGTTCGAATAGTTTTTTTGCTTCTGATCGAATTTTTTCCAATACCTCATCACTGTTATTGGGATCATGATGAAACAAAAGCAGCTTTTTTACATTAGCTTGCTTGGCAGTGTCGCAGGCCATGGCATAACTGCTGTGTCCGTAACCCGCAAAATTCTTGTATTGCTCTAATGTGTACTGTGCATCATGTATCAGCACATCGGCATTTCTGGCAAAATTAATCAAACGGTGATCACCACCGACATACGCTTCAACATCGGTTGCAAAAACAATCGACTGATCATTCCAGGTTATCTTAAAAGGGTAGCTGCCGTCTTTTGGATGAAAATAGTATTTCATGGTTTCAATGCTTAAGGCATCTTCCGGGATTTCATCCTTACTGACATGACCAAATTGAGGTTCAGGATTGCTATGATCAAAATAAATAAACATGTTTTCATTTAAATTGGCAAATGATTTACCTGAACGAAATTCATCCATACTGACAGGGAAATACTGCGGTGTAACCGTATTGCGTAAAATTTGCTCAAGATCGACGCCCAGGGTGGCCGGTCCAATAAAATGCATATGTACATCCGGCATGTAAACCGGGGCAAAAAAAGGTAAACCGAGCAGATGATCATAATGCGTGTGCGTAAATAAAAGCGTAATATGGAAAGACTGTCCTGTATTTTTTTTGTATTCCAGAATTTCAGGAATCAATTCTTTACCTAACTTAATGATACCGCTGCCGGCGTCAATAATCACAACATGATTTGAAGTTCGTGCTAATAAACACGTGGTATTGCCGCCATATTTGGTTCCATTTTCCGGAGCAATGGGATAACTGCCGCGAACGCCATACAATTTTACCTTCAATTCAAAATCTTTCATCGACCAGCCTTTTTTTATTTGAACATATAGGTTTATATTTTGGAGATATCAATCAAACTATAAAATAAATCAATTTATTATGAACCAGATTCCAGCTTTTTAATCTGATCCCGGATTTTAGCGGCTTTTTCATACTCTTCGTTATCAACAGCATTTTTAAGCTGTTCTTTTAATTCTTCAAGATTATCCGTAGCGGATTTAAATAAATAATTCTTATCATCCGTTTCCTTATCTTCAGGAATATAAGCCGCCTGGTCCATTACCGTTTCATTAACAAAAATATTTGTACCCAGGCGAACAGCCAGCGCAATAGCATCGCTTGGACGGGCATCAATTTCCATCGTTTCCATGTCTTTCTGAATTCTTATAATAGCATAATAGGTATTTTCCTTTAATTCGGAAATAATTACGCTTTCGATAGTAACGCCAATCGATTCAAGCAGGTTAACGGTGAGATCGTGCGTAATAGGGCGGGGCGGTTTTAAATCTTCCAGAGCAAGGGCAATGGATTGTGCTTCGTATTCCCCAATAACAATGGGCAAAGTACGATTGCCTTCTTTTTCCTTAAGAATTATTCCACTTGCCTGTGATTGAGTCAGAAATATACCGTTTACCCGTACTTCAATCATAATCTAACGCCTGGTTTTATTAGACTGCCTCTACGGCTGAAATTTCCGGGACCTGCATTTTAACAATACGCTCAATCCCTTGTTTTAAAGTGATTGTAGACATCGGGCATCCGCCGCAAGCGCCGACTAATTTAATATAAACCACATTGTCTGCGTCCACACGTACAAATTCCAAATCACCGCCATCCGCCTGAAGACCCGGGCGGATGCTGTCCAGCGCTTTCATAACTTTATCTTGCAATTGCATTTACGTACCTTATATTTGTTTTTAAAAATATTAAGAAAATTACTTTAAAAGTCAAATGCTTTTTAAACCAATCTTCGTTTATTTGATTGTATTTCGCATAAATGTCAATATCGTCTGATTTTTAAGTTTTATTAGTTTACTGATGTTCGGTGTCTAAAGCCGTCTTAACGATATTTACTAATTTATAAATTTCGTATTAAAAAAATGTGAAATATTTCAATCCTGTCATTATATTCAAAGCCAGTACTAATAAAAAAATAATTAAAAAATAAACTATATAAAAGGAAAACAGTTTCTATGATTAACCCATATATTTTTAGAGAATATGATATTCGCGGTGTGGTTGATGAAGATTTGACCGATGAAGTCGTTGAAACGCTGGGTAAAGGGATCGGCGCTTATTTTTTAAAACATAAGGCAAAGAGCGCATCCATTGGCGGGGATGTGCGCCTTTCAACGGAAAGATTTAGAACCTTGTTAATTAAAGGGCTGCGTTCTACCGGAGTAGATGTAACGGATGTTGGGCCGGTTCCAACGCCGGTGCAGTATTTTAGTATGTATCATCTGGATGTGGATGCTGGTGTTATGATTACCGGAAGTCACAATCCTCCTAATTTTAACGGATTTAAAATAACCATGCATAATGCTCCTGTATATGGGGAAATGATTGGTGAAATCAAAGATATCATCTTAAAAGGAGACTATCCGGTCGGTGATGGTTCATACGAAAAAGTGAATGTGATTGATGACTACATCGAAGAAATCAAAAAAGGTATTAAAATTGAGAAACCGGTTAAAGTCGTTCTGGATTCCGGAAACGGTGCGGCTTCTTTGGTTGCCCACCGTCTGTTTAAGGAAATGGGCGTGGACACCATTGATCTGTTCGATACGCCCGATGGCAATTTTCCCAATCATCATCCGGATCCGACCGTGGTTGATAATATTCAGGAACTGATTAAAACCGTAAAAGAATCCGGCGCTGCCTTTGGCGTTGGTTACGATGGTGACGGCGACCGTATTGGCGTGGTTGATGAGAATGGCCAAATTATTTGGGGCGACCGTCTTATGATTATCTTCAGTGAAGATATTTTAAAAAGCCATCCCGGCGCTCCCATTATTTTTGAAGTGAAGTGTTCACAGGCCCTGCCGGAAATGATTAAAAAATTCGGCGGTAAACCGATCATGTGGCGTACGGGACATTCTAATCTTAAAAAGAAGATGAAAGAAACCAAATCACCGTTTGCCGGTGAAATGAGCGGTCATTTATTTTTTTCTGATCGTTATTACGGCTATGATGACGCCATTTATGCCTCCGCCCGTATGACGGAACTAGTAGCGAAATCGGGTAAAAAGGTATCTGAATTATTGAAAGATGTACCGCAATATTATTCCACCCCGGAAATTCGCGCGGAAATCGCAACGGATGAAGAGAAATTTAAGATTGCAGAGAAGGCCAAAGCATATTTTACGGAAAAATATGAAGTGATTGATGTTGATGGCGTACGTATCCAGTTTGGCGATGGCTGGGGACTGGTTCGTGCATCAAATACCCAACCGGTACTGGTTTTACGATTTGAAGCCAGAACACCAGAACGACTTGAAGAAATCAAATCTCTGGTAGTTAGTAAATTAAAAGAATTTGGGGATGTTAAAATTTAGAAATTGGTAAATGCCTAAAATTTATAATTGCACTAAAGTGACTAAAGTTCTTAAACAGTTTTCAGTTTCCAGTTGGCAGCTTACATAAGGTGTTCTAAATACATTATATCCACTAACTTAATAACCTTTTCACTTTAGCACACTTTAGGCGCTCTAGGCATTCATAAACTTGTTAACTATGCCGCTGCTTCTACTCCCAACACTTCTTTCATAGCCTGTTCAATACTCTGTTTTGGCAAAGCGCCTACGGCCATTTGTGGTTTATCATTCATCGGTATAAAAAGCATAGATGGAATACTTCGGATACCAAAAGCGCCGGCTAGTTCCTGTTCCTGCTCGGTGTTCACTTTGTAAATATTTACTTTTTCTTTATATTCTTCAGAAAGTTCTTCCAGTATGGGCGCAACCATTTTACATGGCTGACACCAGTCGGCATAAAAATCGATGATACAGGGTTTGTCGCCTTCAAATTTCCATTCCTGGTTTTTTTCATAATCAAAGACTTTATCTAAAAATTCCTGTTTGCTTAAGTGTTCTGTCATAATGACCTCCGTGCTGTTTTATTTTTAAGGTTCAAATAATTTCAATTTTTAATGTTTGATGTGATACAATATAAAAAGTTACGAATTATTTTTCCGGGACTATAAATATTTTATAATTATAAAAAAATCTTTTAACTTAACTTAAAATAATTGGGATCAATTTATGAACAGGAACTATACATATTTTTTCTTTTTTCTTTTTTCTTTTATCTTGTTTTACTCCTGTTCCTCTCCACGCCATTCTATTGATGGAGGTGATACTGCACCTGATTTTAAAGCCGAAAATACAAGTGGTCAGTCATTTTCGCTGGCAGATATGAAGGGTAAAAGAATATTAATCCACTTCTGGGCGGATTGGTGTTCGGAATGCCGGGCGGAATTTCCCAAACTCGAGGAAGCGTATCAAAAATACAAAAATGATAATTTTAAGATTATTGCGATTAATGTAGGTCAATCGAAGGAACATGTGGAATCCTTTGTTGAGGAGTTTAAATTAACATTTCCCATGTTACTGGATGAGCAATCGGAAATCGCCAGACAATATGGTATTCGCGGACTGCCGACCAATTTTTTCATTGATGAAAACAGGGTCGTTACCAAGATGATTATTGGCTGGGTGGACGAAAAGCAGATTAATCAAATTATAAACAAAAGGAATGCAAAATGACAATTCGATTTATCATTTTACTGGGATCGATCTTTCTGATATTTGCCTGTGAGAAGAAAACTGAAGTAACGCCAATAGCAAAGGAATCCACTATAACTCAGGAGGAGCACCGCTGCGCCAATTGCGGGATGTACACCCATATTTACCCCAATTGGGAGCAAAAGGTTATTTCTGGGGATAAAGGGACAATGTACTTTGATGGCGCCCGCTGTATGTTTAAAATTTTACTGGATTCTACGACGGCTCCCAAGCATATAGAAGAAATTCAGGTTAAAGATTATTATTCTTTGCAGTATATCGATGGAACCAAAGCCTTTTATGTTATTGGTTCTGATGTGCTGGGGCCCATGGGTAATGAACTGATTCCCTTTGAGACAAAGTCTGCCGCAGAGGAATTTTTAAAAGATCACAAAGGAGAAAAGATTGTATTGTTTGATGAAGTGGATATGCCGTTAATTATGAAATTAGTCGGTAAAATGAGAATGAAATAAAAGTGGCTAAAATTGATGGAAGCTTATAAATGCCTAAAGTGCCTAAAATGCCTAAAGTAAAATAGTTATTAGGTTATTGGTTATTCAGTTACTGGATGCCAGATGCTTGATACTAGATCCTGTCGACTGCTAATGGCGTAATTCAAACTTCTCAACAACTTTAGTCACTTTAGGGCATTTTAGTTCACTTGTAAATTAATTATATATACAAAATTTGACTTTAATATTGGATTGAAATAAATTTACCGCCCTATTGAGCAACCGCCGGAGTGGTGGAATTGGTAGACGCGCTGGACTCAAAATCCAGTGAGGGTTAACCTCGTGTCGGTTCGAGTCCGACCTCCGGTAC
>JAFGKZ010000105.1 GCA_016928315.1 Calditrichaceae bacterium
AGCTTTGATAGCCTTTTTGGACATTAATACTGCTACAACAAAAATACCTACAATAGTCAGGGCAACAAATACCCAATATACGCCGAGAATACCAAAGCTTCTGCGAATAGGCGGTGAAATTAATCCTGGTAAAAAACCACCAAGGTTCATTAAAGCATAAAGCATGGCATAACCCATGGCGGATGTTTTTTCATCAGTAAACTTTTTTACCCCGGCATAACAAGCCGGTTGATAAATTCCATAACCTAAAACAATACCCAGAATACCCAGCATCGTAATCCAATGGGCAGATTGCCAAACACCCGAAACGCCAATTTCCGGAGCGATAGTTAAGAATAGTCTGCCGAACAACATAAATGATAAAGATATCAATAACGATTTTCGAACACCAATCCAATCGACTGTGCCCCCAAGAAAAAGCATTGCTAAAGTAATGCCGGCAGTTAAAATACCCACCATTCGTCCGGCGTCAATATCATTAAGCTGGATATATTCATTATAATAGATGGCTAATAATCCAAGTACGCCAAAATATGTTAATCCTTCAAGAACATACGAAAGATTCAGCCCCCATAACGCACGTGGTACATGAAATAAAGCTATAAACGGATCAACTACTTCTTTGAGAGAATTAATCAAGATCTGCGAGATTGTTTTTTTCTCACGAATATTTCCATTGGGTGTCTCATTCATAAAATGCAGCTCCTTAAGTCTGTTATCAATAAAATGCAAATATACAATGAAATGCATTTGTGAGAAAGTAAATATTCAAGCCGTCCAAAGGCGTATGTCATAACCGATTAATTACCAAAGATAAAGTCAAGATGATAATTATTCAAACCGGTCGGGTCTATACCAGCGAAATATACAAATCCCTTTTTTTGTACAAAGCCACAGATCTTCGTTATCCGGAGTAATAGAATAAACATGATTATCCGCCAGACCATCTTCCATAGTATACAAGTACCAGAAATCGCGCTTAATATCATACTTAAGCAATCCATTATCCGTGGCAAACCAGACATTGCCTTTGGTAAAACTAATGGTGTGGAAATCACCCTTAATAACGTTTGAGATACCGGGAAACGACTGCCAACTATCCTTCTCCTGATTATACTTTGATATGCCATACTTTCCCGCTATCCACAATGTATTATTGTTAATGTTGATAGCCGAAATGTATAAATCCATTGTTGTAGATCTGGTTTTAAAAAACCTGATCTGATCCTTTTCAGAATTATAAGTATATATACCATTTTTTGTTGCCAGATATAAAAGGTTTTTTGAAGAAGCAATTCGATATACAGGCACATTGTCCAACATGCTGTTTTTAGATTCTTCGATACGATTATAATCAGGTTTTATCCAATTAAATCCTTCATCCGTAGCGATAAATATATTCTTTCCAAATTTATACAAATGATTTATTTTATTAGCTTCCAATCCATCACCAGTCGTAAAGGTTTTCCATTCCCCTTTCTTTTTGTCAAATCGAATGAGACCTTCCTCTGATCCCCAAAAGATAAATTGTTTATTACCGGTAACCGTATGGCAGTCATCATTATAAAGTCCTGTTAGATAGCGTTCTTCGTAATAATTCCATTGATCGGTGTTATAATTCCAATAATTTATTCCTGCGGGTCCGTTACCAGTTGATAATCCCGCAATCCAGATTTCATTCTTATCAAAATATAAATCACGCGGCATAATATTGGAAATAGATTTTCGATAAAAAGATAGATTGTAATCATCAAGACTGGCTTTTGCAACGCCAAGTCCATTGGTGCCTAACCATAAATTTCGCCTTCGGTCCACAACAATATTATTGTTAAGCGTAAATATTCGGTTATATTGATCAAGAATTTCAGCCGGCGGGCGGAAAATGTATTTTATGTTTGTAAAAAAATCTGGTAATTCTTTTATCTGAGGTCTATAAAATTCAGGAAAACGATAATTTCCGTTTTGTAAATATTCGTCTATTTCAGCTTGCGGTGGTGTCCGCTGGGATGGCATAGGATTTGAATTTAAAAATTCCCAGTAATTGAATGCCGTGTTAAAAACATTTGTACCTTCTGGTGTTTCAGCATATACTTTGTTGTTCCGGGCATCGTAAACAACCTCAATGATATTATTATTTTTTAAACCACTGCTGGTTGTAAATGGCTCGTCCCAAAAATTGTCATAAATATGATACCGTAAAATACCGCCATATCGCGTACCGAAATAAATGTATTCCTCGCCGATAGAAATTGAAGTAATATCCAATGCGGGCGCGTAGGTTACCCAGTCATTAAGTTCATAATGGTGAAATCGGGTAAAAGTCATTTTATGTACAATTTGGGCTTCAACTAAAGTGATACAACATAACAGAAAACAAAAAGAAGTGAACAAAATATTTTTCATAATGAGCCTATTTATATTTTTCTAAAAGAGCATCTATTTTAGATTTATTTTCAATGGGGTATTTAATATCCAGGTATAGATATTCCTCATCAAATCGTTCATCGAGAATTTTTCCTAAAGTATGAAACCGATGCATAGGAATACCGGAACCATGCCGTAATTGAAAATGTTTGGTTTCATACTGATTTTCCAGAATTGCCAGAAGGCGTTTCTTTAATCCGTTAATTCCAATATGTCTTCGACCGGAAACATACAATGCATTGGGATAATCGAATTGCAATTGATCTAGCAGTCCCTGATTTTTTAAAGCATCAACTTTGTTAAAGACCAGTAATAAATTTGTTTTTTCCAAGTCCATATCATCAAGAATCTGATTAACGACATCAATTTGGTCTTTGAATGCCGGATGCGTAATGTCCACAATATGCAGCAGGAGGTCAGCTTCCAGCGCCTCGGCCAGTGTTGTCCGGAAAGAAGCTACCAGGTGGTGTGGTAGTTTGCGAATGAATCCAACCGTGTCGCTTAATAAAATTTCTGTTCGGGAGTTCAATTCTAATCGCCGGACGGTTGTATCCAGTGTGGCAAAAAGTTTATTTTCGATAAGTACGTCAGCATCAGTTAAAGCTTTCATAATTGTAGATTTTCCAGCATTCGTATATCCGATTAAGGCTGCCCTAAAAATAGACGCTCTTTGCTGGCGTTGAGTTTTCTTTTGATTGTTTATTTTTTCGAGCTGTTTTTTTAAGCTGGAAATTCGGATGCGAATCAACCGCCTGTCCGTTTCCAGCTGAGTTTCACCGGGGCCTTTGGTACCGATACCCCCCACCTGCCGTGACAAGTGCTGCCATTGGCGTGTGAGACGGGGTAATAAATAGTTGAGCTGAGCTAATTCAACCTGAACTTTTGCTTCATTAGTTCTGGCGTGATCTGCAAAGATATCAAGAATAAGGGCTGCCCGATCAATCACTTTTACTTTGAGGACATTCTCAATATTTTTCACCTGTGCGGGCGAAAGTTCATCATCAAAAATTACAAGATCAATATCCTGCATCTCGATAAATAATGCTAATTCTTCTAATTTACCCTTACCAATAAAATAAGCTGCATCCGGTCGGGTTTTGTTTTGAATAAATGATTCAACAATTTCAGCGCCGGAAGTTTCAGCCAGGGCTTTAAGTTCATCGATATGATCAATAACTTCCCACTTGGATTGATCGCGCAGAACCACACCGATAAGAATGCACCGTTCAGTTTTTATTTCAAAAGTAATGGGCTTTTTTTCTATCATATCCTAAAATATTCTATACATATAATACACCTAAAAACATAGTACTAATTGGTGTAAAATTACATATTTATATGAATGATCACAAATAAGATCTGCTGTACAAATTCTCTCTAAGATGATATAAATTTCAATGCTTGGTCTTCTAAAATCAAGGGAAAGATTTACACCTTACCTGTGTAATGATTTCGAGAGTTACAAATTATAGAGCGATTGTCTGATTCTCAAGCAAATTAGCTTCTTCCATTAAAATGCCATAAGCATATCCAAAGCCAAAGTCTTTATTCAAACTGATAATTCCTTCAAATACAACAACATCGCCAACATTTACTTTTTCCTGAGTAGTAATCGTTAAATCATATTGTCCCTTATATTCGCTGCCATCCTGAAGGTGAACCCAGTTTTTACCCATAATAGCAGGGTTAACTTTAGTGACTTTACCCTTAATTTTAATTTTCTTACCGGAATACGAGCGACTATTATTATATAATTCAGCTATGGAAATGCTCCCGGAAATCGGTTCTATAGATATTGAAGGGTCTTTTTCGAGAGGCTTTTTCGGCATAATTTGTTGAGCCGGCATGTTGTGAGGCGACGACATGGGGCTATCGCTGATTTTTTCTACAAAGAGAATTGTATCAAAAATTCGATTCAGATC
The DNA here is from genome assembly GCA_016928315.1 of Calditrichaceae bacterium. Taxonomy (GTDB): domain Bacteria; phylum Calditrichota; class Calditrichia; order Calditrichales; family Calditrichaceae; genus JAFGKZ01. The sequence goes on from JAFGKZ010000105.1 coordinate 4,347, forward strand.
TTCACTTTTAAAATTTTTCATTTCCAGCCCAATGTTGTAATATATAATGTCATCTTCTTTTATAGTTTCTGATTTATTGATAGCCATCCAGTATTCTTTGCTATTTTCTTTAACTTTTAAATATGTATAAGCCTTCGCTTGAGTTACTTCAACTACTTTTACTTTGTGACCGGATTCAGCCTTTGTATTATCTGGTTTGTCATCATTTGATTTTTGGCAGGCAAATAATGTAATAATAAATAGCGATAGAATTGATATTAATTTATAATTCATTTATTTTCTCCATTCGGTTTGATTTAAATTAAATATTGCGATTATAGAAATTATAATCAATTATTTATTAAATGCAAAAAAAGTAAAATAAAATCTAATAACTTTTGGTGCAATGTATCATATAACTAAAACCAACTTGATATCTATTTCCGATGGTTAAGTTAATATAGGAAAGTAAAATGCTTCGCAACTGGATTATACGAATACTTATTAATGCGGCAGCTCTTTGGGTCGTGGATTTAATTTTTGATGATGTTTGGATTAATGATTCCGGTTCGCTGATTCTTGCAGCAATACTTTTTGGCATACTCAATACAATCATTAAACCGGTTTTGGTGGTATTTACGTTGCCCTTAAACATATTGACTCTCGGACTTTTTACCCTGGTGATTAATGCTATTATTCTTGAACTGACCGATTACTGGATGGATAGCATCACCGTTGACGGATTTGGTGTTGCCATATTAGCCGCATTGCTGATAAGTATCGTCAGCGTATTATTACAGTCGGCACTTAAAGAAAATAAGGAATAATCTTTCGTTACCGGTTATCCTGAGCGCAGCGAAGGATTTTAGATTTCTACTCAAGCGATTCTCTACATTTAGCCGTACCGTCTGGCGGGGGCAGATGTCAACATTTTATTTTTCTTTCAATTCAATAACACCATCCCACTCTTCTGGCGGTGTGTTATATTTAAAATCAACACAGCGCTCAAAGTACATTTTAGACGGCTGATCCTTGGGTTCAAGTTCCTTACATTTTTCAAACAGTTGAATAGCTTCATCCCAATCTCTTCTGCGATATGCAAGATAACCTTTGTGATATTTTTCCAGCATTTCAAGATAAGTATCTTTAAATGGTGTTTTTTTATTGCCCAGCAGCTCAAAAACCTCAACCGGTTTTGTTTTGCCTTTCACCCGAATAAAATCTAATGGACGGGTGAAAAATTCATCATCCAATTCGTTATGGGTAAATTCACTGATCATGATTTTAGTACCATAACCTTTATTGGCGCTTTCCAGGCGTGCACCCAGATTTACATGATCACCCATAACTGTATAATCAAACAAATGTCGTGAGCCCATATTACCCACAATAACTTCACCGGTGTTAATACCAATCCGGGCAGAAAGCGCCGGTTTTCCTTCCTTCATCCAATGAGTACGCATATTTCGTAATTTTTCCTGCATTTCAATGGCACAGTTACAGGCTGCTTTGGCATGATCAGGATAGGAGACAGGGACGCCAAATTCAGCCATAATGGCATCGCCTTCAAATTTATCAATCACACCGTTATATTGATGAATAATTTCAGACATCTCGGTTAAATATTCGTTTAACAAAAGTACTAAGTTTCTTGGTGAAAGTTCTTCGGAAATGGTTGTGAAACTAACAACATCAGAAAACAATACGGATACAATGCGTTCCTCGCCGCCAAGACTAAGTTTATCGGGGTTGGCGATAATCTGCTGAACAATTTTTTCCGGAACATAATGCGCAAATGCCCCGCGGATCACTTTTTTCTCTTTTTGTGTCATAAGAAAATGATAAATCGTTTCGCCAATATATATGAACACAACAACAAGAAAAGGTGTGGAAAAGGCAATGATTAAACCATTTGAAATAAACAGATAAACCGTTAAAATGAAATGGCTTACCATTAATAAAATGGCAATGGCTGCACTCCAAAGGGTTGGCAGGTTGCGAGTTATTGTTAGTATAATTATGGCAAAAATTAAAAGAATCAGGTATAAATACAATTCAGGAATTTGTTTAATATAGTTTTGTGTCAGGATTGTATTTAAGGCATTCGCGTGAATTTCAACTCCGGGAGTTTCAGCTTTTGCCTTTGCGCCTTCAGCCGTTCTATATTCCAGAAACGGTGTCGGAAAATTATCATGTAATTCCTGCATGGTTGAACCGATGAGAACGATTTTATCTTTAAGCAATCCGGAAGCTAATAAACCAGGAGGAATACCCAGTTCCTCATCGCCGGGATCATCAAACGCATCGATATCATGCTCAAAAACAAGATCGAAATCCATATCATCTAAAATTTGTGAAAAGGAATAATATGTAAATGAACGGGCTGAGCCCGCAAAATTAATCAACATGCTGGAATTATTGATTTTAGGAATAGTGTCCGATCCCAGATAATAATTATTGGCATCCTCGAAAATGGGTGTGTTTTTAGGTAAATTCTTATAAATTTTTAACGCTTCCGCAGCAAAGGATGGATAGAGTGAATCAAAATGAACTTGACCCACTAAGTATTTTCGATAGAATCCATCCAGGTCGGCTTCGATTGGTGCAAGTCCCCAGGTAGTATTTTCGGTTAAAAATTTTTCATAGGGAGGATATAATGTGCTGTAAGAATAATCATGTTCCGTCCTTATAATTTTACCGGTAAGTAAGACATTATCATATTTTTCCAATACAGCAGCCAGGGTGTCATCTGAGCCATGGCCGTATTTATCCGGCTGGTCTAAAATAACATCAATACCAATAACAGCAGCACCGGCCTCTTCCAGGTTTTCAATAACATGAGCATAATACGAACGTGGCCAGGGCCAGCGATGCGGCGTGGCTTCATCGGATTGATCATCAATGGCAACAATGACTATTGGGGAATCATTAATCGGTAGCGGACCGCGAATAGCGAAATTTAAATCCAGTAATTTTAATTCCAGAGTTTGATATAAAGTCGTATACGATAGAAAAACCGAAAGTATTATTGCCCCGAGAGCAATTAATGAACTTATCCAAAGTTTGGTTTTGGTACGAGAAGTTTTCATAGTATATCATCCTATGGTTATTGATTAGAATGGTAGTTGAGGAAATAAAGTTACATATTTTAACCAAGGGAATCCATTTATTAAAAGTAATGAATCCTTAAAAAGAAAATCCAGGCCCCAAAAAATATATTTGACCTGGATTCAAATTAAATTTGAATAAAGTTATATTTTATTTTTAAAAGTTAAATTCATATCCAGTACTTAAAATACTGTCATTCCAGCCATAACCTTCTCCATAGTCGAGATAATCAAAACGAAATGTAAAAATACCATACCGGACTGTTTGAAAATTAAAACCGAAAGAAAAATTTATTCTGGAATAATCAAGTTCTTGTTTTTCAACACTTACAGGAATTCTGGATGCATATCCACTATTAGCATTGATTTCAGGATATATATATCGGGGACTTACTGTTTTAATTGTCTGGTGGCTTAAATTGACAAATGGAGTTAAATCACCATTCAAGTAAATCTTATTTAATTTATAGCTTAGCCCCAGATTTATTTTATTAATATCCGAATCGGTTCTAAAATCGATATTGCGGGTATCATCAACTTTTCCATAAAGGCTGGATGTGGTGGAGAAACTGATTTTTGAAATGAGCGGAAATGCAAACTGGTTGCGAAGGCCGATGGTAAAAATATTAAATTCTGATTGAGTTGATTTAAAGGCGAAAAGATCGTTATAAATATTGTCATCACGTGTATAATTAGAATAACTTATGGTTACATCATTTTTTACATTCCCGGTTGCGAATTTGTAACTGGTAGTAAAATTAATTCGCTGTGTTTCTGTATCTTCAATTCGTTGAAAAATGGTTGTATCCGGTACAATACCATCTTTTGCCAATCCGTTTTCCCGATTATGTTTTCCGTATGTTACCGATATGCCCGGTAAATTTTTAAACGGATAATAAGAAACGGTTAGGCCATATTGAGCATTATCTGTTTTCCCATCACCCTGCGAAATGCGGTCTTCATAAGAATTGAAGTATAAATTCAAAAACAGCTGATTTTGTATCAAACGAATCTTATCATTGATATAAAAACCACGAACATCTTTCATCAGATAAGGATTGCCGGGCGTGGTATACTCCGCATCGATATTTTTATAGGTAAATTGAAAAACCTGGTTTAAATATTTTAACTGGGTTTGGAATCGCATGGCTACACTGGGAAAAGGCGAAAGTCCCTGAGACAATGTTAAAAACCCAGTATTATCCAGCACCTCAAATAGGGTTTCAGCCGCATCCCGATCCCCGCCAGTTAGATCATAATCTTCAGCAAGAGAATCAAAATCAACTTTGCCAACCGCATCCTCATTTTTCATACTCGCTTGTACGCTGCCTAAAAACTGAATTCTGTTTGAATGCAGATTTAATCCTATTGTAGTACCCAGAACTAATGCTTCCTTTGCATTTCCACCATACTGAATTGACTTTGGATCATCTTTGCCATTAACCAGGTTAAAACCCCAGCTGAAATACTCTGCGTATTTAAAGGTTGGCTGAATGGCCATAAATGATTGTTTAAACGTTCCATTGATTTGTGATGAATCGCCAATACTTTTTCCTTCGACAGCCTTTTTGGTTTGCCCATAGGTAAAATCCAGATCAAAAAATTTGGAATTATATCCGGCCCCAATTCCGCGAATGCGTTTTTCCCAAAAAACAAGCTGATCGTAATTGGTTGAGAAATCACCGCCCTTTAAATATAAATTCATTGTAGGCGTAAAATTATACCGCAGTTGACCGCCAAACTGATTAACGGGCTGGCGGTCATAAGATTCTTCTGAGCTAACCAGAATGAGTGCCTGAAAATCAAATTTTTGGTAACTGCTGGTATGACTCAATCCACCCCGGAATAAGTTTTCTGATGATTCAGAAATTGAGTGATAACGATTATCTAAAAAAACAGAAGTACGCGAATTTAAACCTTTGTTAATAGAAGGTGCCGCGCTTACCTGGAATGAAAACGATTTTTCCCCAACCACCTGATCGTTCTGATCAAATACTTTAAATTCAGCATTGTGCAGGCCGCCGCGAATCATTTTAGGAGAAAACACTATTAAATTTCCATCCTGTTCTAAAAGATCAGATTGATCTACGCCGCCCAATAAAAGACTAAACCGGTAATTACTCATTTCATCCGGGCTGATCGGAATTGAGATAGCAACCATAAATTCATCCGGAGAAACAATCTCATCTAATTCCGGACTAAGCAGAATAATATCCATGCCGCCGCCAACATCCTGCTGAGCATTCGCCGCAGAAGCATTCAAAGAAACATGGAAAGGATTTAAATCTGGCAATTGCTCGGGATAGTAATTAATTGATCCTGAAGTCTGAAAAGCAAAGTAATATTCCAGTTCTCCGGGATCCATTTTTGTGGTGGGAATACTCGCAGAGAAAATATATCCTTTTTGCTGCATTTCTATAGATTTGTAATCAGCCATACCCTGGGCCCGATAAAATATCCTGGCATCATATATCGCCTGTGTATTATTCAGATTACTTATTTCAAGTTTTAACGGTTCACCTATTATCACCTGGTCGGGTATCTGATGGTCCAGATCAAAAGAGAAGCCGGAAGAAAACGACCAGGAATATAACATTAAAAGTGTGCTAATGGATAGAACAATACGCATAATAGCTCCTCTGCATTGCTACTCGTTAGTTTTAACTCTGGTTTTAAATTTTAATGTTTTTATATCGCCCTGTTCGTTTTCGAAATCAATCTTAAATTCATCAATCGAATCATCTTCAAAGCCTGGAGTTTCGCCTGGTTTTGTCTTCTTTACTATGGGTTTATGATCCTTAGATTCAACAAAACAGGTTTCCCCTTCTTTAAAAAGAGCAGAACCCTCATCATTGGATACTTCTGTGGGTCCGCCTTCAATACCATAATAATAAGTGCCAGCTTTTAAAATTTGCTTAGTCCAGAAGCTGGTGCCTTTTACCGAGGCTACAGATGTAGGTGTTGTAACCTGAAAACCGGATTTTTGTTTGGTAATCTGCGCGAAAATAGTGCCAACTTCCAGAGAAATATTTTTTGCAATAGTCGCTTTTTCACGCTTTCCGTTTACTGTCAATATAGAATTAGGCCGGACGCGTACCATACTTCTATCATCTACAAAAAGCATGGCAGCAAAACTTTTTTCTCTGGATATAATAATAGCGCCGGAATATAATTTAGTTCCGCGTTTAATTTTTTCCCGCTTACCGTCTTTTTCATACTGAATAGTTACATCACCGCGCGTTTTTACAATGACAGCAATTGGATCTTTAGCAAAACTTAAACTGAAAATTAATAATGTTATTAGTATGGTTAAAATAAATGGTTTAATTTTCATTTTATATTCTCCTTAATAGCTGCCAGTTGGAAGAATTAAATCGACCACTTCAACATCTTTAAGCCGATATTCATTTATCAACAGATACAAATCTTCTATACTGATATCCTGTCCGTTCACATTAATGGTTTTAACATTATAATCGCCCAATTGTTTAGCCAGTTCATCAGCCTTATCACCAATTAAATCACGCAGAAATTCGATTAACATATTACGGGTGATCTCGCCCTGCTTGTTGCCCAAATTAGCCGGATCAACCAGCTGGAATTCCCAAATTTCACTATTAATAATTTCTTCGCCCGCAGAAGTATGTACAAACATTCGAACCATCCAGTAATACGTTTTACCAAATTCAAGAGGAATAACTATTTCGCCATCATCGCCTGCTTGAGGATATTGAATGGAATAACCGGTAATTCTTTCACCAGGGTTAGATTCCGATTTCCAGTTGGGAGTCATATTTAAAATATTATCCAATGACTGTAAGGCAAATTTTTTCTCAAATACGACAACCTGGTATTCACTTCCATTTCCATTCCATTGAAAAACAGGAAATTCAGTATAGACTTCTTCTTTAAATCCTGAACCCGCTGCCGATCCCGGGGCAATCAGTTCAACGAAACTTGGATTGGTGATATCAAAATAATCAGATGTTTCATCAATATTCCCCGCTTCACCCCTAAGCACTCCAACAAGTTCATAATGGCCGACGGGTATCTTACCTGAAGAAAGTATATCCTGTTCAATGTTGTTAATCTCTTCCGTAATAAGATCACTTTCACGTATATCAATGGGCTGACCGTCAGCCAGATAGAATTCATCACGCATCAGTTCTACGTTATTGACCGAGCGCCGGCCTAACATTGCAGGGATTGTAAATTCTTCGGATTCAATTTTTGCCAGGAGCTGTTGGTCTTTGTAAAAGCTTAATATAAGTACACAATGTTCGTAAACCTGATCCTCAAAATTAGAGATTGCAATTTCAAAAAACTCATCTCCTGAAGCGAGCTGCATAATATCAAAATCAGCAATATAAATCACTTCAGGATTGGGATCGGTAATTCGAATATCTAATGTGGGTTGAGCGTTAAGATGCACCATAAAAAGAGCAAGAATAAAAAATAAAGAATGTGAGTATTTTTTCATCATATCGAATGCCTCCTCATTAAAGAAGTACTTATTCTAAATTTAAATTAACTATACAATAATTATAAAATTATAATTTAGACAGTTTTAAACCACCAACTGTATTTCAAATCACTAATTAAGTTGTACAGAAAATGACTTAAAATCCCTTTTGCAGTACTAATTAATTAAAAACAAAAGTGAAAATCAAAATATTTCTCAACTATTTATAATTATTATTTATCCTTCCCGGCTAAATATCTCTTCAATAATACCTGAGACTAAATGTAAAAACTTCTCTTGTACGCGATTCGCAGTTTTGGTAACATCATCATGTGAAAGTGTTTCCGAGCTTATGCCAGTTGCATAATTGGTTATACAGGATATTCCCATCACTTTTATCCCGGATTGAACAGCTACAATCACTTCCGGAACTGTAGACATGCTGGCCGCATCCCCGCCCAATTTTTGAATCATTTTTACTTCAGCTCCAGTCTCGTAACTGGGACCGGTGGAAACCCAGAGGACGCCTCTTTTTAGTACAATATTACGTTGTATGGCAATCTGCTCAATGGCATTAAAATATTCTGAATGATAAGCATTAGACATATCCGGGAAACGGGACTCATCAAAATCAGTTATGCCAATTAATGGATTATTAAATAAAAAATTAACCTGGTCGGTAATTAACATCAAATCCCCGGGATTAAATCTGGGATTAACTCCCCCCGCGGCATTAGTAACCAATAAAACCCTAATTCCAATGGCCTGCATAATCCTGACGACAAAGGTCACTTTTTGAATGGGGTACCCTTCATAATAATGTGTACGGCCCTGGACGGCCAGAACGGGTACATTTTTATGGTAGCCGAAAACCAGAAATCCCTGATGGCCTTCAACCGTCGATGCCGGGTAATTCGGAATTTGATTGGTTGGAATTTTGATTTTGCTGTCCAAGGTATCCGCAAAGCCGCCAAGCCCGCTGCCAAGAATGATTGCCGCTTTAGGCCTGGGAGGATTGAATGAATTTATAAATTGTACTGCTTCGACAACTTCTTTTTGCACAAAATCCTACACTATTTTATATCTATCATAAACGGCATTAATGCCAGTGGTTTATTCTGGATTTGATTAATATAGCTAATCAGGTATTCAATACGATATTGATTCAGCTGACTCCATTTAGCATGGATGCTGCTGAAAACTTCACCCCAAAAGGATTTGCTTTTTGGATAATATACTAGACGAACTGATTCAGAAGAATCTATACCGGCCATAATTTTGGCTGTTTCCACGGCATCATAAAAATCACCGGAAAAATCAAAGAGATTTGCATTAACCGCTTCTTCGCCCAGCCAGACATGGCCCTCGGCTAATGTCTTCACCTCTTCAATAGATAAACCGCGTGAGTCGGATACTTTTTGTAAAAAGTTCTGGTAAAAATCATTGATTAAATTATAAACAACCTTACGCTGTTCTTCAGTCCATGGTTCGCTTATTTGAAAAAAACCGGCGTTTTTGCCACGCTGAAATGTTTCGGTGTTAATATCGAGCTTGTCATATAATTTTTGAATATTAAATTTGCCGGCAAAAATACCAATTGAGCCGACCAGAGAGCCTGTGTTGGTAATCATGGTATCAGCGCCCAGCGCAATATAATAACCTCCGGATGCGCCATAACCGGAAACCGATGCAATTACGGGTTTTTCTTGTGCAGCTTCGCGGACTGCTTTCCAGATTAAATCCGCAGCTCCGGCAGATCCCCCGGGGCTGTCGATACGGAGGATAATGGCTTTTACAGATCGTGAAGAGGCTGCAGCTTTTAAGTTTTTAGCGACCGAATTAGCGCCGACGATCATTCCCATAAATGGGTCATCGGAATCGCTGCCACCGGCAATCGTACCGATGCAATTAACTATAGCGATGCGTGATTTATTACGGATATCCAGTGAGCTTATTGGGATTTCAGCATAATCGGCTGCGCTGACCTTTACGGGTGTATCTCCATTGTAATTTAATTTTTCAACAATCTCATCAAAATAGCCCGTTCCATCAATCAATCCTAAATTTAAGGCCTGGGATCCGGTAACGGCAGATTGCGTGTTGATAAATGCATCTACTTCTTCAACGCTTATATTTCGGTGAGATGAAATGGTCTTAATAATATTTGTGTAATAATAATCCAGCATATTATCCAGTACTTCTTTATGAAATGGCGAGATTGATTCGCGGGTGTAAACATCCGGCGCGTTTTTATATCTTCCAATCTGAAGGAATTCCGCTTCCACGCCAATTTTTTTAAAGAAGTCTTTGTAAAAAGTAATTTCCGAACCAAGACCATTTATAAAAAGATTTGCAGTAGGGGACATATAAATGGAATCACAGGCTGTGGCGAGATAATAGTCGCCTGTAACAGCCATTTCTGAACCCAAATAGGCGAATATTTTTTTTCCGCTTTCTTTAAATTTGGAGATTAGCCGATGAACTTCCTGAATTTTACTGTAACTGATTCCATTATAGCTGATTTCCAGAATGACCCCGTTAATGCGATCATCTACTTGCGCTTTTTCCAAATTTTCGCGAAATCGTTTAACATCAAGCGTAAAAGCACCTAAAGCTTCTTCAATAGGATCAGGGGCAACATATTCGGGAATAGCCCCGCTAAGACGCATGTAAAGATAAGAGTTGTTAACAACTTTCGGCTCTGTATCAATCAGAAATCCGATAAAAATTACAAAGGTCAAAATAAGTAAGAAAAATACAGCCAGCACTCCGGCCAGCCATTTTAAAAACGTTTTCATAATTATATCATTTCAAATTATATTATCAGGTTAAAACTTCATCACTCGGATATGAATTCCTATTTTTAAACTTTATTGAAACGACGTTAGAACGCCGGCAATTGTTGCAGTCATAAATGTAGCCAGAGTACCCCCCAAAACGGCTTTTAAACCAAATTTAGCCAGATCGGCTCGTCGTGTTGGCGCTATACCGCCAATTCCGCCAATTTGAATAGCTATCGATGAAAAATTAGCAAAACCACATAAGGCATATGTTGAAACAATGATAGCTTTTGGGCTCAGCACACCGGTTGGAATGAGTTGTGATAGATTCAGGTATGCAATGAATTCATTTAGCACAACTTTTTGTCCTATTAGTGAACCGACATTAATCGCATCCTGCCAGGGTACTCCGATAATCCAGGCAATTGGACTGAGTAAATATCCCAGCAATAATTCCAACGTTATAGGATCACCATTTATTGAAAGTCCGAATAAATCAGTAAAAACGCCTTCTAAAATCCAATTAATCATAGCTATTAACGCTATAAATGCCAATAACATACCGGCAACATTTAAAGCCAGTTTTAACCCGTCAGCTGCCCCGGTAGCCGCGGCTTCGATCACGTTGGAATTTGATTTTTCAATGGCGACTTTTACTTTGCCCATTGTAAGTGATTCTTCGCGTTCCGGTATCAGAATTTTTGCAATAACCATCGTTGCCGGCGCCGCCATAATGGAAGCGGAGAGCAAATGCTTGGCATAGTAAAGCTGCAATTGAGGATCCGTGCCACCCAGCAGGCCAACATACGCTGCCAATACTCCTCCGGCAATGGTTGCCATTCCACCAATCATAAGCGTCAGCAATTCTGATTTTGTCATTCCCTCTACATAAGGTCGAACAACTAAGGGCGCTTCTGTTTGACCGATAAAAACATTGGCCGCTACAGAGATAGATTCTGCACCGCTTACTTTCATCGCTTTTGCCATTACCCAGGCCATACCTTGTACAATTTTTTGCATGATACCAAGATGATATAAAACCGTCATTAACGATGAAAAGAAAATAATTGTTGGTAATACCTGAAACGCGAATATAAATCCCAGGTTTTTATTTTCAGGGCTGAATGCTTTTTCAAAATCACCCTGGATTGCCAGAGCGCCAAAAACAAATTTGGCGCCTTCGTTGGTAAATGAAATTATTTTTACAAAAAATTGTCCGATTGCATCAAAGAACATGCTGCCCCAAGGTGTTAAAATCACAAAAACTGCGAAAAGCAGCTGTAGACCAATCCCAATTCCAATTTGCTGCCATTTAATACTTTTTTTATTATTCGAAAATAAAAAAGCAATTCCCAATAATACAATCAATCCAAAAATCCCAAATAGAATATCAGTCATTATGTAATATCCTCATCTTGATTATCGTCTTCCTGTGGCGGTACAAAACAATTACGGCAGCGGGCTTCGTATTTATCTGCGGCGCCGACAACAACCGTGCCTTTATCCGTTGAAGTACGATAGGTATGATTGGCCGGATTTCCGCATATAACGCAGATCGCATGTGTTTTAGTAATAAATTCGGCAATGGCCAGTAATTGTGGAATCGGTTCAAATGGCCTTCCGCGATAATCCTGATCCAGGCCGGCGATAATAACGCGTTTACCCATATTGGCTAATTTTTGGCATATGGGAACTAAAGAATCGCCAAAAAATTGGGCTTCATCAATGCCGACAACCTGTGCCTCCAGAGCATATTCCAAAATTTCTTCGGCCCGCTGAACTGTACGGGATTTAACTTTCTGCGCATCATGAGAAACAATTTCCGTATCACTGTAGCGATTATCAATTTTTGGTTTAAAAATTTCTACCTTTTGCCGGGCAATGGCTGCTCGTCGTAGTCGCCGAATCAATTCTTCAGTTTTACCGCTGAACATGCTTCCACAGATCACTTCGATCCAGCCGGTATGCTGTTTGAGAATCATCATAGTTACAGTTTTTACCTCCGTACCATTTTAGGCATGCTGTTGAATGAGTGTTTTAATTTTAGTTTGCAATATATCAATCGCTACCATGTTTTTACCGCCGCGGGGAATGATGATATCCGCATAGCGTTTACATGGTTCAATAAACTGAAGATACATCGGGCGCACCGTTTCCTGGTATTGTTTGATAACAGAATCCACGGACCGGCTCCGCTCTTTTATATCCCGCTGCAATCGGCGAATAAAACAAACATCCAAAGCCGTATCAATATAGACTTTAATATCCATCAAATTACGCAGTTTAGGCTCATTTAATATTAATATACCCTCTAAGATTACTATGGAATGCGGACCTATCCGTTTTGTCTCTTTTTTTCGGCTGTGCGTAGAATAATCATAGATAGGGTGTGAAATGGACTTGCCATCCAGCAGTTGTGTTAAATGTTCAGCCAGCAGATCATGATCAAAAGCATCGGGATGATCAAAGTTTCGGCCGGTGCGGTCATCAAAAGGAATTTGAGAGAGATCGTGATAATAGGAATCTTCCTGGATCATCACCACTTTTTCTGAACCCAATTTTTTCATGATTGTATTTGAAACCAATGTTTTTCCTGAGCCGGAAGCGCCGGCGATGCCAATCAATATTCCTTTGCTCATTTACTTTCCTATCTGTGAATCATCGAAGGCGAAAGGAAGCAAATCCTTCAATTTTATTATTTGGTGTTCGCTGCCATCGGAAAGAATAACATCGATGTCCGGGGCATAATCATAAAGTAATTGCCGGCAGGCGCCGCAGGGCGGACAAATATATCCGTCTTTGGCAAAGATAGCAATCGCTAAAAATGATGTGGCGCCTTCGGAAAGGGCTTTAGTGAGGGCGACACGTTCTGCGCAGATCGTTAATCCATATGAACTGCTTTCAACATTGCAGCCTGTAAAAATATCATTATTGTCAGTTAATAAGGCAGCGCCGACCTTAAATTTTGAATAACGCGCCTGGGCTAAATTACGGGCCTTTTTTGCCTTTGAAATTAGCAATTCATATTGGTTTTCTGGCATAAATAAACTCGGTTTTTTTCTATAAAAGAATTTAAATGATTTTAATAATAAAATAAAGCCGAGTTTAAAATGAAAAGGCACTTCCTGTGCCTGTGTTCATTAAAATGGCAAATCATCCTCTTCTTCATTAGCAGGGGGCGCATCTTCGGCAGCCGGGGCTTCATCTTCAACATCGGCAGAGGATGTATCTGCGCCCGATTCACCTTCGCCCTTAGGCCCGATTAATTGTAATTCAGAAGCGACAATTTCAGTTTTGTAGCGTTTTTGCCCGTTCTGGTCTTCCCAACTGGATGTTTGTAAACGACCGTCAATAAAAACCTGTTTTCCTTTTTTCAAATATTCACCGGCAATTTCAGCTGTTCGGCCAAAAGCAACAATATTATGCCATTCGGTCTTATCGGTCCAATTTCCTTCGGAATCTTTAATAGCGCTGTTTGTCGCAAGTGAAAAATTTGCAACCGCTGTTCCGCTTGGCGTGTAACGCATATCAGGATCTTTGCCCAGCCGGCCAAGTAAAATAACTTTATTCACTGTTCCACGTGACATAGTACCTCCCATTCTGATATTTAGGTTAGAAGTTAAAGCTTGTTAATATTATGCTGAAGATGTGTCTGGAAAGTTAAAAAATTAATTTACAAATACAAGGCGAAAATGCAATTCATCTATTTTTTTTGACTCATTGCTATAGCAGCCGCGCTTAAAAATTCCATTGGTACGCCGTGAACCGTTCCACAACGGGGGCATTTTACTTTTGAGTAATCCGTTTCTTTTGGAATTTTCATTTTTACGCCGCAACTACAGGTCAGCAGTCCGTAACCGGCCGCTTTATGTAAAATATCTTTAACATCGCGCATACTTTTCTTAGCTTCATGCTTATCTGTTTGAGCAGAACGAATGCCCTGATCCTTTGAATCCTGTAAAGTTGATTTGCCTAAAATACCGGAGCCGCCGTGAATACCCTGATAGGCTTTTTCATAAGCTTTTAATGATGAGCCGGACGTCATTCCGCGCAGAATACGGATACGATCTTCAGTTGAAGGATGCGTGCTGAACAGATTGTTTGATTTGCCTGTCGCCGCAAGCGGATTAACAATATACATCGGAGCTAACGTTCGGCTTTTTGTGAAGTTTTCACTCTGGTTTTGGGAAATTTTTTCCAGAGCTGAAGCTAATCCCGCGGGATAGCGCGTAAATTGGGCCGAACCTGCATCAGCCAGGTACTCACGCTGACGGGAGCAGGCAAAATATAAGAGCTGAGTTAAAATGGGGGCTAAAATAGCTACAATAATACTGATAACCATAATAATTAGCTGAAGCTGACCGCTGTCCCGGGATGAACGCCGACCCCGGCTAAGCGAACTATAGAACATACCGCGTATAAACAAATCAGCCAGTATAATAACAGCGCCAACTGTAACTCCGGCCAGCGTCATAAAATACGTATCACGATTAGAAATATGGGCAATTTCATGGGCGATAACGCCCTGCAATTCGTCCCGGTTAAGCCGGGACATCAATCCGGTGGTTACGGCTACGGCAGCACGATCTGGTTTAATACCAACGGCAAAAGCATTAGGCACGCTGTTATCAATAATAAAAACGCGCGGCATTTTGGGCAAACCGGAAGCGATCTTCATTTCTTCGACGATATTGTATAATTGCGGAGCGTCATCATGTTTAATTTCACGCGCGCCTGCCGTTGCCAGTAAAATACGGTCGCCGCTCGAAAAACTAACCGCAAGCA
The DNA here is from genome assembly GCA_016928315.1 of Calditrichaceae bacterium. GTDB lineage: Bacteria > Calditrichota > Calditrichia > Calditrichales > Calditrichaceae > JAFGKZ01. The sequence continues at coordinate 19,460 of JAFGKZ010000105.1, forward strand.
TGATAATCCATACAATCATGGCAACCAATACGCCCACGAAAATACCATCTTCAGGATTTTGGGTAAATAGATAGGATCCGATCGCGGCTCCGAGAGCCGCTAAAACTAAAGCCATTAAGACAATTAACCAAAAAGATTTGCGTTTATTACTGCGTATTGCTTCCCACATCAGAGTTCTCTCTACACTTTAAAATTGTACCTTTGGAGCTTTACGTTCTTCCGTATCTTCAATTTCAAAAAATTCCGCTTGTTTAAAATTAAACATACCGGCTATGATGTTTGTCGGTACGCTTTCAACCTTTGTATTAAAGACGAGTACCTGATCATTATAATTCTGCCGGGCGAAACTGACTTTATTTTCGGTTGAGGTTAATTCTTCCTGCAAGGATAAAAAATTCTGGTTAGCCTTTAAATCGGGATAATTTTCCACAACCAGCATAAACCGGCCGATAGCGCCGCTTAATTCACTTTCGGCTTTAGCCTGATTAGCCACTCCGCTGCCGGTTGCATCAACGGCATGGCTGCGGGCATTGGTGATTGCTTCCAGAGTGTCCCGCTCATGCTTCATATAACCTTTTGCCGTTTCTACCAGATTGGGGATCAGATCGTGGCGTCGTTTAAGCTGAACATCAATCTGCGACCAGGCATTTTTCACCTGATTGCGCAGGCGGATGAGACCGTTATACATGCCGACTACCCAAAAAAGAATAATGGCAATCACTACGATTAAAATTATCATAGATATCATTTAGAACCTCCTGTTACTGAATCGTATCTTTTAACAGATCACTAAAGAAATTATTCAAACGGTTGATTGCGGGATTACCGGAATCCAGTTTTGCGATGGATAAAAGTTCTCCCTTATCCAGCCAGATCCCGCCGTCACTGGGACAAATATCCACCTCAACATCAGCGCCGGGGAAGTTATCGACGCGGAGTTTTTTATGGCAGCGCGGACAACGTCTTTTACCTTTTGGAGCAGATATGAACTGTGACAAATCAAATATTTTATCGTGCGTATCCAGCATCAGTTCCAGCTCACCCTGATCCAGCCAGCAGCCGCTGCAGGATGGGCAATAATCAATTTCGATCTGATCATACTCCAGAATGATCATAGATTTTTGACAGGCAGGACAATGCATTAAATTGCTCCTATTTGAATGAAACGAATTTAGTGGTCATCATTAAAAGAAGCAAAGAAAAGCGTAAATTATTTGATATGGATTATTCAGTTAAGAGTAAGTTGTAAAAATTAAAACATGGTATCGGGCTTATTTGAAAACAGGAAAAATTTTAATTTTCCAATTCGTCTTTTATAAAACGACCGGTTCTCAGAAATGCTATGGTTTGTTTAGCGGCCGGCAGGCTTTTGGGCAGAAAGATGTGGTTGGTTTCAATAATAACCATATCGGTCATCGCTTCAAGTATGGTTGATTTTAAAGGCACAATTCCATCATCTTCTCCCGGCATCATCTCTTCGTTGATTTCAATTTTCATATTTCCTGCTATAATACCAACCGGATAATATGGATCGTCAATTGAATTGGGGAAGCTGTTTGCATCCGTTCCCAATGCGCGCGGCATGGGTCCAAGTATTTTCATCCACCAGCTATCGCGATATTTATCCACGACAGGCGTTCCCTGATTTGGCGTTCCGATTAAAACAACCCGGCCGAGATTAGCAATGCGGTTGCTGTCCAGATAAGCCCTGATCATCAATCCGCCAAGTGATTGACCCACAAAATGGACGGTGTAATTTGTATCAGGCAAATCAGCATTAATCTGTTCCGTGATGTCCCGAAGAATATCCTTCGGGGATCTGTTTAATGATTTATAGCCAATTCGTTCAACAACAAATCCTGCTTTTTCCAACCGTAAGGACAGCAATTTCATAGACCATTTGCTTTGAGCAAATCCATGCAGAATATAGACATAATCCTCTTTTTCTGCATCATTATCCGATAACGAAATATTTTGAGCAGATGCAAAAGCGAAAATGATAATTGAAATCAGAATCTGTTTAAGTAATCGCATCTCACCTCATAATTTATATGTATATTTAATTTTTAAAAACATATTGTTATAGAATTATTAAATACCATTGTTAAGATTTAGTTTCGTCTATATTATTGTATTTAGCTGATTTTGTAATATCTATATTAGACAGAATCTGTTTACTATAACCAAAACGTGTGCATTGAATCATCGATTGGCCTATATGTTCAAGCGTACACACATATTTTGGGAAAAGCGTTTTCCATATAGGATACAGCGGGGCTAAAAGTTTATATATTTTATAGGTATTCTTTAATCCTTTAGTGGGTTGAATATATCCCGGACGAAACATATAGGCATTTTTGAATAGCTTAAGTAATTCGTTTTCTGTTTTACTTTTTACCCGTACCCACATGGTTTTTGCATTTTCATTACCGGTTGTGCCTTCTCCGGAGACATACATAAAAGTCATTTCCGGATTTATGGTATGCAAGGTATTAGCGACATGCATGGTTAAATCGTAGGTTACTTTGGTGTACTCATCTTCCTTTTTTCCCAGGGAAGAAACACCTGAGCAGAAATAACAGGCATTGTAACCAGCCAGTTGATCTTTAATAGGGGTGATATTCAGGAAGTTGTTGTGGATGAGTTCCTTCAATTTATTATGCTGTACACCACAAGGTCTTCGATTGATAACCAGCGCCGATTCCACATGGGGATGTTTTAAGCATTCATGTAAAACGCCTTCACCCACCATACCGGTTGAACCGGTAATGATTGCTTTTATTTTTTGCGGCATTTATTATCATCTCATATGAGTTAAAATTTATATGTAACCCCTGTTAGCTTTTCCGAAACGTCCCATAATTTTTTTGCGATTTCTATATTATATGAAAGTTTATTTGATCTGACTTTAATGGGGAATCCCCGCATCTGCTGAAACCCGTCCGGTCCAAAATAATCACCGCTTCTTGCGGATTCATCAACGGCTGCTCTCAAAGTCGGTAAAGCGCCCTGTTTACTTTTCATTGCGACAAAACCGGAGAAGAATTCAATAATTTTAGAATGCCGCTGGAGATCTGTCATGGTTATTCCGGGATGGGCTGCGGCAGCAATGATATCAACACCGCTTTGTTCAAATTTCCGCTGCAACTCATAAGTAAAATATAAATTGGCAATTTTGCTATCCCCATAGGCACGCCATTTTCTGTAACTTCTTTTTCCCCAGTTCAGATCATCGAAATTGATATTACCGTAGCGGTGGGCGCTGCTGCTTACGTTCACAATTCTTGAATTATTTGTTTTTTGAATAACATCGAGCAACAGGCCGGTAAGTGCAAAATGCCCCAAATGGTTCGTTCCAAACTGTAATTCGAATTCGTCCTTTGTCCTGGAATAGGGTGGAATCATAACGCCGGCGTTGTTGATCAGCAGATCCAGTTGATCAAATTTTGCTTTGAACTTTTCGGCAAAACCTTTCACGGATTCCAGATCTGCCAGATCGATCAGCATAAATTCAGCCTGCACATTGTCATTTTCATTTTTTAATTTTTGAACCGCGTTTCTTCCTTTTCCCTCATTGCGGACAGCTATTATTACCCTGGCATTTTTTTCCGCAAGAGCTTTGGCCGTTTCGAAGCCGATTCCACTGCTGGCGCCGGTTACAACTATAATGCGTCCTTTTTGATCTGGTATGTTTCCAGTTGTCCAATTTTGATTTTCCATTATGAATTTCCTTGTTCAAAATTTCCATTTTTCTGACACTGCTTTTTATCTGTTGCAGAATTTAGCGCATTTTTAATCCGCAATATACAAATATTTGATGTGAACTTTATAAAAAATTCTTTGTATCGAAACATTTCCGGCTATAATTTGGTTTTGTAAAACATTAATTTTCTAAATCGGAATTATGATGCATTTACTTATAATCAGCAGCAGTCTGTCGTTATACAGCCGGAGCAGAACTATGGCGCAGTATTGCAGGGAACAGCTTGATAAAATGGATACCATAACCGAGCTGATCGATCTGGTCGACTATGCCCTGCCGGTTTGTGATGGCAGCAGTAAAACCACAAACGATCCGCTTACCCTTGAAGTGAAAGAAAAAATACGCATATCCCAGGGTATTATTATAGCGACGCCCGTTTATAATTTTAATGTGAATGCAGCGCTTAAGAATTTAATCGAGCTGACCGGTCAGGCCTGGACGGACAAGATAGTAGGATTTATCTGTTCTGCCGGCGGCAGCAGAAGTTATATGTCTGTTATGGGATTGGCCAACAGCCTGATGCTGGACTTCCGTTCCATCATAATCCCCCGTTTTGTTTATTTCAACGAAAGCGCTGAGATGCAGGATGTACAACTGGATGGGACTACCAGACATCGCCTGGATAAACTTAATGAAGAACTGATCCGGTTTGTGAAAGGATTAAAATAGCAATTTAAACGGCGTCTATATCCCGGGCGATATTAAAATCCTTTGTAGTAATACCGCCTGCTGAATGTGTATTGAACCGCAAAGTCACTTTGTTATAAACATTAAAAATTTCCGGGTGATGATCGTGTTTTTCCACCAGGCTGCCAACCCGGTTTATAAAAATTAGAGCCTCGCTGAAATCTCTGAACTCCCAATCCCGTCTTATGGCGTCGTTATCCAGCTTCCAGCCGGTTAAATTGCTTAATTCCTTTTGTATTTGATCCTGCGATAATTTTTCCATGATATATACCTCACGAAAGATTAATCTGTTATTCTAATCCCGATGGTTTATAATCGGAAGAAGCATCTATGTCAATTGAAAGAGAAAAGTCTGCTTTCTAAATGACCGTTAATTATCAGTGTGTTTATGTTGATAAACGCAAGCTGATTTGTAATATTTCATTCGGATCAGGAAATTTTGTAATTTATGTAAAAGTTTCATTTTTCCAATGTCTGGTAAAAAAGGAAAGCGTTTATGTCTGAAGATATTGAAAAATTAAGATATCCGATCGGCAGATTTAATTTCCCGGAAACCGCCGGTCCGGGTGAGGCGAAAAAATGGATCTCTGAAATTGAAACTCTGCCCCAAAAGCTAGTTGAAATAATTGAACCGTTAAATGAGGATAAGCTTAACGCCCGGTATAGAGAAGATGGCTGGACGGTGCGGCAGATTGTACATCATCTGGTTGACAGCCACATCAATAGTTATGTGCGATTCAAATTGGCCTTAACGGAAGATATACCTACCATAAAACCCTATCGTGAAGACCGCTGGGCGGATTTGCCGGATAATGATGTTACGCCTGTTCGGGTTTCATTGGATTTATTAACAAATCTGCATACCCGCTGGACTGATATGCTTAAAGCATTAAGTTGGCAAGATTTACAAAAAGAATTCTATCACCCGGAAAATAAAAGAAATATAAAACTTGCACAGAATCTTGCCCTGTACGCCTGGCACGGGAAGCATCATCTGGCGCATATAAAACTTGCGGTGGGAATCAAATAGGTTTTGGGAAGAAACGCGATGCATAATTGTCATTTGCTTTCGGCAGTCGCTGGTCCTGCGGACGTCACTTGCCCCGAGAACTCGGGGCGTCATTGGTCGGTAGTCAATAGTCATTTGTGGTTATTAATTGCAGGATATTCGTTATTTGTTATTCAACCATATGATAACAGATTGTTAAGAACACAAAACGGAAAATTAGATAAAAACTATACTGGTTACTATAGCTTACACACACCTATATCCGGCATGGTTGGTTTGTCCGGCCTATTGTATAGGACAGCATATCCGGATCGCCGGGTAATGACATCCGGTTTTGCAGTTCGGATTACTGCAATATGATTCTGTGTCTGAATTTTGCGGTGGTATGTGTTGCCTGTTTGGAAAAATCTTTTATTTTAAAGGATCATTTGAGTAATTTTCGGTTGATGGAATCCGAGAACGGCAATGTGGTGTCGGCTGACGATTATTATCCCTTTGGCATGACCATGCCGGGGCATTCATATAATGTTGGATTTGACCGAAATATTTATAAATTTAGCGGCATCCCGATAGAATCATCCTGCGTCCAGCGCGATAAATCGGGATGAAATCATCCAGGATTTCAGGGACTGGATGAAGAGCAA
>JAFGKZ010000106.1 GCA_016928315.1 Calditrichaceae bacterium
AAGATCATATATTTAGAAAAAAAGGATCATTTAGCAATACGGGATAATTAGTATTATTTCGCATAACTATTCCAAAAGACATAAAATCGGTTTTTTCCTTGGTCCATTGTTGTTTTTTTTGATTTTATTAATACCAACACCGATGGATATAAGCTCATCGGCCATCAACGTGGCGGCGGTTGCTGTATTAATGGCCACCTGGTGGATTACAGAAGCCATCCCCATTCCGGCCACAGCGCTCTTGCCCATCGCTTTATTCCCCGTTCTTGGCGTGATGAAGGCAGCCGAAGCGACGACACAGTATGCTAATCATTTAATTTTTCTTTTTCTGGGTGGATTTTTTATTGCCGTAACCATGGAAAAATGGCGTCTGCATACGCGTATTGCTTTGCATACCATAAAACTGATCGGTGTCGGTCCAAGCCGGATCATTCTGGGATTTATGCTGGCTACTGCTTTTTTATCGATGTGGATCAGTAATACGGCAACAGCCATGATGATGCTTCCCATAGCCATGGCGGTTGTGAATCAGGCCACAGATTTTATTAAAAAAAATAATATTGAGAATATTGATACCCGGCCGTCGCATTTTCGTTTTGGAACGGCATTAATGCTGGGAATTGCTTATGCCGCATCTATCGGCGGAGTGGCTACGATTATCGGCACACCGCCCAATACAATCATGGTCGGATTCATCGAAAAAGCGTATGACCAGCAAATTAGTTTTGCTTCATGGATGGCTATTGGATTACCATTAGCTGTCCTTATGTTGATATTAACCTGGGCATATTTAGTAAAAATTGCCCTGCCCCCGGAAATAAAAGAATTGCCTGGCGGACGTGAAGTATTAGTAAGGGAATTAAAGAATCTTGGTCCATTATCCAAAGCTGAAAAATTGATCTTAATAGTATTTTGCTTTGTAGCTTTTTCCTGGATAGGTAGAGGATTTATTCATATTGAAGCATTAAAATTTGTTCATGATTCAACCATTGCCGTCATCGGAGCTCTGCTATTATTTATTATTCCGATTAATTTTAAAAAAGGTGGATTTTTGCTGGATTGGCCCACAGCGGTCAAAGTGCCCTGGGACGTCATTCTTCTATTTGGCGGCGGGTTGGCGCTTGCTAATGGTTTCCAAATTTCCGGACTGGATCAGTGGATCGGCGATCAGTTGAAAATATTGCAGGGCGCCCCGTTACTTGTTTTGGTTGGCATTATCGTTTTCGTAACTATTTTTCTTACTGAGATTACATCTAATACGGCCACCTCAGCGATGATGATCCCAATTATGGGCAGTATTGCCTTAGCGATGGCCATTCATCCTTACGGCCCAATTTTCGCAGCCGGGATTGCCGCTTCTTATGCTTTTATGCTGCCGGTTGCCACACCGCCCAATGCGGTAATTTTCGGCAGTAAATATGTAACCATCCCTAAAATGGCTAAAGTGGGCTTTATTCTAAATTTAGCTGGTTGCATTTTGATTACATTATTAATTCTGTACTTAGTCCCATTAATTTGGGATATAGATTTACACTTTTTACCGGATTGGTTGAGATGATACAAAAGAATTATATTTGACGTATTTGAGTTTAATTGATAATTAGGTATAACATTGATTCAGGTGATATATGGAAACTTTAGCGCTTGTTGTTTTTTCTCTTGCCGGATACTGGTTGATGTACCGGATTTATGGTCGATTCATCAGCAATAAAATTTTTGCTCTTTCGGAGCATAATAAAGTACCCTCCGTAGAATATGAAGACGGTATTGATTTTGTGCCGACCCGGAAAGAAATTATTTTTGGGCATCATTTTACATCCATTGCAGGCACGGGACCCATTGTCGGTCCGGCTATCGCCATTATCTGGGGCTGGCTGCCGGCAATTTTATGGGTGTTCATCGGTTCTGCCATAATGGGGGCTGTGCATGATTTTGGTTCATTAATCATATCCATGCGTAATCAGGGTAAATCTATTTCCGAGTTTACTTCCAAATATATTAATGCCAGGACGCGTGTATTCTTTTTTATCATTGTCTTTCTGGCTATCTGGATAGTGATTGCTGTCTTTGGATTGGTGATTGCCATTATATTTCATATTTATCCTACTTCGGTCTTAGCCGTTTGGCTGCAAATTCCCATTGCCATCTATCTTGGTCATCTCATTTATAAAAGAGGCAAAAATGTAGGGCTCTGGTCGATTGTTGCCGTTACGGTCATGTATTTAACCATCGTATTGGGTAGTTATTTTCCGATTGATATGCCGGCTGTTTACGGTATTCCGGCCACAGGTATCTGGACTATCCTATTACTGATCTATGCTTATATCGCTTCGGTATTACCGGTCACCACGCTTTTGCAGCCGCGGGATTTCATCAACGCATATCAGTTAATTATTGCTATGGTTTTGTTGGTATTAGGTGTAATTGTATCATCATTTAGCGGAAAATTAGAAGTCGTTGCGCCTGTTGTTCAACTTACTCCGAAAGAAGCGCCGCCGATGTGGCCGTTTTTATTTGTAACCATCGCCTGCGGAGCAATTTCCGGTTTTCATTCACTGGTTGCATCGGGAACATCAGCCAAGCAGGTCCGGAGTGAAAAGGATTCGTTTTTTGTAGGTTATGGCTCTATGCTGGTCGAAGGATTTTTAGCCACGCTGGTAATTATTGCCGTTGCTGCCGGTATCGGGATGGGCTATGTTAAAGATGGCCAAACTCTTTTTGGATTCCAGGCCTGGTCAACCCATTACGCCACATGGACGGCTGCAGCCGGATTGGGTTCCAAAATCGGCGCATTTGCCAACGGTGCCGCCAATATGATAGCTACGATCGGCATTCCACATCATATTGGTATTGTAATTATGGGTGTATTTGTGGCTTCGTTTGCCGGAACCACGTTAGATACCGCTACCAGAATTCAACGCTATGTGGTCAGTGAATTGGCAGCCGATCTGAAAATTAATATTCTAACGAACCGTTACTTAGCAACAGCTTTCGTTGTAATCACGGCTGCGGCTCTGGCTTTTGCATCCGGCGCTGACGGAGCCGGGGCATTAACGCTCTGGCCGATGTTTGGCGCGGTGAATCAAACGTTGGCGGCTTTAGCGTTAATTGTGATAACTCTTTACTTAAAACGACAAGGTGGATTTAAATGGATGATTGCCGGATTTCCAGCCTTATTCATGTCAGTAATGACACTATGGGCCAGCATTTTAAATCAGTTGGAATACAGCGGCAAAGAAGATATTTTATTGCTGATAATTAACGCCGCAACCATTGTTATTGTGTTATGGATTGTAGTAGAAGGTCTGATTAAATTTTTCAGCGGATCAGAGCAAACTGTTCAAAGAAACCCATCGGTAATGTGATGATATTGAATGTCAAAAACCGAATTCTTTCTTTCTGGCACAGATATAATAAATTTGCCGGCGCTAAAGCTGTTAGCGTACTGGAGTGGGAGACGGCTGAACTGGAACATATATTTGCAATCAGCACGCTTGGATTATTTATTGGACTTCCGGCGCCGCCTACGCAAATTACCTTCGACCTGCTTCCTGATATGGAAAATGAGTTTACCTTGTTGATCAATAAAATAGATTCAAGTCATGCGCCGTTATCAGACCTGTTTTCTATATTGGATGTAAGTTGATTGGATTATGACTCAACATTTGTTTTATCTTGGCAAAGGCGGCGTTGGAAAATCGACACTTTCCGCAATTGAAAGTATAAAATTAGCGGAGCAGGGAAGCGATACTTTACTTGTATCTTTGGATCCGGCGCATAATCAATCCGATATATTTGAGATTTCCTTTAATGATAAACCAAAACATGTCGCCAAAAATTTGCACGTCCTGGAGATCAATTTAGAAAAACAGATCAAAAAATATCTATCCCACATCCAATTGAAAATAAAACAATCCTACACGTATCTAACAACTTTTAATCTGGAAAAACATTTTGATATTATTCAGTATTCGCCGGGTATTGAAGAATATGCGTTATTGCAGGCGTATAATGAAATTGTAAAAAAATATAAGGATAAGAAGACTATAATTTTTGATATGCCGCCAACCGCTCTAACTTTAAAGTTTTTTTTTCTGCCTAACCTTTCTTTGTTATGGCTGGAAAAACTACTAATGCTCAGAAAACAGATTATTGAAAAAAAACAGATAATAACAAATGTTAAATTTGGAAAGAAAAAAATTGAGACTGATAAAATAACAAACAACCTGAAGGCTCAAACTGTTACATATCAAAAAATAAATAACGATTTTCAGAATAATACAATCACACAAATTGTCCTGGTGATGAATCCGGATACACTTTCAGTCAATGAATCCATAAAGATTATAGAGAAATTAAAGATACTCAAGTTAAATCCATGGAAAATTTTGATCAATAAACATCAAAATCAGAATAGGGCTA
>JAFGKZ010000008.1 GCA_016928315.1 Calditrichaceae bacterium
TAGACACATTCTGCAATATCAAAATTATAGAAAAATATACAATTAAAAGCAAAGCAATTATCTGAACACATTTTGAAAATCTTAGTTTATTGATTATGTTTTTATCCAATTAAAAATATTTACTGTAGTGAATAATACAATCAACAAAAAACAAAAATCGATTGTTCCAATTTTAACGGATCATTTAAAAAAATATCCATTGATGAAAATTCAGGATATTTACAAGTTAATTTATCAGGCGGCCATGGGACCGGAACATTTGATTGCTGATAAAGCTGATGCGTATAACAGGTTTTTTAACGAATTGGATAAGATAAATGAGTTTTACTTTCAGTCAGTGTATGAGAATATCGACCCTGAGGATAAAGTAGTGCGTATAAATTTAGGTCCCTTTAAATTTAATAATGGCAATCCGGAAGCATTATTTGAAGCCTTCTATCAGACATCGCGGACGTTCAGTCCAAAAATTGAAAATATGCAACTTTATTGTAAACAGGTTTATTGTTTAGCTGCTGATAAAAAACTGCCATTTAATCTTAAAGAAATACAATCATTATTCCGGGAAAAAGCATCACAAAATTTTCCGGCAGTCCATCATTCGGATGTCTACAGAAAATCCTATCACCCGGCCTATCGGTTGATCGATAAAAATCGTTTTCATGTATTATATTAAATATGCTGATCTGAAATTTATTTACCCATTATTTAAGTTTAATGATGTTCAGAGGCAGAGAATGTTAAAATAACAATAAATTATCATGGCAGAAAAATGCTTGAAATTGTGTATATATTTTTCTAAATACTTCCATCTTTAGATGTGGCTTAATAAATAATGGAGTTTATATGGAAATAAGCATAATATTAATGGCATTCGGTCTTACCTTATTTGCCGGACTGGCAACAGGCATTGGCAGCGCTTTAGCTTTTTTCGCAAAAAGTACGAACACAAAATTTCTATCAATTGCGCTTGGTTTTTCTGCCGGTGTTATGATTTATGTATCCATGATTGAAATTTTTTTGAAAGCTAAAACTGCGCTTGTTGAGCATCTGGGTGTTGTCGGAGGAAACTGGGCAACCGTGGGTGGTTTTTTTGGCGGCATGTTTCTAATAGCTATAATTGATAAATTAGTTCCTTCAGTGGAAAATCCCCATGAGATCCATCTGGTCGAAGAAATACCCGATAAAGATACGAGAAAAAATAAACAAAAATTAATGCGTATGGGCCTATTAACCGCGCTGGCTATCGGCATTCATAATTTTCCGGAAGGATTGGCCACCTTTATGGGCGCATTAAAAGATCCATCGCTGGGTATCGCTATTGCCGTAGCTATTGCCATTCATAATATCCCGGAGGGAATCGCTGTTTCCGTGCCTGTCTATTATGCAACGGATAACCGAAAGAAAGCATTTTTGCTGTCATTTCTATCGGGTCTTGCCGAGCCTGTCGGCGCTCTGGTCGGTTACTTTTTATTTATTCAGTTTTTTAACGATCTGTTATTCGGGATAGTATTTGCATCCGTTGCCGGAATTATGGTTTTTATCTCCATTGATGAATTGTTACCTGCCGCCCGGGAATTTGGCGAGCATCATCTTTCTATTTACGGATTGATTGCAGGTATGATTATCATGGCGGTCAGTTTATTATTATTTCTTTAGATAAAAGTTATGTCGGAAAATCACAATCACAGCCATCATGATAATTTTGAAGATCATCATGGTCATATTCATCACCATCATTCGGTAAAGAACCTGAAGACGGCTTTTTTCCTTAATTTTTCTTTTACGTTAATTGAAGCCATTGGAGGATTCTTCACCAATTCGATCGCTATACTGTCAGATGCTCTGCATGATTTGGGTGATACGCTGGCTATTGGCATGTCCTGGTATTTTCAGAAATTATCCAATAAATCCAGAACGCAAAAATTTTCCTATGGTTATAAAAGGCTGTCATTGGTTTCTGCGCTGATCAGCGCCATCATTTTATTGGTTGGTTCTGTCCTGATTATTTATAAAGCTATACCGCGTCTTTTTAATCCGGAAGTTGTGCATGTTGAAGGGATGTTTGTAATTGCAATTATTGGCGTACTTGTTAACGGAGCGGCAGTATTAAGGCTGAAAAAAGGCCATTCATCAAATGAACGCGTGGTGATGCTGCATCTGCTGGAAGACGTTTTGGGCTGGGCTGCTGTTTTGCTCGGCAGTATGTTAATGTATTTCTTTGACTGGCCGTTTATCGATCCGCTCCTATCGATTGCCATTGCTCTGTATATCTTATGGAATGCATTCAAAAATATTAAAGAATTTATTCGTATATTTTTACAGGGTATTCCCAAGGATATTGATCTGCATGAAGTTTATACTCAGCTGAATGAAATAGCGGATGTGCTATCCGTTCATGATGTGCATATCTGGTCAATGGATGGAGATTATAATGTATTTTCTGCCCATCTGGTTGTGGAAGATGATATTTCTGCCAGTAAAATTATTGAGATAAAAAAACAGGCCAGAAAAGTATTTCGTAAACTTAATATCAGTCACGAAACACTTGAATTTGAGTATAAATCGGAAGCCTGTCATTTTGAGGAATGTTAGCAGGAATAAATATTTGACCAAAAACATTGTATCCTTCCCTAAAATTGAGTGATTAAATTTTGGATTTAAAAATTTCATTGTATAATTTTCAATGATTAAAAGAAGCAAAACAGGAGAACATTTAATGCGAATTATCATACTCTTTATAATTGGATTAACGCTGTATAATTGTGCGCATCATGATACCCAACCGATGGTTGACAACATTACTGTTGAGGAATTGTACGAACATGTGGCATTTTTGGCATCCGATTCTTTAAAAGGAAGGAAACCGGGAACTCCGGAAGGCGATTTAGCCGCAGCCTATATCCGTGATCAGATAAAAAAATCAGGCTTGCAATTGCTGGGCGATAACGGCTTCCAATATTTTGATGTGGTCACAGATGTTGAACCGGGACCTGTCAACAGTTTAACGATTAATGATTTTACAGCAAAGATTAATGAAGATTATATTCCGCTTGCTTTCTCTAAAGACACATCCGCGCAGGCAGAAGTCGTTTTTGTTGATTATGGATTTGATTTTGATGATGACAGCGTGGCATGGCATTCCTATAAAAATCTGGACGTTAAAGGCAAGTATGTGCTCATTTTACGCGGTGATCCTGATCCGGAAAGAGGCAATAGTGTTTTTGAATCCTATAATTCATTACGACACAAAGTATTAAAAGCAAAAGATCAGGGTGTGCTTGGCCTGCTCTTTGTTTCCGGAAAAAATATCGATCCGGATGATGCTTTAATTGAAATGACCGTTAATGATGGCCGGACCAGCGCTGGCGTACAGGTTATCCATATTAAGCGCGCAGTCGCTGATAAACTGCTTGAAAAACAAAATGTAACCATCGAAGCATTAGAAAAAGAGATTAATGAAAACCGTCAGCCGAAAAGTATACAGCTAAATCAGGTTATCAGTCTGTCAACTCAAATTATTAAAAAAACAGCAAGAACTCAAAATGTGGTTGGGCTGCTGCCCGGTAACGATGCGTTTTTGAAAAATGAATATATTGTAATTGGCGCCCATTATGATCATTTGGGTATGGGAGGTACGGGTTCCGGTTCCCGCAGACCCGATACTATGGCGGTTCATAACGGCGCGGATGATAATGCATCCGGTGTTGCATCTATTATTGAAATTGTTGAAAAAATAGCTTCGATGAAAAATGAGAATAAAAGAAGCCTTATTTTTATCGCTTTTGGCGCTGAAGAAATGGGGCTGCTGGGTTCCAAGTTTTTCACCGATCATCCTTTAATAGACATTAAGAACGTAAAAACAATGTTCAATCTGGATATGGTCGGCAGTTTGAATAAAGAAACAAAAGCACTCACCGTTGGCGGAACAGGCACAGCTGTTGGGCTGTCAGATTTGGTTACACAACTGGTTGATACTACCAAATTGGTGTTAAAACAGTCTACAGAGGGATACGGCCCATCGGATCATGCTTCTTTTTATATGAAAGATATTCCGGTATTATTTTTCTTTACGGGTGTTACCCAGGAATATCATACACCGGATGATATTGTGGACTCACTCAATTTTGCCGGGCAAAAAATTGTTAGTGATTATGTTTATAATTTAGCTATGACTATCGATAACCGTTCCGAGGCGCTGGTTTTCCAGGAAGCCGGACCTAAAGCCCCAATGGAAAGCGGCCGCCGGTCTTTAAAAGTTACGCTGGGTATTATGCCCGATTTTGCCTCGGCCAATACCAAAGGTTTACGCGCGGATATGGTTATCAAAGATAAACCAGCCTACCGCGCAGGGATGCAGAACGGCGATATTATTGTAGCGATGGATGGAAAACCGGTCGCTGATATTTATGAATATATGGCCCGTCTGAAGGAATTTAAAAAAGGTCAGCGTATCAGCGTGGATGTTATGCGCGGGGGTGAGAAGATAGTACTGATCGTAGAATTGTAAGTGTTTTCAATTTATTTTTTTATCGAGTACAAATAAAACGAAAGATTGAAAAATTATACTATCATTGTATTTGCCGCGGACTTTGTAAAGAAATTATATATTATTTTCGAACAGAAAATAAACTATATAAACCAAGACTGAAGAATATTAAATTACCAAGCCAGGCTGCAAGCAAAGGATTGAGATGACCCTGATGGCCAAATACCTGACCCATGCGAATGATAATAAAATAGATAAAACTAACCAGCAAGCTTAAGGCAAAATTTAATCCGACCCCGCCGCGCCTTTTCCGCGAAGCCAGGGGAGCGCCAAGCAGCACCACGATAAAATTGGAGAAAGGAATAGAAATTTTTAAATGCCGTTCGACCACCCATTTTTTTATGTCAGCCCCTATAAGGCGCAGTTCGGCAATAAAACGGTTTAATTCTTCAAAACTCATTTCTTCCGGTTTTTTTTGCAATTCGATCATGTTTTCAGGTTTAAGATTGGTGTCGTAATAAGCGCTGTCTTTAAAGCTATAAAAATATTCTTTTTCACCCTTAAATACTCTCACTTTGCCGTCAAATAACATCCAGTATTCCTGGGCCCAAACCATTTTTTCTGCATCAATCCGTTCAACCAGTGTCGCTCCATCAAAGGTTTGGATACTTACGGACCTTGCTTCGCTGGTTTTGCCATTGAAGTATTTTATTACAAATTTACGCTTATCAGCATCCTGCCTGTAAATATTGGATCGGGATTTTTCTTCGGGCCGGGTGTGTCCCGCAATATCGTATCTTTTTATATCCAGTCTGCGCTGGTTTGCTTCCGGAACGATAATTTCATTAAAAAATCCTGCAGCAATACTGATAATTACTGCCATAATCAGCAAGGGGGCAAGAATCCGATACAAACTAACTCCGGAGGAGAGCTGCGCAACGACTTCGTTATTCTGGGCAAATACGCTCAATGTAAACAACGAACTTAATAACATGGCTACCGGAAGCGTTAAGCTGATGATGTAGGGGATATAATAAACATAGTATAAAATAAATTGCTGGATGGTGGCGCCGCGATCAATAAACTTGGAAATATTTTCGATCATATCGACCACAAGGAAAATTACAATCCAGGTAATAATAGCAATACCTAAATTAATTATAAATCGTTTTAAAATATATTTATCGAGGATCTGAAACATTAATTATCAGCCTGTTCCTGCGTCGTTGTATCCGCTCCAAATATTTTTGTGAATTTTCTTAATCGATCCCAGTTGATAAACGAAACTTCTTTAACCGCCCGCCAGCTTAAATACAGACCACCGATACCAACGATAATATTCGGAGACCACATAGCCAGGAAGGGGGTAACAAACCGCCGATCGGCCAAATCTTCACCGCCAATTAAAAATGCCCAATATAAAAGAAAAAAACCAATACTAATACTGATAGCCACGCCCATACTGCCTTTCCGTGACATAACACCCAGCGGCGCGCCGATTAAAACAAAAACGATACTGGCAAAAGGAATGGAAATTTTCTTATAAATTTCAACTTCGTATCTATTTATATTTTTTTTTTGCTGATTGATCAGCGCTGTCTTAGTTTTCATTTGCTGTAAATTGCGTTCGGCTATCCGGGAAGCCTTATTCATGGCTGCTATCCATTTTTGTTTGCTTATGCCCGATGATATAAGGCTGTCTGAAATCTGACTTATTTTGCTGACACCTTTTGCTGCGAGCAGTTTATCAATCTGAATAAAATTATCATTCATCAGGCGGCTGACTTTTTTCTGTTCACTTTGAATACGTTTTTTGTATTCATCAACTTTTTCAGTCATCATTTTTATATTCATTTCCCGGTCGCTGCGATAATCGCTATTTTTTTCTTCCAATTCAAAATCTTCAGCCGGGATATATACCGTATGCTTATTGAAGTAGGATCGCTGATACTCATCCGCTTTTTCATTGTCGTATTCATGGAATTCACCGTTATACAATGTGAAAATCAACCTGCGGCGCGCTGGTGAATAGACCATATATCCTTCATCGGCGATTATGGTCACCAGTTTTTTAGGATCGCTTCGGTCAAATAAGGATATATTTTTTAAGCGATCCAACGTCTCCTGATTATTATATTCCGGGCCTAACATACTGCTTAAGTCCAGCCATTCATCCGGCAGCGGCTTCTCAATATTGTCAACCAGAAAATTGTATCGTTGAATTTCATAAAAGATATGTTCTTCCAATTGAAGTGTCGGCTTTTTTTCGCGGACGGCACGAAATGTTTTTTTAGCCTGATGATTGGATTCGGGAAGAATTTGATCGCTAAAATATATCATAATAACGGTAAGAATTACGCCTAAATATAATGAGGGCCGGATAATTTTGAATATGCTGATACCGCTCGATTTAAGAATAGTAATTTCATTATCGGCGGAAAACCGGCCGTAAGCCATTAACACGGCAACAAGCGTTGCCATCGGTACGGCTAGCGCCAGCATCCAGGACAGATTTAAAACAATCAGTTTAAAAATAATTATAAATCCCAGACCTTTGCCAAATATTTCATCGATATGTTTCACTAAAAAATTCATTAACAGAATGAACATAATTACAGACAGGGCAAACAAAAATGGCGCAATATGTTCTTTAATAATATAAATATTGAGTTTTTTCATTATGATAATATTTTTAGTGAACTATTTTCTGACTATGCCATTTAATTGCTTAAACTCACAAACTGTATTTTGTTGAATTGTTAAAATATACGTAAATTGTAAAATTAGTTCTAACAAAAGTGAATTTCACTGACAAAATAGGGACAGAATTTTATCTTGCTAATTTTTTAGTTGTGCTTTAAATTGCTAAACCCTTTTTGAATTACCGGAGGAAGTCTATACAGTTTTTGCTACTTTAATTTTTATGTCTGACTAAATAGTTGTTGATTGAATTTGAAATCTTTGTTCTATAGAATGACAGGGCTTCCACATCTTTTTGTCTTGTTCTGTTTAGGGTTGCTGCTAATCCCGGTTTCAGGACTGACACAGATTGGTATTAAAATTCCTGAGCCGCCGCGTGTTGTAACGCTTTTCGAATCCGAAATTTTTGGATTGGAGCGCGTACCGGTAGACTCTATGTTAACAATTACCACACGCCCCAAATCCGTTAAACATAGCGTTACCTTCGATTCCAGCCTGACCTATGTTTCATTTAGCGAAGCGGTGGATAGAACAGACCTGGTTTTGCCTGCCGTGGTTGATTTAGAAACATACATTCAATTACGTTTGCAATTCCAGACGCGTGAAATGTGGAAATCTACCATTGTGGGCAGATATAAGCCGCCAGAAGAAAAAGAATTCGGGGCGATTGAACTGGATATTCCCTTTAAAATAAAAAGCAAAACATTTTCCCGGATTTTTGGTTCCGATCGGATAGGGTTACGCGTTACGGGTAATATTTCGTTTGATTTATCGGGACGAACAGAAGAACGATCAGGATCGGCCATTTCTGCCGTTGAATCGCAAAATACCTTTAGTCCGCGGTTTAAGCAGCAGCAGCAATTTACCGTGGAGGGAAAAATCGGGGATAAGGTTACTGTTTCCGTAGAACAAAACAGTGAGGCTGTAACCGATATCGAAAACACGCTTAAGCTGCGTTATGACGGTGATGAAGATGAAATTGTGCAAAAGATTGAAGCCGGTAATGTCTCGCTTTCTCTGCCCTCAACAAAATATGTGATCTTCGGCGGATCCAATCAGGGTTTGTTCGGTCTTAAAACGCAGATGAAAATGGGCAATCTGCATATGACGGCTATCGCTTCCCTGGAAAAAGGACAGCAGCAGGAATTAAGTATCAGCGGTGGTTCACAGGCATCCAAATCGGTTATCAGGGATATTGATTTTATCGAGAATCAGTATTTTTTTATAGATAAGTCTTATCGCGATCGTTATGAAGATGGATTTAAAAAAGACGATCCTCAAACATTTGTATATGAAACCGGCAAAGATATCGTTTTGTTAGATGTTTATGAAACGGCTCCCAGCACAATAGAAGGATTTAGAAATGCGCTGGCAGTGATTAATCCTGAAAAGTTGGCTCCGGATGGAAATTATAATGATATTAATATTGATGATATTCCCGACTTTGATGATTTGCAAAAAGAAAATAAAGCCTATTACGGTTCTTTTATACCATTGAAACTTGATCAAGATTATACATTTGATAAATATCGCGGATTTTTAAAGCTAAACAGCCGCATAGATGATCAAAAAATACTGGCAATTGCTTATGCGACATCAAATGGTGATAAATATGGCACACTAACTGAAGACATTGAAGATATATCGCAAACAGTCATACTAAAATTGATAAAACCAAGAGGTATGCAGCCTACGGATGAGGATACCTGGCCATTAATGATGCGTAATGTTTATTCACTGGGCGGTCGAAATATCGAGCAGGAAGGTTTTGAAGTCCGGCTGGAATATAATGTGAACAGTACAAATGAAACCCGACCAGCCGGCAGCGAGAATACTTTTCTAAATTTACTTGGGCTCGATGTGTTAACTGAAAATGGCGAGCTGATAGAAGGCGGCGATGAGATTATTGATAATAATCCATATATTGTTAACCGCGCGGAAGGCATATTAATTTTTCCTGCCCTGCAGCCATTTAATCCTGAAAAAGGAAGCCGTTACTATGGCAGACTTTCAGAAGATTATATTGCCGAAATATACCAGATTAAAACAACAACCGACACGTTTAGAACAGAATATAAATTTGATATTGTAGTCAATTCATCAAGCACAAAATCTGAATTTGATCTGGGCTTTTACGTATTAGAGGGTAGTGAGGTTGTAACACTGGGCGGCGTCACTTTAAAACGGGATACCGATTATATTATCGATTATTTTAGCGGTAAACTGACTTTGTTATCCGCTGAAGCAAAGCGGAGCAGCTCCAATCTTAATATTAAATACGAACGGGCTAATCTTTTTCAACTGGATAAAAAAACCATTTTTGGCGGCCGCTTGGAATATAAATTTTGGGAAAATTCATTTGTGGGTTTAACGGCATTGTATCTGAGCAAATCGACCATTGATGATCGCGTTCGGGTCGGTCAGGAACCGTTCCAAAATTTTGTCTGGGATGTAAACGCCGCTTTAAAATTTGAACCGCGTTTTATTACGCGGGCCTTAGATTGGCTCCCTCTTATCGAGACCAATGCGCCTTCCAGTTTTAATATCGAAGGTGAATTTGCCCAGGTGCTGCCCAATCCCAATACGCTGAATAGTGATAAAACAGGCGATAAGGACGGCGTGGCTTATGTTGATGATTTTGAATCGACAAAACGCACAACCACCCTGGGTATTCGCTATCGAACCTGGACCATGGCCAGTCCGCCTGTATATTTGCCCAATTTGGATTCCACCGTCGTCGACAGCACGGTAAACCGTCATCGCGCTCATGTTAACTGGTATAATCCCTATATTCAGACTGTAATTACGGATATTTGGCCAAAGAAGGAAACAAATGCCCGTACCGGTAAATATACGGATGTGTTAGGCGTAGAATTCTGGAGAGATGAAGACAGTGATCCGGATTTAAGCTGGGCGGGAATGATGCGCTCCACGTTAAGTTTTGCCGATCAGCAAAAAACAAAGTACATAGAGCTGTGGATACTTGGGGACGCCGGTACGGTCAATATTGATATCGGCCGTATTTCTGAAGACTGGTACATGAAAAATAAAACGTTCCGAGGGGAATTGAGTTACCGGGGATTAAATACAGAAGATAAAAATAATAACGGTTTGTTAGATGATGGTGAAGACACCGGGGTTGACGGCATTCCGGATAATCAGGAAGAACCGGGCGCCATGGATGATAATTGGCAGGAACCTAAAAGGGAAGACGACACCTATAACTATGACGGTATAAACGGGACAGAAGGCAATAGTAATTCCCGCGATGCCCGCTATCCGGATACGGAAGATTTGGATGGCGATGGACAGTTAGCGTTGAACAATGATTATTTTGAATACTCTTTTTCCCTGAATCCGGATGCTCAGGAAGATTGGGAAGAAAGTGAAATACCAGAAACAAAATGGCGTCTTTTCCGAATACCGATTAAAGAATACACCAGAAAAATCGGAAATCCGGATGCTGCGTTTGGACAAATTTATAATGTTCGCATATGGTTCAGTGACTTGCCGACTGAACGGAAACGAATCAGGATTGCCACGTTTGATTTTGTTGGGAATGAATGGGAAGAAAATGGTATAGCCGAAGATGATACCAGTATATTTACTCGTAATGATTCATTGTTTTCTTTAAAAACCTATAATTCAGAAGAAAATGATGATATATACGATTCTCCTCCGGGCGTACAAGGTACTTTAGACAGGATTACGGATGTGCGTTCCAAAGAGCAGTCATTAGTGCTAAATTTAGTGGATTTTAAAGCCGGTCAAATTGCCGAGGCTAAAAAGACGCTTTATAACGTGCTCGATTTGGTTAACTATAAAAAAATGCGCATGTTTGTGCATGGGGACAATCAACTGCCGCCTGTCAGTGAAGCCGAAGACAGTTCCCAGATACAACTTTATCTTCGGTTTGGAGCCAGCCCAACCAATTACTATGAATATGGTCAGGATATATACGCCGGTTGGAATACAAAATCCAATAATGTTGAAATCGATTTTGACGCGCTTTCCGCCGTTAAATCCAATGAAAAGAATCTGGTTAGTACAGATGTTTATTATGAAAAATTAAATGACAAGCCCGGAGGATATTATAAATCTGTAGGTAATCCAAGTCTAAAAACAATCCGGTTTTTTATTGTAGGTATTCGACATCTGGGTGAAAGTCCGCGAAGAGACAGCCGGGATTTTACCGGCGAAATCTGGCTGGATGAATTGCGCGTTTCAGAGGTTCGTAAAGAAAAAGCCACCGCGCTCAGAATCAGCACAGGATTAAGATTAGCAGATGTTCTCTCATTTAATGCTCAATGGGAAAGTAAAGATGCGGATTTTCATAATATCAGTACGCAATTTGGCGAAGGCAGTACCAATGAAGTGCAAAATTATTCGGGTAAACTTACGCTGGATAAATTTTTACCGGCGTCCTGGGACTTATCCGTACCCATTGATGCGCGCGCCAGTTTCTCTCGCAGTATTCCGAAATATAAGCGCGGCTCAGATGAATTGACCGGCTATCGCAATAATACTATTGATACAAAACTTAAATCTTTATTTGGATTGCGTGATGTTCCTGATGAACTGGAAGATGAAGTGAATACAAATGAAACCTATGGAATCGGAACCACAATTAAAAAACGGTCCAAATCAAAACGCTGGTATCTTCGATATACGCTTGATGAGATTGTTGTGGATTTTGATTATTCAAATAAAAACAGCAATAACTGGGAATATTTATATAATAAATCTGAACAAATCAAAGAATCCTTTAATTATAATATTCCGTTTGGAAAAGACAATTTTGTTGAGCCTCTTAAATTTGTATCCAATGTCCCCGTTTTAAAAAAAATTAGTGATCAAAAACTATATTACACACCCAATAATATAAAACTTAGCCTTAATGTACAGGATTCAGAGCAGAAAAAACTACGCCGGCAAAAAGGTGAAGAAGTTAATGAGATTTCTCAAACCATAAATACAGGGACTAATCGTACGGTGAATACTTCATATAAAATGCTTAACAGTCTGAATTTTACCTATTCGAGGGGCTGGAAATCCGATGCGGATTTTGACAGCCTGTCGCACGAAGATTTATGGAAATCAATAATAACTAAATTTGATTTTGGATTGGATACGGATATCAATCAATCGTTCAAAGCGGATTATAAACCGACTTTTTTAAGCTGGCTGGATCCGGGATTTTCCTATTCAAATAATTTTACATTTAATTTAACAAACGGTAATCAGTATAAACAAAGTTTAAACAGAACCCAGAAAAGCGCCAATCTGACTTTTAGTCCCTCAAAATTGATTAAGGCGATTTATACGCCGAAGGGAACAAAGAAACCATCTTCATCACAGAGCAGACGATCTAACCGAAGACCAGCGGGAAATAATCAGGAAAATGAAGATCAGGGAAATGAAAATCAAGATCAGCAGCAGGATAAACAATCGGTATCCGTACCCAACCCCTTAATGTGGATTTATGATTTTATAAGCGAATGGCAAGGCGTTAAAGCAACCTACACCCTGGGTGATAATGTGACCAATCGTTACCTGACTGAAATGCCTTCCTGGCAATACCAGTTTGGTTTTACGCAAGATCCGGGCGTAGAGCAGGATTCATCTCTTCTGGCGGAAAATATAACATTGGTAGGACCACAACTACAGAAAACCCGAAGTCTGAAACTTTCAACTAATTTTAATCTTTCATCAAATATCAGGGCATCCTTATCGTATGATCGTTCGACTCAGGAAAGTAGTACGGATTACAATGCAACACGGTCAGGCTCTAAAAACAGTACCTATTTTGTTTCAGGCGGCGATCCTAAAAAAGACTTTAAAAAATTAGATACCTGGCCATTGCGCGCTATGATTCCTGACTGGAATATTCAGATTTCCGGCGTTGAAAAATTTTTATTCTTTTCTTCATTTGCTCAAAATATCTCGATTGATCACGCTCATTCAAGTAAATACTCCGAAAATCTTTCGTTGAATTTAAAAAAAGAGTATAAACCCACAACCCAAACCTTCGGAAATAATTGGCAGCCATTAGTACGGGTTAACATAAAGACAAAATGGGGTATTGGCGGCAATTTTAGTTTAAGCAACTCAGAAAATTATAATTATTCAACTACCGGCGGCGCAGGTAAAACACTCACAGATCAATTTTCAATCAGCTTAAATTATGCCACTTCCACCGGCTTTTCAATTCCCATACCGGTCTGGCCGTTTAAAGGTAAAACATTTCAAAATGAAATTAATTTTAACCTGACTTTTGATTCATCAAACAATCAATCATTTCAAAAACAGTTTGGTGAAGATAAGTTTATTGAAAAACAAAAAAACAGCAACTGGAAATTACGCCCGTCGGCAACTTACCGGTTCAGTAAACGGATACAGGGCAGTCTGTTTTACGAACGCGGTACTACGGAAAATAAAATTACAGGCACTTATACCTATAATGAATTTGGTATTACAGTAAATATTGCCATTCGGGATTAATTAAAGCAGTATAGTATTATAATGAAAGAAAAAACCTGGATAGAAGTAAACGTGGAAATTAATCCATCCCTGCTGGATGTTCTCTCAAATGGCATATTTTCATTAGGCGCTGAAGGGCTGGAAGAAGCTGATAATCAGGTAAAAATATATTTCCAGAAAAATCGATGGGATGCATCGACATTAAAATCACTGACAGATATGATCCATAAGTATCATCCGGAATTTGACGCATCAACTATTCAAATAAAAGATATTCCTTATCAGGATTGGACAGAAAACTGGAAGGATAGTTTTAAACGATTCCATTTGACTGAAAATATTATCGTTAAACCGGACTGGGACGACTATCATCCTAAAAAGGATGAAATTGTAATTACCATTAGTCCAAAAATGGCTTTTGGTACGGGGCATCACGAAACCACTCAACTGGTGATGTTGATGCTGCAAAAATATATCAAAAACGGGGATCACGTATTGGATGCAGGCGCCGGAAGCGGCATATTGGCTGTTTTGGCTGCAAAGTTAGGCGCAAGAAGAATTACCGCATTTGATAACGATCCGATAGTCTTAGAAAATATTAGGGAAAATTTTAGTTTAAATGAAATTAATATTCAGACTGATATTATCTGCGGAACATTGGGCGATATCAAAAAAAGCGAATATGATGTAATAACGGCAAATATCGATAGGAATGTTCTGCTTGAACTGCCGGAAAAATTTATTAATTATATTAAGCCAGATGGAATTTTAATTCTTTCCGGACTGTTAAGCCGGGATGAGGATAAAATTCTAACAGGCTATGAAGAGTATAATTGGCAGGTTATTGAAAAAGAACAAAAGGGTGCCTGGCTGGCATTGGCGCTGAAGCATAAATAAACAGCCGGGGATTCGTTTATCCCTTGTTCCATAAAATATAAATTTGAAAATTTAATAACATTGAGGTTAACTGAGTGATTAGACTATTTAAAATTGCAAGCGCTCTGCTTATTGCGATTGGATTGCTGCAGACTTGCAGTGATTCGGGTAAGGATCCAATTGTTGAAGAAACGCCGGTCATTGAATTAATACATATAAATTTGAATTGGAATCTGGCCGATACTTCCTATAATAAAGTTGAAGCGAAAATTGTTGACCCACAGGGCGTTGAGAATATCGATTCCGTTATGATTACCATTCTAAATCCAGGCGGCCAGGTTGTAATGGTAGATCGCTTGCATGATGACGGCGCTTATAATCATCCAAATGACGGCGATGTGATCGCCGGTGACGGCGTTTTTAGTAATCGTTTTAATGCCGCAAGCGATATTGGATCAACAGTTGGTGATTATTTGGTTGAAATCCAGGCCTTTGATTTTGATGGGAATCAGTCTGATATTTCGGATACAACTATCCATTTTGGGTATAGTTACACCGTGGAATTTGTAGACATCCAAAAACCGGATACGTTAAAAAGCGGCGCAGAAGCAGAATATATATACGTTGCCCTGATGCATCCGGAAGGACTTTCGTCGATTGAAAATGTAAGTTTCAATTTGTATGCGCACAATTCGACCGCCTTATTAGAAACCATTGAAATGTTTAATGATGGAGATTTTAATAATTCGGGTGATTTGATTGCCGCCGATTCCGTATTTTCGTTTAAAATGGATTCCACCTTTGCCGCCGGGTATAAAGGACTTTACGATATTGAATTTACCGTGACAGATGCATTTGGCTCGGTAACAAAATCAGTTAAATTTTATTTATTTTTGGAGAATGAAGTCGCCGGAATAGTTGAGTTGTCAGTGCCGGATCAAATGACCAGACCGACTGTGCCAAATACAATCGTACGTGAATTAATCACTGCAAAGATTGCGGATCCCCAGGGTTTGGGAGATATTGATTCAGTTTACTTCTATCTGAAAAAGCCGGATGGCGCTTTTGCTAATTCGGGAAATGCTTTTATTCTTGTAGATAACGGAAAACCATTTAATTTACAGACCTGGTACGAAAACGCCGGCGACGTGACCGCAGATGATGGCATCTATTCGCTTTCAATCTTTTTCTATAATACAAATGATGCCGGCGAGTATGAATTAAGTTTCTATGTTCGTGATAAATCAGGTAATCTTAGCGAAGTTCTCATTGATACATTAGAGGTTTTATAATTTATGAAAATTCTTATTTTTACGCTGTTTTGTATTTCATTCTCATATGGTCAGGGCATTCAGACGAAGTCATTTAAGCTGGCCAAAGAGTTGGATGATCAACCTTATTCCGCCAGTCTCAAAGGGTATGGCATTATCGACCTGATAACAAAAGACAGTCTGCTATGGGCGGCTTCCGGATATGCGCTCAACAAGACCGGTGACGGCGGTGGACGCTGGCAAATTTATACCCGTGATCAGCATAAAAGCAAAGGTGGTGTTTCGGCTATTGGCTATATGGATGAGCAAACGTTGTGGATTGCAACCGCCTTTGATACGTCTGCAGCAGGGGAAGACTTATCTGCAGGAGGGGGATTAAGTTATACGCGTGATAATGGTATGACCTGGACGCATATTTCTCAGCCGATTGATTCCATTGAGGTTGCAGCGTATGAACCTACGACGACCAATATTCAGAATATTACTTACGATATTGCTTTTATTGATAGTACCATCTGGATAGCCAGTTTCGGCGGGGGATTACGCCGGTCGGATGATATGGGCCAAACCTGGCAGGTGGTTACAACGGACGGCAATCCGTTTAATCCGTTAGATGAGTTATACGGCCTAAATCACAGAGCATTTTCCGTACTCTCGGAAAACGGTAATTTATGGGTTGGCACCGCGCAGGGAATTAGTAAATCTGCAGATAACGGCCAAACCTGGGAACGATTTACAGCATCCAATCAGGAACAGCCGATATCCGGTAATTTCATTGTTGCGCTGGGTTACCAGGCTTATGACAATTCTATCTGGGCTGCCACCATCGAAGCAACGGATACCAGCGAAGTGCGTGCTGTCAGCAAAACATCCAATGGCGGTCAGACCTGGGAAGTGATGCTGGAAGGTAATTTTGCTCATAATTTTGGATTTGATGGTACCAGAGTATATGTAGCCGCTGATGAAGGATTATTCGTTTCTGATAATGGCGGTGAAAACTGGTATAAAGCCGGAGATATCCGCAGTAAAGAGAGCCGTGAGGAATTATTTTTCGAGGAATATTACTCGGTTACCGTTCAGAATATCGGTCCGGATAAATTACTATGGATTGGAACTTCGCGAGGATTAGCGATGTCCAAAGACAATGGCAACAGCTGGTCAATCATCCCGGCTTTTGTGTCGGATAAAGGTAAGCCTGTTAATAAAGTATATGCCTATCCGTCGCCTTTTACGCCTCGGATAGATGGTTTTTGCCGGTTTCAGATAGACCGCTTAACGGCAAATAAAATAAAAATTCAAATATTTGATTTTTCAATGGATAAGGTTAAAACAATTCCAATAGATGATTATAGACCCAAGTGGGATGGAACCAATGACAGCGGGGAATTAGTGGCCAGCGGAATATACTTTTTCCGTGCTGAGGTTGACGGCAAAGTTAGCTGGGGAAAAATTGCAATTATTAATTAAATGGTGAATCGATGAAATTTAAAATACTTATATCTATATTTTTATTTTCTTTATTAACAGGGGATTTGATAATGGCCGGTGAAAATGGCGGTTACGCCGGTTCGTTTTTGCGAATGGGCATAGGCGCGCGCTCAAATGCACTGGGTAACGCCGGTGTAGCTGATCGGCCAAACGGGTATTCTTTTTATTATAATCCTTCTGCCGCGGCTTTTCTGGATAGTAAAATTATATCATTATCCTATAGTTTTATGTCACTGGACCGCCGCTTTAATGTGATCAGCTACAGCATGCGTGTGCCGCCGGAAGCAGGACTTTCCATTGCGTTGGTTAATACCGGAATTGGCGATATAACGGCCTATAATTCACTTGGTGAAGAGTCAGGTTCCATTGAGCAATGGGCTAATGGTATCTATTTTAATTTTGCCAAACGTTTCGGTGAGAAACTCTCACTGGGTCTTTCACTTAAATATTTAAGGGAAGATATAAATCATAAAGAATATGACTATAATGCCAGCGGCTGGGGATTTGATTTTGGCGCAACCTATTTGTTAACCGATCAGATTACGATTGGTGGCGCGGTTCGGGATATCCGATCCAAGCTTAAAGCCAATACCAGCGATATATTTGAATTTGGCGGTACTACTATCGATAAATTTCCAGTGTTGTATAATATAGGATTCAAATACATCACGCCCTATTCATGGCTGCGGATTTTGTATGATTTTGAAGGATCAGACAAGGAAGCCTATAGAAATCATTTTGGCGCAGAAATCGTTTATATAAAAGGCAGAGAAAATGCAGCAGGTGATAATTTATCACTTTGCCTTGGGCTTAATGAAGGAGAAATAACAGCCGGGGCAGGCATGATTTTTAATTTTCTTGGCTATAATTCACGATTGGATTATGCCTTTATTCCAAGCTATATCGATGAAGGCAGCAGTCATATTTTCTCATGGCAATTTTTCCTGAAATGATTAAATTAACAGCGGTAATTAAAAGAACAGGTATCCATAAATGAATCACAATAAATCATATATTTTTTTTGTAATAATTCTATTTTTATTCACTACGCACGTATTTTCCGGAGATGCCGGTAAAAATGGATTTGCCTTACTCAAGATGGAAGTTGATGCCCGGGCGGCTGCTATGGGCGGCGCTTATACCGCTGTAGCAGAAGATGCCAGTGCAGCTTTCTGGAATCCGGCAGGATTGGCAGGAAGTTCCGCTAAATCATTCATCTTTATGCATTATAACTGGATTGCCGATTTATCGCAGGAATTTGCTTCAGCCCATTTATTGACAGGTAAACATAATATTGCTTTTTCAGCGAATTTATTGACGATGAAAGATATTGAAATTCGCGATATGGCAAGCGATGAACCCTATGGCACTACCGAGTGGATTGTATTCTCCGGTATGATGAGTTACGCTGCCTATCTCATCGATGATATTGCAGTTGGCATAAATCTTAAATATCTGTTCGAAAAACTGTATCTGGAAAAGGCATCCGGTTGGGCAGTGGATTTTGGAGCTAAAAAGAAAAATGTGATTACGGGATTGGATTTAGGATTGACTATTCAAAATATCGGGCAAATGTCGAAGTTGAGAAAAGAGAGCACTCCTTTACCACTTATGGTTACTAC
The DNA here is from genome assembly GCA_016928315.1 of Calditrichaceae bacterium. Classification (GTDB taxonomy): domain Bacteria; phylum Calditrichota; class Calditrichia; order Calditrichales; family Calditrichaceae; genus JAFGKZ01. The sequence continues at coordinate 18,924 of JAFGKZ010000008.1, forward strand.
CGGAATCGGTTATAATTTACCGGTTGAACTTTTAGGCAAGCAGCCATTAATTGCTGCCGATGTGCAATATGTTAATGACGAAAGTGTCTATTATCATATTGGCTCGCAAATTGATCTTTATAAATACGTTACTCTGCGTTTAGGCTGGATTGTAGGCGACAACAAAAATCAGCCGACTATGGGCGTTGGATTAAATTATTCACGCTTTCATTTTGATTATTCGTATTCCATGACCCAGTATGATTTAGATGGAAATCAGCGTATTTCGCTGGGTTTTCAATTTTAGATTAGTTCTTTCTGCCAACTTTTTTATATTGACTTAAAAATTATTAAATATTAAATTAAAA
>JAFGKZ010000107.1 GCA_016928315.1 Calditrichaceae bacterium
GCCCTGGCGAATTTTAACTCACGCAGGTCTTTCCTTCAAGAACAGTCCTTCAGCTCAAACAGAAAATTCGCCGTTTTTGACTTTGTCAAAACTATATTTTAAATCGAATCTCTATTCTTAATATTTTAAACATCACCAAACATGTGAAAAACTAAAGTAAACTTTATTATCTAACCTTTGTTTATACTTAATTACTTTTTTATTTCATGCAGCTCTTTACTGATTTCTTCACTTGTTTTACTGTTTTTATAGGCCATTATTATCAGCTTGATGGACACCAATAAAACACCGGTTTCCAGCAGCAGATCGTGTGTAAAACCTTTGGTGAACAAAGCTGCTGTAAATAGAATGAACGTTATAGCGATAACCAATAATGAACCTAAATTAAAATGCTTTGTCATGAAAACCTCTTAATTTATTCCATTAATTATCAGGATATAAATTTTCCCACCATTGCGGCTGGTCTTTTAAATATTTATCAAACCAGGCGACAATGGTTTTCGACCATTGTTTTCGTTTATTGTATTCCATGATATGGTGATCCTGACCGGCCACTTCAATCAGTTCCACTTCACGGCCCAATAATTTTAAAGCTGTAAATAACTGATAGCTTTCTCCCGGCGGCACATTGGTATCCACTTTGCCATGCAGCAGCAATAATGGGGTAGTGATTTTATCTGCGTTGAATAATGGGCTCTGATCTATGTAAATATCTTGGCGATTCCATGGGAAACTATTGGCTGTGGCCGCGCCGCTGTATAAATAACCCCAGTACCCTTCGCCCCAGTAGCTGGAAATGGAACTGATACCGGCATGGGAAACCGCGCAGGCAAACATATCGGTTTTGGTTTGCAGCAGCATGGTCATAAATCCACCGAATGAGGCGCCGATGCTTCCTACACGGTTACGATCCACATAAGAATGTGCATCCAGAAATTTGTTGACTCCCATAATAATTTCATCAGCTACGATTTTACCCCAGTCATTCACATGCAGTGCCGAAAATTCCTGCCCGAATCCCGTTGCGCCGCTGGGCTGCATTACATAAACAATATAACCGTTAGCCGCCCAGTAATTCTTCGGATAGCGTCCGCCAAATCCGCGGTCAACCGGTGAGGTGCCGCCGTAGTAATAAACGATACAGGGATATTTTTTGGATGGATCGAAATGCGGCGGGAAATAAATATGCCCGTCAATTTCAATATTATCCTTATTTTTAAATGTCCAGGATTCCACTTTGCCGAATCGCACGGTTCGGTACTCAGTTTCAGCAGGATATAAGATTAACTTAGATTTATTATTCTTCAAATTTATAAAATACAGTCGTTCCGGCTTATTGGCATTGGTGCCATTGTAAATCGCCGTCATGGAATTTGAGCTTATAGCCGTTTCGTCAAGTACTTCAACTGACAAATCCAATTTATTATATTGGTTTTTGCCGGGATCGTACCGATATAGATTACGATAGGCTTTTTCTGTTACGATAAAATATATTTTTCCATCTTTTTTATGCCACACGGCTGAGTTGATCTCGGGATTAAAATTTCTCGATATAGCTTGGACAGAACGTGATTTAAGATCGTAAATGAAAGCCTGAGTATCGTATTCATTAGGAATTTTATCGCTACTGACATTGACTCCCAGCTTACCGAAGAACGAGGGTCCCGCAAGTAAAAGAATTTTTTTGCCATCCGGACTGTAGCGGGCTGTTCCGCCCCAGTTTCCTGAAAAAAGCGAATCGGCTTTCAATGTCAGCAAATTCAATCGATAGTAAAAATTTTTTGAATAAGGCCGTTCGGAAGGATTGGGTTTGGTAACGCTGAAAATCAATTCGTTTCCATCGGGAGAAATATCGTTCAAATCGGTTGAATAAAGTCCGCCGGTGAGCCGTTCTTTTTGTCCTGATTGTAAATTGACTCTGTATAAATAACTGCGATTGCGCCACCAGGGCCAACGGTCTTCCATGCCCAGCAGCTTATTTAAATCTTTTGTTCCGTCGGTATATTCTTCGCTGACAGTGTAGATGATAAATGAATTATCCGGCGCCCACTGATATCCTAAAAAACCTTTGATATTTTTCAGAAGTAATCGAACATCACCTTTTGTAAAATCGGCTATCCATAGATTTTTGCCCTCATTCCCGGCGCTGGTGTAGGCGTAAAGATTTTCTTTTGGCGCCCATTGAAAATCGGAAATATCCACAGCGCCGCGCAATTCTCTGATAATTTTCCCGGATTCAGTATCCCGGAATTCCAGCCATGTTTCTGATTGATCAGTCGGTTTAAGCATACGGCTAAGGTTCATTGCGGAAATGTTACCGTCCGCTGATATATGGATATTTTTGATTACCGGGCTGTCCAGTAGTTTTTCCATGGTCATGGTTTCATCGGACGAGCTTGAAACAGTCAATTCATTAATCAGTGTGGAATCCTTTGGCTGCAAGCTGGCTTCAATGACCCAATCGCTGATATTTTCAGGATCATTCATAGTCCGGATCAAAATTAAGTGGCTGCCTTGTTCCAATATGATTTCTTTACAAATATTGCCAGGCTCTTTGCTGTTTTCAGCGCCGATTTTCTCAGAACCTAATTTGGTGTCAAGCAGAATTCCATCTATAAAAACCTGCATTAGATGTGCGCCGGATACTTTTAACTCTGATTTTATCCATCGATTGGTTTTGATATAAGAAGCCAGATAAAACACCGATGGTCCGTTTTTATCACTTTCTAATTTTAATTTCGCTTCGGCATCAGCCATTACTTTATTCCATTTTTGATTACCCGATATTTTTCCGGCAGCTGGCTTCCAATCAATCACTTCATTATTAGAAAATTTAAGCAAATCTGCCAATTTAATCGGATTTCCATAAATATTATTCTGATCGTGGAAAGCAGGAAAATGCTGTTCAAAAGGCCCAAGTTTAAGCCATTCATTTATTTGAATAACCGTTGCTTCATCAGCCTGCAATGATGCAATCTTAAAAATAAGTAAAAAAGTAAAAGTTAAAAGTCTAAATAAATTATGCATAAGATATCCTTTCGAATATTATAATCTGAATAATATCCAGTAGAGCCAATAGGCTGAATTTATCAAAACGAACAGTAATGTACAAAACAAGGCAGTATAGCGAAATTGTTTTATAAGCTGATCATGATTTTTTTGCAGTCTGGATTGGATTTTCGGATATAGAGCCATTAAAATTGCACTGATAATTAGGAGTAAGAGTGAACCGAAAAGCAGGTACCCAATATAATAATACTGTGCCCATAAAATATCAAACAAACAAGTGTGCGAAGGTAATTCATATATAAATTTTACAAAATGGTATTTTAAGCTGTACATCGAAACCGGAATAAATAAAAGACACAATAGCAAATTGATCAGCGGGTATTTTTTTATAAGAATTAATCCGGCAATCAGGCATAAAGCAATCAAATAAAATAAGAATAAAGCAAGTTCAATCCAGTGTCCTCCGGAAAGGATGTTTTCATTCCAGCCGGGAGTTGCGCTAAAACTGATACTGCAGCAAGTAGCGATCACCTGGGGATCAATCCGGCCAAAATAGAGCAAAGTAACAATAAGGTCTGTAACCATCAGAAAAAAGAAGGGAACGACCAGCCAAAATTTTAAGGGTGTTAACGGGTATTGGGCTTCTGCCTGATCCAGGTAATCCTTAACGCAGACAAGCTGCAAACAAAGTAAAAAATTTTGTATATTATTGCATGAAAAAATTTACTTCAAAATACAGTGATTATATCC
>JAFGKZ010000108.1 GCA_016928315.1 Calditrichaceae bacterium
ACACCCTTGCTTCGGATTAACGATTCCCGTTGGCCGGCTCGTTCGAGACTTTCACTCTATAGAGCAATGGTATGCGTAGCGCACAATAAAAAAGCTGCCTGCAATTACACAGACAGCTTAAAAATCACTTACACTTTTTATTTGGTTGCAGTTAATTCCACATCCATGGTGAAGTTATCATAAATCATTTTATCACCCAGCCCTTTAAAGAAACTGCTGGATCCAAAACGCACATCATATTTAGAACGATCGATTTCAATTTTAGCCGACGCAGTAACTTTACCCTCTTCAACTTTAAACACAGCGGGAAATTCGATTGAATGGGTAATGCCCTTAATTGATAAATCACCAATGATTAGATAATTGGCCTCAGTATCGGAATCTTTATAATTCTTTATATCTGTAATTTTAAACTTGGCAATAGGAAATTTTTCAACTGAGAAGAAATCATCAGATTTTAAATGATCAATTAACTTTTTATTCCAGGTTTCATCTTCCAGGTCCAAATTTATCATAGAATTCATATCAATAGTAAATTCACCACCGCTTAGTTTGCTATCAACCACTTCAAGAGAACCGCTTTGCAGATTTATTGTACCATGGTGTGCACCGGTTACCTTACGCCCTTCCCATTTAAGTTGGCTATTGTTTAAATCCACTTTGTAGATTTCATTAGCAATTACTAAATGGTTTAATACTAAAACGCTGAACAGACTTAAAATAAGTTTATACATGATAAACTCCTTTCTTTTAATTTATGTTAAATTAATTATTATCCTCGTAATGCATCTAATATTTTATTTGTATGTTTTGCATTGTCTAATCCAATGTTCTTAAATTCGTTTATCCATTTTTGTTCTGACTCATCTAAAATTTTAAGTAAATTAAGCCCGTCTTCTGTAATGATAACATCAACAGCCCGCCGATCCTTCTTACAAATGGATCGTTCGACTAATCCTTTTTGCCTCAATCGTTCAACAAGCCGCGATGCATTGGACATTCTATCGAGCATGCGTTGTTCCAACAGCTTAATTCGCGCTGAATTAGGATATTGACCACGCAATATCCTAAGTATATTATATTGTTGAGGTGTTATACCATATGGTTTAAGCCGAGCGGCTATTTTGCTATGTATCCAGCCATGTGTGTACATAATATTTACCAATAGTTTATGGTATTCACTTTTAAATACATTCTGTTTTATTTCATTTACAAGATTCATACTGATCTCTTTGTAATAAATATATGTGTCATAACATTTAATGTTTATACATTATTCCTGATTGAATATATTTTTATGATAAAAACCAAAATTCTGAAAATATTAAAAATTAAATTTAGACTTGCATTTTGATTTGTCTTCATGTTAAATTAACCCAGTAACTAATTGTACCTGGCTTTTTGCCTGTTTTGGAGATAAGGCTTTCATTAAGATGTTAGTATGTTAAAAGAATCCGTGGAGGATACTCCAGCAAGATTGGAGCGTCCAAAGCGTTTTTTTTTGCTTCGTTCAGGTTTTAATTGCTGTGTACGTAACATGTATTTTTTTTGAAGGATTTTTTTGATGGAAACTGGTACTGTAAAATGGTTCAACAACTCTAAGGGTTATGGATTTATCAGCAGAGATGAAGGCGAAGATGTCTTCGTCCATTTTAACGCCATTGAAGGCTCAGGATACAGAACACTATCGGAAGGCGACAAAGTTCAATTTGAAGTTGAACAAGGCGCAAAAGGCTTACAGGCAACTAAGGTATCAAAAGTATAATTTTAGAATAATCACATCCCCGGTCTCATTGGCCGGGGTTTCCATTCTAATCAATAAATTGCATTAACATCGGTTTTCCTTCCAGATTATTTATAATAGAATAGTTCTTCGGAATAAACCGGTGGTTAAAGCTCTTCGTTCTTCAATCCACATTTTAATAAGATAAAATGTAATTGGTAAATTTTATCTATGTGCCTAATTTTATATCTTTATAAACATTCAATATTTGCTTGTTCATCGAATTGATTTTATCTAACTTCCTGAACAATCTGAACTTAATAAGAAACCGGAGGAAACATGGATAAACTCGTGCTGATAAAAAACTTTCCCAATCGCAGTTTTGCAGAACAAGCTAAAGAAGTTCTGGCTCAGCATAATATTATTTGTATTCTGAAATCAATTGATGTTGGGATATTGGGCACTGCTTCAAGCGGCATACCACAGGGTGTTAATCTTTATGTGGATGAAGAACACGAGGAGCCTGCGCTGAGATTGATAGACGCGCTCTACAATGGGATATAATTTTTATTGTTACATCAAAATGCCCACATGTAAGTAATTTAATCCATAAATAATTAACTGGCCTATTTTACAACAACGCTAAATTTCCAAAATCATAAATAGTGTTTGCCTTATATAAAATTCTCTTCTTAAATTCAGAACAAATAATTTGTGCAAAAATTCAATAATATCAACACAATTTCAGTATGCAATTTAGAGGTTATATCATTCATTCAATCTAATCGTTTAACATTCTAAAAGGAGACAGACGTGAAAACAAAATTAGTAATTATCGGATTACTTTCTATTCTGATGATTGGTTGCGCTGCGCCAAACATGAAATTCTCAGTACCTTCTTCTGCAACCATCGATCAACCTGCGGATAAAGCATTAGTGTATTTTATCCGTCCTAGTAACCTGGGCTATAAAATAAACGCAGCCATTTATGATGATAAGGATTTTATTGGTTTTGTTCCTTATAATCAAAAATTGCCTTATTTTGCTGAACCCGGTAAACATCTGTTTATGGTTGTGTCCGAAGCAGCTGATTTTATAAATGCAGATCTTGCCGCAGGAAAAACATATTATATTCAGGTTGCGCCGCGGATGGGAATGTGGCGTGCCCGTTTTTCTCTTGCGCCGATAACCAAAGAAGATTTGCAAACAGAACGGGTGCAAAAATGGATATCCACCTGTCGCCTCATCGAGAACAAGGAAGGCGCTGAGAAATGGGCTAAAGAAAATGAAGCTAGTGTTTCCAGTAAACGCGAAGCATATCTGGAAAAATGGAACGCCAGGGGAGTCGCTGATCAACCCACCTTAAATGCGGATGATTGTGAATAATAATACAGAATAGCAAAACCTGAAAATATCCCGCAAAATTTACACTCTATTCTTTAAATAAATAATTTTGCGGGTTTTTTTATATTTACTAAAAGATATCTTTCACGACACCTAACGTTTAAATATCTACCTATGCATATATATTCATTTAAATGGATGTTTTCTATTAACCAGTAATTTTGTAAAATTAAGATTAAACCGATTCAATCTTTATCGGGATTGCTTAGCCAGTTTTCTTCTAATTTATTCACCATGGTCAATCTATGCTGGATCGCAGCCTCACGCGCCTGTTGTGTCGTCCGGTTAGGTGTAATATAATATTTCTTTGATCTGGCTTTACCATTTTCACTCCACGTGGCTTGAAAATAGTGAACCTTTTTTCCATTGGATGTAGATAAAATTTCGTTTACACCCACTACTCCGCTCGTATTGTTTTTGGGCGGTTTACTATAAAACGGTCGCTTGCTCCTGGAACGCATATCCTTCCTCTTTAAATCTGCAACCATCTGGTTGTGATCACGGTATGAAATAGCATCTTTTAATGCTTGCTGCTTACCGCCATGCAATCGATCGCTGAACAATTTTGATACAAATACACCGCCATTGGCATATATCCGGACATACCAACCATGGGTATTTTTAGAGTCTATACGGCTAATACCCTTATGCATTTTTTTCATAAGAATAACTTGACTTATTTAACTTTTCGCAGGAATTCTCTCTTAAAGAGTACCTGTAATATAATTAATCAAAATCGAGTATGCCACGAAAATCTTACTTTTTTTATAATTGATATAATTTCTGCAGATTGAACAATTTTGAGCGCGATCAATAATCAATCAGAAGAACATGCAAGACTAACATGCCAATGCGTGTATGTTAGATTATAATACAGTATGAATTTTATTATAGTGATCGTTAATTATTTCATTGTAATCCCGGCGCAATAACTTTATTGCTTCCGGCAAGTGATTCATGATATCCGTTGCCAGCAATCCATCCTGCCCGTTTTCTTTTGCTGCCAGATCACCTGCAAATCCATGAATAAAAACACCATTTCTAACTGCATCTTCAACCGATAAACCCAGTCCCAGCATACCAGCAATTGTCCCGGTCAGCACATCGCCGCTGCCGGCTGTAGCCATACCTGGATTCCCGCTTAAATTAATAAAAATACGCCCATCAGGATAGCCGATTAAAGAATGAGCTCCTTTTAATACAATGACCGTTTTAAGCATTTTAGAGGTAACCTGCAACGCATCGATTTTATGTTTGTTTATCTCTGCAATTGATTTACCGGTTAACCTCGACATTTCACCCATATGCGGTGTTAGTATCGAGGGGTATGTACGATTAGCTATACAATCCAGATCTTTGGCAATAGCTGTCAGTCCGTCTCCGTCAATTAATACAGGTTTATTTATCTCCGCACTAATACTGCGAACAAGATTTTGGGCGCCGCGATTCAGTGATATGCCAGGCCCAATAACAACCATATCAACCTTATCGGAAAATTCCAGCAAACGGTCCAAATTTTTCATGGACAAGCTGCCTGATTTTGCCATGCTCAAAGGAAGCACTACCAATTCATTTCCCTTAGATGCAATATGAGGCGCAACGGATTCTGGCGTCGCCAAAAAAGACAATCCACCGCCTGCTTTTAGGAAGGATTGTGCAGCAAAATACGGGGCGCCCAGGTATAGGTTTGAACCGGCGATAAAAAGTACTTTTCCCATGGAACCCTTATGCGAATCCATCCGGCGCCCTGGCATAAGAACCGGATCATTCGTAGATACTTTAATATTCTTATGATTATACATTTCCGGTGGAAAGGAAATATGCGTCACATGAAGCTTACCGGCAATTTCAAACCCTGGAAATAATAAATTACCCAATTTTGGCAAACCAAAACTAATAGTGTGTGAAGCCCTTACCGCAGTGCCCATAATATGGCCGGTGTCCCCATGAACTCCTGAAGGAATATCCAGACTAAATACAGGACAATCCTGTTCATTAATTAAATTAATAATACTTTTATACTTGCCTTCAACCTCCCTATCCAAACCGGTACCGAATATACCATCAACAATGATGTCGTATTTAGAAAGGGTATCTTTAAGAATTTCAGTATTATCAGGTTCATATATTTCAATTCCAATATTTTGGATTATCTGAAGATTTAATTTAGCGGCGTCCTTATATGTGTCCAAATTACCGAGTATATAAACATGCACTAATCCGCCATTCGAATGTATTTTTCTTGCAGCCACAAATCCATCACCGCCATTATTACCGCCTCCGCAGAAAATCGCGAAGCGCTTTTTCTTAATGTCCACCTCATTTTTTATAACATTATATACTGCCAGACCGGCATTCTCCATTAACATTTCTTCTTTGATGCCAAATTGTTTAACTGCCTGAGCATCCATTTTTTGCATCTCTTTTACACGGCTAATTTTCATAACCTGATCTCCAACTATTTATTACATAAGTGAGATAAACTCATCTTAAAAAATAACGTTCCCAGTTTTTAGACCCCGCCAGCAATGAACTAACCAGCTCACCCATAATTTCTGTTGCCTTGCCTTTTAGGAAGATGTCGGTAATTTTATTGGTAAATTGGGTTTCGCTTGTATTAACTTCAATTATTTTTGCCCCGGTTTCTTTAGCTGTTTCCGGAAGCAAAGCGGCTGGATAGACTTCTCCGGTTGAACCAATTATTAAAAAAACATCAGACATTTCTGCCTGCCGGTTTGCCAACGTATTGGCTGGTTCTGGCACAGCTTCACCAAAAAATGTCACATCGGGTTTAATCAATCCGCCGCATTCTTTGCATTTAAGCGGAAGATCGTTTAAGGAATAGTCACTCCTGGCAAAGAAGTGTTTACAGGCTAAACAAACCATCCGGCTGATATTGCCGTGAAAATCAATAACATTTTTACTGCCAGCCAGTTGATGCAGATTATCAATATTCTGGGTAATCACCGCTTTTACAAATCCGTTTTCTTCTAAATCTGCCAGAGCGTAATGTGCGCCATTTGGCTTTGCCGTTCCAAAATGAGTATAAAATAGTTTTTTCAATAATTTCCAAGAATCTTTAGGTTTATTTTTAAACTCATCGAGTTCCAATAAGGCAGGATCGTATGAATTCCAAAGACCACCCCTTCCTCTAAAAGGAGGAATACCACTTTCAACCGAAATACCAGCCCCGGTAAATGCAACCATATGTTTTGCACGCTTAATCAGATTAACCGCGTCATCAAAATGAGTTGTCTTATTCATTCAATCTTCCTGATTCAATTATACTATTGTCCCGTTCTAACCTGCATCGTCTGATAATCTAATTCTGATCCCAGCATACTATGAGGTATGGAATAAATTAACAATAAAATTACGGCAGCCGCAACAACCCACCAGCGGGCCTGCCTGAAATCTCTGCGCGTAACCTGTACAAGTGCAATCAACCAGCCGATCATAGCCACCAATGTTTTATTATCAGTCAAATCATAGCCAAAGGGAATCCCTGTCCACAATTCTCCAAAGGCGTATCTTTGAACGATAGGTCCAAAAATTATGCCGCCTGCAAATAATAAGGACGTTGTTAATATGGTATAAATTTTCAGCTGTTTTCCTTTAGCAAAAGCTTCCAATGCACTTAAGTTGGAAATCAGCATAGCAAAAAACATAAATACTACATGCGGGATAAGCGCTAATGCCGGAACAGCGCCTTTAAAACGTATAACCACTGTGCGATCAGGCGGTATTGCATATTTTTGTTCTTGCCTGCTGATTAGGATATAATATTCCAACTTACCGGCAGGCGGCTGATTGGGAAGCTCCGCTGTAAATTGTCCATTTTCCCATTTCATTGGCATTGTTTCCCAGGGTCGGTTTGCTTTAAAAAATGTATAGCGAAGCGCTGCCTTATAGGTAGAATCAGGAAATGATAAAGAAACAGCGTGATTGGTATCCCCGCCGTGGCTGCGAGCTAACCTGTATTTTATATCACGTCCTTCGATATTTATTTTTCCCCTTAAGGGATAAGTTGGTCCGGTCATACGTTGATACATAGCGGCACTCAAAGTAATGATAATGGCCAGAATCCATCGAATATATGCTCTATTTAGTATGATCTTCCTCATTTAATTTCAATTAAATCAATCAGTTCAAACTGTATTTTACGGATTTGTATATTTGTAAACAAGTTGAAATATGAATTAATTACTATCTGTATTTTTATTCGCTCAATTTATATTTGAGCAGACAAACTATAAAATTTTCTTTTTTAATTCAGATCAAAGACAGATAGGTTGCCTCTCAATATTCAGTCTATAATTCGATGGATTCACTCCTCCGTTCATATCGCTGACATGGCGTCGATATTGATTAGAAGTGCTGGTTAATATTATCGGCGGATTCCGGATGTTTGATAACAACGAAGCGGAGGATAAAATTATACCATTTTTAAAGAGCGATCCGGCTTTTTGG
>JAFGKZ010000109.1 GCA_016928315.1 Calditrichaceae bacterium
ATGATTTTAGATCAATTTAAACTGGATGGTAGAACCGCCATTGTAACTGGGGCTGCCAGGGGGCTTGGACAGGCTATCTCAGTTGGATTGGCAGAAGCCGGAGCTGATGTAGCGGTGGTTGATATTTTAGATACATCGGAGACAGAATCGATAATAAAAAAACTAGGCAGAAAAGCAGTGGGGATACACGCGGATCTTTCAAAAAAAGAATGTGTTGATGATATTGTAAAAAAAGCTAAAGATTTAGTTGGACGTATTGATATTCTTTTCAATAATGCTGGCATTATTCGCCGCGCCCCGTTAACTGAGTTCAGCGAAAAAGATTGGGATGATGTTATTAACATTAATCAACGTACTTTGTTTTTTCTCAGCCAGGCCGTTGCGAAAGAAATGATCAAACAGGGAAAAGGCGGCAAAATTATTAATACCGCTTCGATGCTTTCTTTTCAGGGAGGCATTCTGGTTCCGTCATATACGGCTTCTAAAAGCGCTGTTATGGGATTAACCCGTCTTATGGCTAATGAACTTGCTCCACATAAAATTAATGTGAATGCCATCGCTCCCGGATATATGGCGACGGACAACACAGCCGCTTTGCGGGCTGATCCTGAACGTAATAAAACCATCCTCGACCGGATTCCTGCCGGAAGATGGGGTGAGCCTGAAGATTTAAAAGGTATCGCAGTATTTCTGGCGTCTTCCGCATCCGATTATATCAGCGGTTACACCATTGCCGTTGACGGCGGATGGTTATCCCGTTAGTAACTATTCTTATCACGGTGATTTACAAATTTGAATGTTAAACAGGGTCTGCAACATGTTTTATCAATGTTAAAAAATGTAATTCACCGTTTTTCACCCATTTTCACTTTCATTATCGCTTTATACTTTTTATTATTATAACGTCAAATCATAGGCACAAAGCATAACTCCAAAATGTTTCCAATACGTGCCTGAAAAATTGAATCTTAACATAAATACAAGGATCAAGATTCATGAATAATTTAAAAATACTTTCTCTAATTTTTATTTGCTGTTCCACCTTCATTTCTTCTGCTCTGGCGCAAGGGACTTTAATTGGCGTTATCTCGGATTCTATTTCCGGTATTGATTTACCCGGCGCCAATGTGATGCTCGAAGGAACTGCAATAGGCGCATCAACGGATGTTAATGGCGAATACCGTATTAGTGGTATTAAGGAAGGTTCCTATAATATTGTTGTCAGCTATATAGGTTATCAGGATAAAATCATACCTATAGATATTTCCAAGGATGAAACAAAGGTTTTAAGTATTAGACTAATACCGATCGCAATTGAGGGTGAAGTAATTACCATAACTGCCCAGGCAGAGGGGCAGATAGCGGCTATCAATCAACAGATCAAATCAAATACGATTGTAAATGTTGTTTCTGAAGAAAAAATTCAGGAATTACCGGATGCTAATGCTGCCGAAGCGATTGGAAGGTTACCGGGGGTCTCAGTAACTCGTGAAGGTGGAGAAGCTAATAAGGTACTTCTACGTGGTATGCAGGCTAAATTTTCTGTTATTACCATTGACGGTGTTAAAGTACCTGCTACAGAAGAGACGGGACGTGGAGTAGATTTAAGTACGATTTCCCAGAGTTCACTAGCGGGAATAGAGTTGGCAAAGGCGATAACTCCCGACAAGGATGGAGACGCTTTGGCGGGCAGCATTAATCTTGTAACTAAAAAAGCACCGGAGGCCAGAGAATTAAAAACTAATATTAAGGGGAATTATAATGATTTAATGGAATCCTATAATCAATATGATCTTTCACTTCGCTATGGTGAGCGGTTTTTTAATAGTATCCTCGGTGTTCAGTTAGTAGGGAATTTAGAAAAGAAAATCAGAAGTAATGAAAGATTTGATATCGAGTGGAGATACGATACAGGGGACGATAAATATCGAGTTAATGATTTCAATGTTAATTTTAGAGATGAAATTCGAACCCGCAAAGGATTTAGTATTTTACTGGATATAAATACCCCTGATGACGGGACAATCAGAATCAATAATATATATGGCGGTACAAAAAGGGATTATTTAACCCATTTCAGAGATTATCCGCTTGATGGTGAATATACTGTCTATGATTACCGGCAGCGAGAGCAGAATATCAATACATATAATAGTTCAGTTCACGGAGATAATCATTTATTTGATTTTGGATTAAACTGGGGAGTTGCTTATGCTGAATCAAAATCTGAATATCCTTTTGATTATCAATTGATTTTTTGGGAAGATGGTATGCGAGCTCCGTACCCTACAATCTTTGATTATAAAGAAATACCTGAAAGACTTATTCCTCTTGCAAGAAACGATTTTACAGAAGCCTGGCAAGCTTGGGGATATTATCGTGACCAGGATAATAGTGAGATAGAGCGTACTGCTTTTTTAGATATTTCACGTGAGTACAACATTAATAGTTCTATTTTCGGTGAGATTAAAGTGGGTACAAAGTTTAAATCTAAAGATCGAACAAACATAACTGGGGAAAATTTCTCACCGTATTATCTGGACGGACAATGGAAATTTGATGAGTTAGCACCTGATGGAACTGTAAGACCAAAAGATTTTTCAGGAACATACTTTGAAGATTGGTTTAATTCAGGTGCGAATGGCGGAGCGATGCCTTTAATTCATTTTTTCCCAGAGGTTGACACGAGAAACGTATATGACAAGTATGAACTAACACCTCTAGTGATCAAAGAAAGATTGAAACAATGGCAAAAATTAAATAAAAGCGGTGTTGATCCTACAGGCAACCGAAAAGAAGTATGGATTAATCCACTTTATCGAGTTAACGACTATGATATTACAGAGAACGTCAGCGCTTTTTATCTGATGAACACTTTAAAATTTGGGCAAAAAATAACTTTTATCAGCGGTTTACGCACAGAGCATGAGTACAATAATTATGATGCCTATTACATGAAATCCAGGGTTGGTGGATTCCCATTAGCTGAGGATGTTTTGTTTGATACAACTTCTTCTGCACAGCAAACAGTATACCTGCCTAATTTTCATTTAGCTTATGAAGCTACTGATTATTTAAAAATTCGTCTGGCAGCTTATAAAGCCTTAGCCCGGCCTGATTTTAATATGCGTATCGACAGGTATGTTGGCGGAAGAGGGGCCGTGATTGGATCTGCATTCGAAGTGCAGGTAGGAAATATTGAATTGAAAACAGCCGAGGCTTGGAATTATGAAATTAACACTTCTGTATATAACCATAAAGTCGGTCTGATATCGCTATCAACATATTATAAAGAGATTAAAAATATGTACCACATGCTTGAAGAATTTGGAACCAGTGGCGAATGGGCGCTTGATACTCTTGGCAGCAAATGGATTAGCGGTATGGGAGGCACGGCTTATGATCTGACAATTCCTTATAACTCTAAAAAGCCCACCAAAGTATGGGGTTTTGAATTTGAACATCAAATAAATTTTCATTTTCTTCCGGGATACTTAAAAGGCATTGTATTATCTTATAATGCCTCTATTGTACGTTC
>JAFGKZ010000110.1 GCA_016928315.1 Calditrichaceae bacterium
ACACCCTTGCTTCGGATTAACGATTCCCGTTGGCCGGCTCGTTCGAGACTTTCACTCTATAGAGCAATGGTATGCGTAGCGCACATATAAAAAAGAGGCGATCCAGAAATCGCCCCTTTGTAAAACACCTATTTGACCAATATTAGCTTTAATTTATAGACTTTTTCAGGCGTCGAAACAATGCCAAAATAGTTTCCGGTAGCCACATCTTGCCCCTGATCGTTCTTTCCGTTCCAGATAAATTCAATCTGATCAGAGATATTGCTGCTTTTCTCAAATGAACGCACTACCTGCCCAAGTGTATTATATATCTTTAGGCTCAAGGTACTGTTATTCTTAACATTACTTAAAGTTAACTTAATTTTTGTAGTTGAATTGAAAGGATTTGGATAAGCAATTAAACTATCATTCACACTTTCAATATTGGACTCCTGGATTCCAACCAGGCTCGATTCATCCATACAGTCATAACAAATCTCCCCACCTCGTGATGGTTCCAGGCAAAGAAATGCAGAATAGATTGATAGTATTCTTTCCTTAATACTATAATCAATAATTTCGTTTATTACATCATTGGTTTGTACTTGTGATTCAAGATCATGGATATAATTACCAACCCAAATTTCTTCTGAGAGACTATCCACCTCTGATACAGCAGATTCTTCAATTTTATATTCATTTGAAAAAACAGTTTCTTCGTACATTCCTGAGACTTCGATATTAAAAGGGAAACTACCCTTGTATTTACCAATTTGCAATACCGGCCTATCCAGATATACTGTTTCGCTGTAGTCGTTTAAATTGAATCTTCCATAACAGAAACCATCATCTAACGATGTATGTAAATCAAATGAGGATAAAAAACCCCCTAATGACTGGAAAGCGTTTGTCAGAATCGATTGAAAGGAATAAACTGAACGTATATTGTTATAATTTGCTGTAGTAAGTCTTGTGATATTAGTATAGAAATATTCATTGCCGTAATAATATCGGCCGCCAATCCAATGATACTCATAGTTTTGATTTTGAAAATCAACAACATGTATCGGAAATTTAACATCCATTAAACCAACCAAATCATCTATTAATTGATTAGCAACCTGATAATCGCCAGCCTGATCGGAATTGGAAACCAGGATAATACTGCCTTCATTACCGTTGGATTTAACAAAATCTATACCATTGGCAAGCAAAGTTGGGAGATTGCTGTAATCTGCCATTGGATTTTCACCCAATTCAGCAAAAGTGTTTTCAATCGATATAGAATCAGCCGGTATCCATTTATCACTGGCTCGATTGATATTTAACTGGGATAAAATAAGATTGAAGGAGTCTTTTTCAGTCAAATATATGTTCAGATCGGATTTTATAGTATTGATGATTTCCGATTTCATTATACTACTATTTGAGGCATCATAATCAACCAGCACCGCAACTTTTTTATAATCTTGAAATTCCATAACTGCTGAAGGTAAAAATGCCATTTGATAGTAGCCTTCTGAATTAACCTCGGATCGATTCAAATAAATACCATTATTCAGAGGCGCATCAAGTGCAAAATTCAAATTACTAAATGCTGCCTCACCTGTAATTACGGCACTGATATAATCACCAAATTCATCATCTGAGTGACCCTCAAATTCAATTTCGGGAAACTCGACAATACAAGGATTTTTCCATTCCTGATCAAGCCATGTTAATACATAAATATTTTCAATTCCATAATTCGATGTTTGCAATAAATTCATTGGTAACTCAGCAAATACTTTTGAAGCATTCCACTGAGCGGGCACCAGATAGGTAATTTTTACTTTCCTTTTCCAATCACCCGCCATCGGATATATTCTTAATTCATATTGAGTTGAACTTCTTTTATATAGTATTGAGGGATCTCTTCTTCGATTAACTATATCTTCATAAATCGAAGCGGCAGTCCATTTATCCATTATTTTCCCGCGAATTATATCATCACCAATCCACAGCCATGAATCATGCACAATTGCTTTCTCTGGTAAATCAAAATGAAATTCTACCTCAAGGGCATCATTGCTTGTAAAACCTAATCCCTTTGCCGAAAAAACCAGATATAATCCAACTTCCATATACAATCCTCTTGGCTTAATGGAAATAACAGCATCTTCAATGGTACCCGTTCCCCCTTTCCAGCCTTGGGGATCACGAACATATAACCAGTCATAAGAAAATACAAATTGTAAAAAAAATAAGTTTACAATAACTGAAAGTAGTATTCGTTTAAACATTTTACCTCCGATATAAAAGTTAGTTTTTAGAATCATGATTAAAAAGTATGATTTAATTTATACAAGAACTATTCCAATTAATATATCCTTAATTTAATGAGCTAAAAGCCAGATATTCTACGAAAATAATTCTTTAAGTACGAAGAATATTCGCAGCATTCAAATACTTAGTCTATCAAAATCAGATAGTAAAAATACTAAAATATTCCCGGAATCTGATAATCACAAAAACCACACTTACTACCTTTAATATGATTTTCCAAGATATTAAATCCGATACGCTTGATTAACATTTTTTTACATTTCGGGCAATAGGTATTTTCTGCCTCATGACCCGGGACATTACCAATATATGCAAAATTTAAACCTTCCGCATCGGCAATGGCTTTGGCTCGTTCAAGTGTATCCAGTGGTGTTGGCGGCAGATTCTTCAAAATATACTGGGGATGGAACCGGGTGAAGTGAACCGGCACATCCAACCCAAGATCGCCTTTAATCCATTTGACCAAATCCTTTAATTCCTGATCGCCGTCATTCAAAGTCGGAACGACTAAATATACAATTTCAGTCCAGACATTCATTTTCCGCATGGTTACCAGGCTGTCCAGTACCGGCTTTAATTCCCCTTTGACTATATCCTGGTAATATTTTTCCGAGAATGCTTTCAGATCCACTTTGATAGCATCAACTTTCTTACATAACTCTTCCAATGGCTTTTGTTTAATATATCCGGCAGTAATGACAACACTTTTTACATTTTCTTTATGACCGGCTTCAGCGGTATCGTACATGTATTCATAGAAAATAGTCGGTTCGCTGTAAGTATAAGCAATGGATACACAATTATTATTGGCTGCCGCTTTTGCCGTATCCTTTGGCGGAAGATAAATACTCTGCACCTGTTCCGGAGTGACCTGTGAAATCTGCCAGTTTTGGCAAAATTTGCAGTTTAGGTTGCATCCGGCTGTGGCAAGGGAAAAAGCCAAACTGCCCGGATGAAAATGAAAGAGCGGTTTTTTTTCAATCGGATCGATATGATAAGTGCACGGTCTTGCATAAACCAATGTATAATAAATACCATTACGATTTTCACGCACGCCGCAATAGCCGCGCTCACGATCATCCACCACACATTCCCGCGGACAAAGCAGACAGCGAATTTTTTTATGATCTAATTTTTCATAATAACTGGCTTCTCTTATAAAGCGATTGTCATCCGAATTTGAGTTAGCATTGCTCTTTTCTGCCGACAAAAAGGATGGACAAAGAAAGGCGCAGCTCACCATTGTTCCTGTTTTAATAAACTCTCTTCGATTTATTGTAGAATTAAATCGCTTTGGTATTTGATCGATGAAATCTATATGTTGTAATTTCAAGTTATATCACCTTTATTTCATTTCACTATTAATATCACCATTTCAAATTCTATTTTCAAGAGTATAAAACAACAATCAAAAACACAAAAATCAATTTATTTGCTGGAGTAAGCGGAATAATTGTATTAGATTTAGCGATTATAGCATCACTATTAAAATGATTAATTTTATTTCACTCATCACAAGGAGAAAGAAAATGAGATTTAAAGATAAAATTAAAGGTGATGTCGGCATCATCACGCTGAAAGGAAATCTTATGGGTATGCCTGAAACAGAGGAACTTCAGGGCGAAGTGAAGGCAATGCTGGGACAAAATATAAAAAAAGTAGTGCTGGACCTTGGCGGGGTGAGCTGGGTAAACAGTGTAGGCATTGGCGGAATCATGGCCGCGCATACAACCATGGTAAACAGGGAAGGCAAACTATGCCTGGCTAACGTATCCGAAAAAGTACATAATGTTTTAATTATAACCCAATTGCAAAAAATCTTTAATACGTATAACAGCGTGGATGAAGCTATCGAAAGTTTATGCTGAAGATAGGATTGTAAACGGAATGGGTTATAATTTATTAAAAATGAACAGCGTTCATGGCTGAGTTTAGATGTTCGCATAAATTATCTGCTGATTCTTGATTTATCGGTTATGTAACATGTTTTAATTGTACCATTTATTTATAGAGGTATAGCATGAACACACTTTTTTTAACAGCGCTGATCATTGAAACCATATTCGGTTTAGGATTCATTTTTATTCCCGCGAAAATGCTTGGGCCCTACGGTGTAATTTTGAATGAAACGGCTGCAACCTTTGCCCGATTGTTTGGATCGGCAATACTATGCTTTCCCGTTCTTTTATGGTTTGCCCGCAAATCCGAAAATATGGATTTTAAAAAAGCGGCTGTATATACGCTCCTTTTTTATTTCTTAATAAGTGGGATTATTCTCGTCATTGCCCAAACGGCAGGATTAATGAATGTCTTAGGCTGGGCAATTGTAGGCTTGCATGTTCTTTTTGTAATTTGGTTTGGGTACTACGCGGTAAAACAAAATTAGATTGCCATAATAAAATTTAGATTCTGTTATATTTATTGCATATATTCGAAATAATGCAACTATACAAAAAAATTATATTATTACTGCTTATTCTGGGTTTTTCCGGAATCCAGTTCGTTTCCTTCATTGATGATCCTCAGCATCAGGCAGAACCGGATCCGGATTGTTTCTTTTGCATGGTCTCTCAAACATCCATTTGTGTAGATCATTCTGTTAATATCGATTTTACTCCGGATATAATCAGTTATATAATCGAATACGCTTATCAGGACCCCTATTCTCACCACCACTTCTCAAATATATCCACAAGAGCTCCGCCTTTCATTTAAGCCTTTTTAGATAATATCTTAAATTATTCTTTCTGTTATAACTGGCTGGCTTTAATTGAAATAGACTAAATTCTATTCTGTTATAAAGCCCGTTTATGATTATTTATTTGGAGCTTATTATGAAAATTTTTGTTTTTAGGCCAACATTATACGGCCTAATTCTACTATTTTGTAATCTATTATCAGTGCAAGCTCAATCGGACGCATCCGTCACCGGAATAAGCCGAGCATTCAATCCGGCGATTAGTGTTAATGCATTATTCAGCGGCATGGCTTCGGATAATGAAAATTTATTGTGGACTGAAAGCGGAACGTCCCAGGGATTACATTGTCAGGCAGCCGATTTGGCAATTACTTCAAATGTTGATGTTTACCTGCAGGCGGCTATGATATTGGGCGGTGGTGAAGATGAACCCTTTGGCGTAGAGGAAGCTTATATAACAACGCTGCGTCTGCCGATTCCCGTTACGTTGAGAGGCGGTATGATGCTAAATACATTCGGACGTTATAATTTATATCATATGCACCACATGGCCTTTGCTGAAAATCCACTTATTCTAAACCAGGTATTCGGTCCCAAACTAAAGGAAGTGGGAGTTGAAGCATCTTATTTGCTGCCAGCGCCGTGGTACTCTGAAATATTGGCTGGCGTTGTGAATGGTAATAATGAATTTTTATTTAACAGTGACAAACAAGCTGATCTTGCTTACCTGGCCCATTTTGACAATTTCTGGGATTTAAGTGATGAAACCACCTGGCGACTTGGCTGTTCGCTGTTAACCGGAAAAAGAGGATTAAGTTATGCCAATGACACTGACTTTGATTCTACTATTAGCAAAATATCATCACTAACCTGGGGCATCGACTTTCACTTAAAATGGAAACCCCTTCAATACGGAAGGTACCGCTCCTTTGTACTCGAAGGTGAATACATCAATTCAACATTAAACGTTGATGATAAACGTACTAAACCGTTGCATGGTTATTATGTGCAAGGTTTGTATCAATTTGGATTACGATGGTGGATACAAACTCGCTTTGAACAATTTAATCAGGCAAAAGCACTGCATAATTATTTTAATAGTCCCGATGGAATTGAAATTGATCCATTAAAAGACTTGAATGGAAATCGATTTAGCATTGCCCTGGCTTATGTGCCAACTGAATTCAGCGCTTACCGGCTACAA
Organism: Calditrichaceae bacterium; assembly: GCA_016928315.1. GTDB lineage: Bacteria > Calditrichota > Calditrichia > Calditrichales > Calditrichaceae > JAFGKZ01. Next base: position 6,207 of record JAFGKZ010000110.1, read on the forward strand.
TATAATCGGCTGCAATTAGCTGATTCCAATGAACAGCAAATTGTCTTACAGGTCAATGTGACCATTGGCAGCCATCCGGCGCATAAATATTAAGGAGTTTAGATGATGGAATTTATAAATAAATCATTAATCATAATTTTTGTATTACTTGTACTCGGATTAAATCCGGCTATAGCTGGAAAATTGAATATTGTTACTACTTTACCCAGCCTGGCATCTATAACGGAAAGTATCGGCGGTGATTATGTTGATGTGTACAGCATTACCCGCGGCGCCCAGGACGCCCATTATATAGAAGCAAAACCCAGCTACATGGTCAGGTTAAGTAAAGCCGATCTGCTTATTTATTCCGGTTTGGAACTTGAGATTGGCTGGCTGCCGCTCTTGATTCAAGGCGCAAGAAATAATAAAGTAGCCGTTGGATCCAAAGGCAACCTAAATGCATCATCTGTCATTCCTGTGGATAATATACTGGAAAAACCTCATGGCGAAGTGGACAGAAGCATGGGCGACGTACATCCGGGAGGAAATCCTCATTATTTATTAAATCCGAATAATGCTGTATTAGTAGCCGATCTTATTGCTGAACGCATTAAAGAACTGGACACTGAACATAAAGCCCAATACAATCAGAATTTATCCCAATTCAAGGAAACACTAAAATCCAAAATACAAGAATTGGAAAATCAAGCCTCTCAGTTACAGAACCAAAATATCGTATGCTATCATGTACACTGGAGTTATTTATTGAATTGGTTGAAATTAAATCAGAAAGGTTACATTGAGCTCCGTCCGGGAATCCCGCCTACGCCAAAACATAAACAGGAAATCATATCGTTAATAAAAGAAAATCAGGTAAAAGTTATTATTGTATCATCATGGAAAGAACCGGCCAAAGCGCGGGAGGTGGCGAATGCCACGGGCGCCAAATTACTAATTTTACCCGGTGAAGTTAACGCCATGAAGGGATCAGAAAGCTATATACAATGGATCGAATATATGGTCACTCAGCTTGCAGAAGCCTATGGTCTCAATTCGCCCTCCAAACGTCTCCGGCACAGACATCACGAAAGAGAGCGGGGCCAGCAATGATCGAAATATTAACTTTTATGGCGCCGGCCATTTGCATGTGTATTATCCTAGTTGGTATATGCGGATATGTTGGCATTCATGTAGTCATGCGCGAAGTAATTTTTATTGATATCGCCCTGGCCCAAATCGCAGCGCTGGGCGTTTCCTTTGGTATGTTTTTTGGCCTCGAAATATCCGATCCGCTTATCATTATTGTTTCATTAACCTGTACACTTCTGGCAGCCTTTTTACTCTCGTTAACCAGAAAACTTCATAGCAAAGTGCCGCAGGAAGCTTTCATTGGTATTTTATATGCCACCGGTGCGGCTGCAGTCATTTTAACAGGGGATCGATTGCCTCATGGTTCCGAACATGTTCATGATTTAATGATGGGACACCTGTTATGGGTTAACTGGAATGAAGTTCTGATTTATTTGGCAGTTTATTTAATCTTAGGATTGCTATATTTTTTACTGCATACGCGTTTGCTGAATATCAGCCAAATGCAAAAAAATGCTAAAAACAATGATCATAAATTGGTTTTCTGGGATTTCATCTTTTACGCCCTGATGGGTATTCTTGTAACTTTTGCCGTCCGCGTAGCAGGCGTTTTACTGGTTTTTGGATTTTTGATTGTGCCGGCAGTTATTGGCACCCTGCTTGGAACATCATTTAAATCGAAATTAATCATAGGCTGGATTACTGGACTCCTGGTAAGTTTAATGGGAAGTTATCTATCTTACAGTCTGGATTTTCCCACCGGCGGCATGGTCGTCGTTACACTGGGATTAGGATTGTTTTTAGTGGCAATCATAAAAGGAATACGGTTATGGCTGCTTAAAGTACAGAATGATCATCACATAGCATAGTAGATTGGCATTCAAACATGCATCAGTTGGTGAAGAGTCCTTAAAGGTTCTTCCGGTTTTTGAGTTCATCAATCTAGGATCAATCAAAATCATAAAAACATCGGTCAAACAAATTATATATAGAAAATACTATTCATAATCAGAATAAATCTG
>JAFGKZ010000111.1 GCA_016928315.1 Calditrichaceae bacterium
TACCCCCCCCATAAGAATATGAATTATTTCCCTCTCTTTTTTTAGAAAAGAATAAATCTAATAATTATTTAATCTGAATTATTCATTTCTCGCCAGGACGCGAAGTTGTAACGTCCGTTATTCGCAAGCTTATCAGAAGAAAATGGAATAAAAGTTTTATTATTTAAAAAGAAACTTCTAAAAATTTATTTACATCTTAAGCCAGAAGGTACGGCTTTCGCCGGTAGCTTTGCGAGATAAATTTATGAATTAATCAGTTTAATCAAGTCCTAATATTTCTCGTATTTGTTTGTTTAAATTTTTCATTGAGAAAGGTTTTTGTATAAAGTTGACGCCGTCTTCTAAAATGCCATAGTCAACAACAACATTGGATGCATACCCAGACATGTATAAGGTGCGGACAGATGGATCTTCTTTGTTGATTTCTTCCTTCAATTCGATACCACTCATATCCGGCATAACAACATCGGTCATTAGTAAATCAATTTTGGAATTGTTATTTTTAAAAATTTTAATCGCATTCATAGGTCCATCGGCTGGTATTACTTTAAAGCCGATTTCTTGCAGCATAATGGAGGTCATTTGGCGCAGCATGTCATCATCCTCGACTAAAAGGATTGTGCCTGTAACCGGATTACTTCTGGCATTTTGCGTTGGTTCTTCATTTTTTTCTTCAGTGTACTTTTCAAATTTTGGAAAATATAAATTAAATGTCGTTCCAATATTTGGTTCACTTTGTACGGTGATGAAACCATTGTTTTGCATCATGATGCCGTACACAGTTGCTAATCCTAATCCCGTGCCCTGATCCACGTTTTTTGTAGTAAAAAACGGCTCAAAAATATAAGAGAGCGTATTGCGATCCATTCCAACACCATTGTCACTAATGGTAAGCAGCACATAATCGCCACCGTCAAGTTCAACATGTTGCCGCAAATATGCCTCATCAGCGTGTACATTAACAGTGCTGATAAGTAATTTGCCTCCATGCGGCATGGCATCCCTTGCATTAACAGACAAATTGATAAAAATCTGATTAAGCTGCGCAGGATCAAAATTGATCATCCAAACATTGGGGCAAGGATTAAATTCGAATGTAATATTTTCACCAATCAAGTGGATCAGCGTTTTCTCTGTATTCTCAATCAGACTATTTATGTTCAGCGGTTTTGGCGCTATAATCTGTTTTCTGGAAAATGCCAACAATTGGCGTGTAATTTCTTTGGAATGGTTGGCTGCTTTTTCCATCTGGATTAAATCTTCAGAGCTCTGAGGATCGTGCGATAAACGATTTTGGAGCATTTCAATATAACCAAGAATTACGCTGAGCATATTGTTAAAATCATGTGCAATTCCTCCGGCTAATCGACCGACTGTTTCCATTTTCTGCGCTTGATACAGCTGCATTTCCAGATCCGCCTTCTCCACTTCTGCGTGTTGATATGCGCTGATATCCCGGACAAATGCGACATGAAATTCATCTTCACCCAAAATAATGTGGCGGGATGCTGCTTCGATGGGGAATTCTGTTCCATCTTTTCTTCGATGAATCGATTGGACGCGTTCAGTATTTATGTTTTGACTTGAACGCAGCGCATTCCAGGTCTCTAACCAGTTATCTCGAGGGAAAAAGGGATCAATATCCCAAAGATAAAGTTCTAAAAGTTCATTACGGGTATATCCAAGCGAATGGCAGGCCTGTTCATTTACATAAATGAATTTCGCATTTTGATTTGTCCAAAACACCGCATCCGGAGCATACTCAATAGAAAAATATGCCATTTTTTCAGCATGGTGTTTATCAATGTGTATAAGGTAATCAGGATGCAACAATTTTTTTAGGGTGATAATAGTAATAGGACCAATATCATTTTTGAATGGAATTCGGTGCAGATTTATTGGAACTAACCGCTTAAATTTGTCATCTAAATCAATTTCTATTTCTATATCCAGAACAGTGGTTTTTCCTGATTGAATTGCTTTAATAGCTTTCTGAAAATTGTTCTGATTCCAGTATTCTGCCTTAAAATTAGTTAACGGTTGACCGGTCATTTGTTCTGTATTGACGCCAAATAATTTTGTACAGGATTCGGTTGCTCCAATTACTTTTAGTCTGTCATCAATAATAAAAATTAAATCCGATATGTCTGTTAATATACCGCTGATGACTTCATAAATCTGTTTTTCATTATTTTGAATTTGCGCTGGCATTGTATAAAATCTCTCATAACTTATACATTTAAAAATCTTCCAATTTGGCAAAATATGTTTTTGAAGCTAAAAGTATCATTCGGCTCATAATAGATTAAGTATAATAATTTTTAAAATTGATGCCTAATACTTTTCAATTTACTTTCTGGATTTCAATTCAACTCGATTTGACTGATACGATTAGGCCGGGTATATTGAATGTAAATTTGATGGAAAAGAAATGGATAAAAATAATATCGCCTATGTAAATGTAAGTTGTGCTAATATATATCGCGAACCTACGTTCAACTGTCAAATCGAAAGTCAGGTCGTATTATGGGAACAGTTGGAAATATTGGAACAGATTGATGATTTTTTCCTTGTGATTACTGAAGATAAGTACAAAGGATGGATCAATTTGCATCAAATAGTTCAGATGGATTCAGGGATTGATTTGAATTTTGTATTAATTTCAGAGCGATATGTCAATTTTTATGCAGAACCTGAAATCAAATCTGTAATCGTTCGCGATGGTTTCTGTGGTATTCGTATTCCTTTCCTGTCGGAAAAAAATGGCTGGATTAAGACAACATTTCCTGATAGTGTTACGGGTTGGGTTGAAACATGCAATTTAGGAAATGTAAAAAAACCGGATAGCTTGGAGATTATAAATTATGCAAAGACTTTTATCGGTATTCCGTATTTATGGGGCGGTAAAACCGTAAAAGGTTTCGATTGCTCCGGCTTTGTTCAATTTATACATAAGATGTTTTCTATAAATTTAAGACGGGACGCCTGGATGCAATTTGAAGATAGTAATTTTGTATCAAGGAATCCCTGTGGAGGTAAGCCGGGCGATTTGTTTTTCTTTTCAGAAAGAGGGCAAAAAGTTACTCATGTTGGTTTTGTTATGAAGCCTGGAATTATTTTACACTGCCAGGGAATGGTAAAAATTGAATCGCTGAATCAGAAAAATCAATTATTTAATGAAAAATTATTTAAAGATTTTGTTGAAATTAGAACCTTTCTCAACTAAAATTGTAAAACTTGTTAAAATTAATCATTTGATTAGCGGAAGAAAAGTAATTTTAAATTAAGATGTTAAATAATCGTAAAGTACTGGTGCTCAACCAGAATTATGAACCCTTTTCTTTATGTACAACTAAACGGGCTATCATACTTTTGTTTACCAACAAGGTGCATGTTGTAGAAAAGTATGACGAGGTGGTTCATTCTGTAAATGCAGAACTGCCTAGTCCAAGTATTGTGCGCCTGGGCCGCTATATCCATAAACCGCATAAAAAGGTGCAATTAAATCGTAAAAACATATTAAAACGCGATAAACATATTTGCCAGTATTGCGGTCATAACAGTCAGCCGATGACTGTAGATCATATCATTCCGAAAAGTTATGGTGGAAAGGATACCTGGGAAAATCTTGTGTGCGCCTGCCCGAAGTGTAATCGTATAAAAGGCAACCAAACGCCTGAACAAGCGGGAATGAACCTTTTAAAAAAACCCAAAAAACCAGGCCATCTTTTTTATCTATATAATTTAATCGGTGATCCGCCGGCTTCGTGGAAACAGTATTTGTTTTTGAATTAGTTTTTCTTAAGTGCCTAAAGTATATAAGTGACAAATGTGACTACAGTTATCAAAATAGTGAACTGCTTTGAAATCGTTCACTGATACTAATTTCTCAGATATTTAAATACATGGAATAAAGCATTTACAAATTCTTTGTTCTATCTTGTAAATTCAGCATTAAAGATTGTTGTTACACATCGATTGTTTTTGTAAATTTAAAATTCGTTAATGGGAAATCAGGAGAATACATGGCAAAGAAACGAATACTGAGCGGAATGCGGCCGACGGGTCGTTTACATCTGGGTAACTACGCCGGAGCATTGGAAAACTGGATTGAATTACAGGAAGAATATGATAATTTCTTTTTCATTGCCGATTGGCATGCCTTAACTACAAATCCATCTGCTGCATTCGAAGTAAAGGAAAAAACAATTCAGATGGTGATTGACTGGCTGGCCGCCGGAATCAATCCCGAAAATCCAATATTTATTCAATCTGAAATAAAACAGCATGCTGAACTGCACCTGATTTTTTCCATGCTGATCAGCACCGCACGCCTGGAAAGAAATCCTACTTTAAAAGAACAGGTGAGAGATCTGAATTCAGAAACACTGATATATGGTCATCTGGGGTATCCGGTATTGCAGGCTGCCGATATTTTAATGTATAAAGCCAATGTGGTGCCCGTGGGTGAAGATCAGGCGCCGCATGTGGAAATTACGCGCGAGATTGCCCGTAAATTTAATCAAACCTATGCAGAAGTTTTTCCGGAGCCGGAAACCCGGTTAACAAAATTTGCCCGGTTACCCGGGCTGGATGGCCGTAAAATGGGAAAATCGAATGATAATTTTATTCTGTTTTCTGCAACCGAAGATGAAATTTCAAAAAAGGTACGTACGGCTGTCACCGACCCGCAAAAGGTACGGCGAAATGATCCCGGTCATCCGGATATCTGCAATGTATTCATCTATCATCAAAAATTTAATCCTGCAGAAATTGATGAAATCCGCCGGGGCTGTGAGAGTGGAATGCTGGGTTGTGTTGACTGTAAAAATAATTGTTCTAAAAAATTGGCTGATTTTTTTGCGCCGATCCGCGAAAAGCGTCTGTATTATGAAAAAAACATTAGTGAGGTTAAAGATATCCTGGAAACAGGCAATAAAAAAGCGCAAGCCATCGCAAGTGAAACCATGGCCGATGTCCATAACGCCATGAACATGGGTTAACTAATTCTATGCGTTATCGTGTTAAATTAGATGTGTTTGAAGGCCCTTTTGATCTGCTGCTTTTTTTGATCCGGAAAAACGAAGTCGATATTTTTAATATCCCGATAGCCCAGATTACCGAGCAGTTTATTACTTATATCGAAGTGATGAAAATTTTGGACCTTGATGTCGCAGGCGATTTTATCGAAATGGCCGCTATATTGATGCATATTAAGGCCCGTATGCTGTTACCGCGGCCGGAAGGCATCGATGATGAATATGAAGATCCGCGTTCCGAGCTGGTTTCCCGTTTGCTGGAATACAAACAGTATAAGGATGTATCGCAGGAACTGGACGCGCTGGAAGACGCCCGCCGTAAGCTGTTTCCAAGACGTTATTTTAAATTTATCCCATCTGCCGATGAGACTACAACTGAAGAATATTTAGATGATGTTTCGCTGTTTGATTTGATGGTTGCCTTTCGCAAGGCGCTCGACAATATGCCCAAGGTAACTTATCATGAGGTTCGTAAAATTGAAATTACCGTAGAAGAGCAATCGGAACTTATTTTAAATCAATTAAAAGACAAAAAAGTAGTTTTATTTCAGCAATTAGTTAAGGATATTAAAGATAAAATTATATTAATTGTCACATTCATTGCCCTGTTGGAACTGTGTAAGACGGGTAAAATAAGTGTCCGGCAATCTCAACTTTTTGATGATATCCGGATTAAAAGCGCAGCTTAAAGGATTTGTCAGAGACATGAAAGATCAGGATCAGATAATAGAAGCGTTAATTTTTGCCAGTGATGTGCCGCTTCCATCCAGAAAAATCAAAGATATTATTTCTGAAGTTGGCGAGCGCGATATAAAAAAATCAATTGCCCGCATTAATCAAAGATATCAGGAAACAAATTCTGCTTTTGAGATTGTTGAAGTGGCTGGCGGTTATCAAATGGTAACGCGTGCTGATTATGCAGATTGGATACGGAAACTTTATATATCGCGCACTAAAAATCGTTTAACGCAAAAAGCGCTGGAAACACTGGCCATTATTGCCTACAAACAACCCATTACCAAAACGGAGGTGGAAAGTATCCGCGGTGTGAATGCAGATACAGTTATCCGGACTTTAATTGAACGAAAATTGATAACTGTGACCGGCCGGGAAAAAGCGCCGGGCAATCCTTTATTATACGGCACTACACGTTATTTTCTGGAATATTTTGGATTGAAGGATTTATCCGATCTGCCAAAGCTCCGGGAAATCGATGAGTTGTTAAAAAGCGATGAGAAATTTCTGGAAAGTCTGGATCAGGTAAGTTTGCAGCAGTTAATTCCCGAAGAATTGGGTATTTCCAGTATGCTTTCAACTAAAACAGGGTCTGCTGCTATAGACGAAACGGATATTCCAGAAACCGGTGATGAAAATGAAACGGATGATTCACAAGAAGATATCCAGGAAGATAAGGCCAATGATACAACCGAGTGATTTTATAAGTTCAAACATCTTTAATTTTAAGATATGATGCGTTTAAATAAATATCTTGCCCATGCCGGCGTTGCCTCCCGGCGCAAATGTGATGATCTGATCCAGGCTGGATATATCAAAGTGAATGGTAAAAAAGTAAATACCCTGGGTGTGTTGATCGATGAACTCAAAGATGAGATAACCTTTAAAGATCAAAAAGTTACTCTTGGTGAAGAGCAAATATATATTTTGTTGAATAAACCACAGGGAGTGGTTACAACAGCCAGCGATGAATTTATGCGCACAACTGTTTTGGATTTGCTGGCTATTCCTGAACGTGTTTTTCCGGTTGGCCGTCTGGATTATGATACGACCGGTGTATTATTGCTTACCAATGATGGCGAGCTGACCAATCGTTTGCTGCACCCCGGATATGAATCTGAAAAAATATATCGTGTTTTAATAGATAAAATCATCAGACCAATTGATCTGCACAAACTGCAGAAGGGAATAATGCTGGACGGCAAAATGACGCTGCCGTGTAAAATTAAAGAAATTCGCCGGATGGATAATCGTAGTTTTTTAGAGATCACCTTACGGGAAGGCCGGAATCGTCAAATCCGGCGTATGTTTGAAGAGTTTGGCTATGTTGTTGAAGAATTAAATCGCGTATCATTTTCTGGATTAACATTGGGATCGCTGCGTCCCGGTGAGTGGCGGTATCTTACCCAGGATGAAATCAATCGTCTAAAAGAAAGGGTGCAAGATGAATATTAAAAATAGTAAGGCGCTGGTGCTTGGGGGATGGGGACTTGTTGGTTCAGCAGTGTGTAAAAAATTGATTGAGCGCGGTGTATCGGAACTTATCATACTTTCGCTGGAGAAGTATCAGGCAGAAGAAGCCGTTCAAATGCTTAAAGATTCCGGCAATGTGCAGCTAATCCCGGAATGGGGAAATATATTTGTCCGGGATGCCTTAAAGGATCTAAATCGCCAGCAGATTATCGAAGATGCTGCCAATCGTAATATGGTAATAGACGATGTACTGAATGATTTAACAGAAGAGATATTACAGCGATCGTATTTATATCAGGTAATTGATAAACATAAACCGGATATTGTTATTGATTGCGTTAATTCCGCTACCGCTTTAGCTTATCAGGATATTTTTACCAGTTCAATAGAAGTACGTAAATCTTTGACGGGTTTAACCGGGGGCGTAGTGGAAGCCAACGCCAGTTCCAATATTGAAAAATTACTGCTTACACAATATGTGCCGCAACTCATTCGTCATATTCAAATATTATATGAAGCGATGAAACGCGCCGCCGTCAAGTTCTATGTTAAGGTTGGGACGAGCGGCACCGGCGGCATGGGTTTAAATATACCATACACACATAGCGAAGAAAAACCTTCGCGCATGTTATTGAGTAAATCGGCTATTGCCGGCGCCCATACGTTATTATTGTGGCTGATGGCGCGCACCCCGGATGCTCCAATCACAAAAGAAATAAAACCAACTGCTGCTATTGCCTGGAAAAAAATAAAATATGGTGAAATTAAAAAAGCCGGAAAAGCGGTAGAACTTTATGATTGCCCTGTTGAAAATGCTATTAAATTAAAAGGCAGCATGGACCGCGATATGAAAAAGGGACCATGGATAAAAATTAATGATACGCTTAAAAAAGTATATATCGACACGGGTGAAAATGGTATTTTTAGTTACGAAGAATTTACGGCCATTACTTCGCGCGGGCAGATGGAATTTATAACACCGCAGGAAATTGCTAACAATGTAATATTTGAAATTCTTGGCGGTAATACCGGGCATGATATTATCAATGCACTGGATAATGCCACTATGGGACCGACCTACCGAGCCGGATCATTACGCAGCAGTGCGCTTCAGAAAATGAGCCGGCTGCAAAAAGAACATGATTGTGACAGTGTTGCCTTTGAATTGCTGGGGCCTCCCAAACTCAGCAAACTTTTGTACGAAGTTTATTTGCTGAAACGCTGCAAGTTCAGCATGGATGATGTAGTTAATAAAAGTGCTGGTTACCTGGCTGCATCCGCTGAGGAGTTAATAAAAACGGATCCGAAACTACGATCGGATATTTTGTCCATCGGGATTCCTATTCTGATGGGCGATGGCAAACATCTGCTGCGCGGACCGGTGATGAAAATTCCAGCTTATCGCGGCGTCAATACGCTTGATTTAACCGATGAAAATATTGAACGCTGGACCTCCGAAGGCTGGCTGGATTTAAGAGAGAAAAATTTTGAGCACTGGCAGCAGCGTCTTAAAAAAATTAAAAAAGAAATAGATGAAATTCCCCTTGACGATACCAGTTCGCAATACGATCGCGATCGTGAATACTGGACTGAATCGCAGACCATTGAACCGGGTAAAATTGTCGGCTGGCTCTTTCTTGAAGAAGAGCTCGGATCCAGAATGAAAGAGTAAATGGGAAAAAAAATAACGATTGCTATTGACGGTCCGGCTGCATCCGGCAAAAGCACCACAGCTAAAATTCTGGCAGACAAACTAAATTATATCTATATCGATACCGGTGCCATGTACCGGGCGGCAACACTGGCTGTATTGGATCAGCAGATTGATGTGAACGATGAGAAATTGGTGATTGAAGGTGTTGAAAATTCGGAGATCGAATTGAAGACCGGGAATCGTACTTTTTTGAATGGCCGGGATGTCAGCCACGAAATTCGGGCCCCGCGTATTAACGAAGTTATCAGTATTATTTCTTCATACCCGCAAGTACGCAAAAGGATGGTTCAGTTACAGCAGGCTATGGCTAAACAGGGCGGAGTGGTAATGGACGGCCGGGATATCGGCACGGTTGTTTTACCCAACGCCGATTTGAAAGTGTTTATGGTTGCATCCCTTAATCAACGCGCCGAACGCCGTCTTAAGGAACTGGATCAGCGTGGTGAAAAAATTTCTCTCGATGCTGTCAAAGCTGAAATTGCCAATCGTGATAAACTGGATTCATCGCGTGCAGCATCACCTTTAAAAAAAGCTTCCGATGCCCGTGAATTGGATACATCGAATCTTTCTATAGAGGATCAGGTTCGTATTATTGAAGGCTGGACTGCTGAGATAATTAATTAATCAGGTTCTTCCGGTTATAGGGTACATAAACAAAAGCAGATGAATTTTGCATTAAGTTTTAATTATATTTTGAATAAAAGTTTATCAAAAAACACATTTGATAATTTAACCTGAGTTCGACCTAAGATTTCTAATAAATTGAAATTCAATAA
>JAFGKZ010000112.1 GCA_016928315.1 Calditrichaceae bacterium
AAAGTGATTAATTCTTATGAAAAAAGTTATTTTATTAATATTATTTTTTAGTATAAGTTTATTTGGTCAAAGCTTTGATGCGGTAAGTCTGAGTATGGCTGAAAATTATACCGCTGTCAGCCGGGGCATCAATGCCATGGCCTGGAATCCGGCAAATCTATCCATGCCGCGAGGAAATACCATGGAAATTAATATTCTGTCTATGAATATGAATTTCTATAATAATGCTCTATCTATAAATAATTATAATCAATATTTCACAGAAGAAGGGCATGACGGTCGTTGGTCTGATTCGGATAAACATGCAATTTTAGATTTGTTTAACGATGGATTAAAATTTAATGTGAATTATTCAGCCAATGTGCTTGGGGTAGCTTATAATAATTTTGCTGTATCAATTCAGGCTAATGCACAAGGTGGAGCAGAATTAATCAGCAATGAGAAATTATTTAAAACTGTGTTATTTGGTGATAGCCTGACACGCGATTATGCCTTCAAAGATTCAAAGCTGGCAAAAGCATCCATCTACTCAGCAACAAAAATATCTGCCGGTTATTCCTATCCTATTAAGATTAGTAAGTTTTTAGATGTGCCGGGTGTCAAGACGGTTTGTGCTGGTATTAATCTTAACTATTTTCTTGGAAACGGTGTTGTAAAAACCAAAAATTCAAGCGCGTCAATTAATAGGTATCAGAATGAATCAAATGATGAAATCCTGGAATATGAAGTAAATTTTAAAAATCAAACGGCGCATATAGAGAATAGTTTTCCAGCGGGCAATGGTTTTAGTGTCGATCTTGGTTTTTCAGCTTTTTATCAGAAAAAATGGCAGTTTTCCTGGAGTTTCGAGAATCTTTTTGGAAGCATTCACTGGAATCAGAACACCGAAACCCAGGTTCTTGTTGAAAAAGATTCCGTGCTTTTTGATGATCTGCTTGATGATGATGCAGAAGATACATCTATATCCATTGATACATCCTACCATCGGAGTTCCTTTTCCACAAGACTGCCGGTTAAAATGCGCGTTGGCGCTTCGTACCAGTGGAATAAAGAGTTATTATTATCGGCAGATTGGCACCAGGGATTTGATACTTATTTTGGAAACACGTCTACACCGCAGGTGGGTGTGGCCGCTGAATATTTTGCAATGTCATGGTTACCTCTTAGGATGGGTATGAGTGTGGGCGGTTCTCATGGTTTTCTATTTGGGATTGGATTTGGGCTTCACGCGCCGGGCTTTCAATTTGATTATTCCTATGGGATGAATAAAGGTATGTGGCCATCGTATTCAAGAGGATTGTATCACGCATTTGGTTTTAAAGTGACAATCTAAGTTAGATTATTTTATGAACTTGCCGCTCCTAATAAAGCAGCGCCGAAAACGCCGGCTGAATCTCCCAAAGTAGCTTTTTTTATGGGTGTGAGTAATTCATCGTTGAACACATATTCTTTAACATATTCCCATCCTTTTTTGTAGATAAATGATGCATTACTCATACCGCCGCCAAGAATGATAGCATCCGGGTCCAGAATATTAATTACATTACTGACAGCCATACCAAAATATTTGCAGTAGTGGTCAACGGCCTGCTGTGCTGCTGGATTGCCGTTATATTTATTACTATCCCAATTTTTTGAAAATTGATGACTTGTAAGATTGATACCATTTTCAGCTAGTTCATATTTTTGAAAAGCGGATCCGGATAAATAGGTTTCAACACAGCCTTTTTTCCCGCAATAACAGGGACGAGAATCCGGAATTAAAATTGCATGACCCCATTCACCCGCTATATTTTGCAGACCCGGTAAAATTCGTTTATTTAAAACGATACCTCCCCCAACTCCAGTGCCAAGAATCACACCAAATATAATCGAATAGGATTTGCCGGCTCCCCATACAGCTTCTGCCAATGAAAAACAATTGGCATCATTTTCGAACACAATAGGCAGTAATAATTGTTTTTGTACATCGGTCCAGAATGGTTTATTATTCAGGCAGGTCGTATTTGAATTTTTTACGCAGCCAGTCCTGCGAATGATAGAACCCGGCAGGCCTATGCCTACGGTACAGTTATCTGGTTCCAGTTTCATCTTTTGCAGAATATGTCTGATAAAATCCGATAAACGTTTCACCAGGTGATCATACCCATACCTGGCCTGGGTATCTATTCGTTCTTTATACACAACGAAATCATCGATATTCTCTGCGTTTTCAAAATCGCATTTTAATACAACGCCTTCAATCTTTGTACCGCCAAAATCAATGCCGATATGCATTTTATTTTTATTCATCATATTCCGTTTCTTTAATTATTTTATGTATTAATTTAAAAGTGACTTAAGATATAAATCAAATTTGGATTATGAGAATGATGAATCGCTATTAAGGTAGGTACGTTTAAAAAAGTGTAGTAAGATTATTGTCCCACTAAAATATTTTTTGTATTCTTTAATTGTCTTTGAGATTCAGCACCATCAGTTGGCGTGTATTCCGGAATGATTCGTTTTAAATTATTAATAATACCATCTGTATTTCTTGCTTTAGCCATTTCTACCAGTGCTGCTATTTTTTGGCTCATTAAATCCCAGTGATTATAATGATTGCCTATAGCAGAACTAATTTTCGGGTGATCTGTTTTTAGGGGTACTTCATCCCGATTCCATAATTCTTCATGTATCTTTTCACCGGGGCGCATTCCAATTGTCTTAATTGCAATATCTTTATAAGGTTCCAGACCGGATAGTTTGATTAGTCTTTTAGCAATATTAACAAGTTTGATCGGCTCACCCATGTCCAGAACATAAATATCATTACCTGAGCTCATCTTGGCAGCTTGTAAAATAAGTTTTACAGCTTCGGGTATAGTCATAAAAAACCGGGTCATATCTTCATTGGTTATCGTTACCGGGCCGCCCCTGGCAATCTGCTTCTGAAAAAGAGGAACTACACTGCCAAAGCTTCCCAGCACATTCCCAAAACGGACCGTAACCAGGGCTGTTTTAGATATTGCTGAATAGGATTGCAGAACGAGCTCGGCAACACGTTTGGTAGCGCCCATAATAGAAGTGGGATTTACCGCTTTATCAGTAGAAATAAGTACAAATTTTTCAGCATGATACGTCTCTGCTATTTGTACCATATTTAAAGTTCCTACCACATTATTAATGACCGCTTCATCCGGATGTAATTCCATCAATGGAACATGCTTATAGGCAGCCGCATGGAAGATAATATCAATTTTATTTTCATCAAATATTCTGGATACTTTATTTTTATCGAGAATATCTGCAACGATAGTCGTATAATTTGTTTGAGAATTTACTTGATTCAAATCATGCTCAAGATAAAACAATCCATTTTCTGACCGATCAAGGCAAATTAATTTCTCGGGCTGTAATTCTAAAATTTGCCGGGCTAGTTCAGAACCAATCGAACCACCTGCTCCTGTGATCAATACTATCTTTTTATTAAGATATTTTTTGATTTGATCCAGATCTATGTTGATGGGATTCCGGTCTAAAAGATCCTCCACCTTAACTTTACGCAATTGAGCAACTTCAACTTTTCCATCAACAATTTCCTTCGGCCCCGGAACAGTTTTAAATTCCGCATCGGTTGTTTCGCACGCCAGAACAATATTTCGCATTTCAGAAGCATTTGCCGATGGCGTTGCAATTATAATCTCATCTATGCGGCTCTTTTTTACGATATGATTCAAATCTTTTAAGGTGCCCAGAACTGGTACGCCATGAATTTTAGTTTTAAGCTTTTTTACATTATCATCTACAATAGCGACCGGCATATATCCAAGCTTTGGGTCTTTAATTATCTGACGGATTATCATTTCACCAGCATCGCCCGCTCCGATAATAAGCACTCTTTTTAATCCGGATGTGAAACTCCCGCGAATTTTTAATGCCATTCTGGGTAAAAACCGGATGCCGCCAAGAAATAACAGAGACAGCAGCCAATATACTGTAAGTACTGAGCGCGGAAATCCCATTGAATTGGTAAAATACAGATAAATGATAAATGCAATCCAGCCTAATGTCAGTACGCCAAGGATATTTATCAAATCTTGGATACTGGAATATCGCCATTGACTTTGATTAATTCGAAAAAAATTAAGAAATACAATATTTAATAACACAGCTATTAGTATTGTTTTTTCCAGGATTTGCATGTGCACATCGGGCAGATTAAAATCAAAACGAATTAAATAAGCCAATGTATATGCCAGGGCAATTAGAATTCCATCAATCAGTGTTTTAATTATTCTGGTTTTGGAAAATGCAAAACGTAAGGATCTGTTTTCTTGCAGCTCAGAGTTATTCATTCAATAA
>JAFGKZ010000113.1 GCA_016928315.1 Calditrichaceae bacterium
CAAATCGTTTAAATTAATTAATATCAGTTTAATTAATCAGAAAGAGTATTTTTGTGAACCATCACATCTTATCAAGATTTAAGATACTCGCCTTACTGAGCACGCTGATTACTTATTTTCTTATTTTTGTCGGCGGGCTGGTACGGGTATCCGGCGCCGGTTTAGGCTGCCCGGATTGGCCCAAGTGTTTTGGCCGGTGGATACCGCCCACCAGTGTGGATCAGCTTCCCGCTGATATGGATCCGAATCTGTTTAATTTCACCCTGGCCTGGATTGAATACATCAATCGTTTGATCGGCATGATAACCGGTTTATTGATCGCGGCAACGGCGCTGTACGCCATCATTCATTTCCGAAAATATCCCAAAATAATTATCCCATCAATCATTGCTGTGTTTCTGGTTGCTGTACAGGGCTGGCAGGGAGGACAGGTGGTAGCTTCCGCCCTGGAACCGTTTATGATTACCATTCACATGTTCCTGGCTTTTATTATTGTCAGTCTGATCCTGTATGTCTACCTGCAATCGTTACTTCTGGAAAAACCGGAACTGACTGTTAATGGAACAGGCTCGTTAAAAATTTGGTTGATTATCTTATATCTGATCTCAATTTTTCAGGTGGTGATGGGGACACAAATGCGCTCGGGATTAGAGCATTTAAAAGACAATTTTCCCATGCTCAGTCCGCTTGAGTGGATTGATAAATTGGGACCGGTTAATCCATTGCATGCTATTTTAGGATTCATAGTAGCTGCCCTTGCCATATACACAACCTTTAAGCTTATGCAAAAACAGACCGGCAAAATTGGTTATTTTAAAATCACCATGTTTACCCTGGATATTTTATTTATTCTGCAGATCATTACAGGATTTATTCTGGTGAACTTGGGTATTCCCCCTCTTATGCAGATTCTTCATTTATGGTTCTCCAGTTTGATTATTGGCGGATTGTTGATATTGATTTCGTACAGTAAAATTAAACAGGTCTGATATGAAAGTATTTAGAATTATTATCCTATTCCTTGCGGCTGTTATTGTATTAGTGGCTGTCGCATTATCGGTTATTCAAAAAGGGCATGAAGCACAAGGTGAATTACCTGTTTTATATGAACTGCCGGATTTTACTTTTATGGAGCGGCAGGGGACTCCATTTGGCAAGAATGAATTTATAGGAAAAATAAGTATTGTCGATTTTATTTTTACCAATTGTCCGGGGCCCTGTCCATTTATGAGTTCCAAAATGGCGGAACTCTATCAAATCTATGCGGACACAGATAAAGTGCAGTTTGTTTCCATCTCTGTTGACCCCAATCGTGATTCTCTGAGTGTGTTAAAAACCTATGCCGGCCGATTTGGTGTTACGGATGATCGCTGGGTTTTTTTGCGGGCGCCCATGCTCGAAATAATGGATCTTTATGAAAATGGATTCAAACTGGGCGGGATTCTGCCGGTGGATCACAGCACAAAATTTATTTTAGTTGATCACACAGCGACCATTCGCGGGTACTACGACTGTTATGATGAAATCAGTCTGAAAATTTTAAAGATGCATATCCGGGAGCTTGCTAAGAAGCTTTAGGTATTAAGTAATTGGATTATTAATTATTTACATTAAAATACCGGATTCTGGATGAGAACCCGGAATTTGCTATTTGGAATTTAATTTATGGAAATCAATATATTATCTACTGTAAATGCTGTATTAAATACCATCAGCGCCATCCTATTAATTACCGGATATATCCAGATAAAAAAACAGCAACCAGCCGTTCACAAAAAATTTATGCTTTCTGCCATTGCCGTATCAGCGCTTTTTTTAATTTCCTATTTGATTTATCATCATTATGTCGGTTCTGTGGCCTATCCACACTATAATTGGACGCGGCCTGTTTATTTTTTAATTCTGATCCCTCACATTATTTTGGCTGCATTGATGTCGCCGTTTGTAATTATTACGGTTTGGCTGGCTTTAAAAAAGAATTTTGAAATGCATCGACGTTTTGCCCGCTGGGTATTTCCGGTGTGGCTGTTTGTCTCAATAAGCGGGGTACTTGTTTACCTTATGTTATACCATTTATAGCCATTTCTTTCGTCTGAAAAAATAGAGCATCCCGCCGGCGGCTAATATAATTAATCCCCATAAAATAAAATAACCATAACGCCAATTTAATTCGGGCATAAATTCAAAATTCATTCCGTAAATACCGGCAATAAACGAGAGTGGAATAAAAATAGTCGCGATTATGGTCAACACTTTCATTACCTCATTCATACGGTTGCTGACATTAGACAGGTAAACATCCATTAACCCTGTAACCATATCCCTTAATGATTCAATCATTTCTGAAATATTATAAACATGATCGTATAAATCCCTCAGGAACGGTTCCGTTGATTCCTGAATGAGATGATATTCATCTCTGGTCAAAGAACTTACCACTTCCCGCATTGGCCAGACTAATCTGCGAAAATTAACCAGTTCACGTTTCAGATAGTGGATTCTCTGAAGATGGTTTTGATCGGGGGTATTCATCACGTTGTCTTCCAGCAGGCTGATTTCCTCATCAATACATTCCAGCACATAAAAGTAATGATCGATAATAATATCCAGAATGGCGTACATTAGATAGTCGGTGCCATATTTTCTTAAACGGCTGGCGCTGTTTTTAATTCTGCTTCTCAGTGGTTCAAGAACATCGCCCTCACGTTCCTGAAAACTGATCACAACATGTCTGCCCAGCAGCAAACTAATTTGTTCTTCCTGTATTTCTTTTACATCTTTATTGTAGGATAACATTTTAAGGGTGACAAAAACATAATCATCATATATTTCAATTTTAGGACGCTGTTCCGTATTAAGAATATCTTCAATAACAAGCGGGTGGACACCAAAGTGTTTACCGATTTTCTGCATAATTTCGGTATTGTGTAAACCAATGATATTTAACCAGGAAACAGTTTGCGAATCCTTAAAAGGAAAAGCTTCCTCAATGGAATTTAGTTTTTTGGATGTAAATTTCTGAATGTCGTAGTCTATCAGTTCAATGGAAATAGTATCCACTTTCTTTTCACCAACATGTACAAATGCACCCGGAGAAAGCCCAATTTTTAATGAAGTTTTTTTCTTCTTTTTCTTCCCCATCTTCAATCCTGATTTAAATTATATGTCTAATTTCTGATAATTAAGTAACCGGTATACATAACATACAGGACTATAAAAACACCAGCTTCCCATCGATCCAATATCCGTTTTTTACCGGTAAACATAGTTAAAAATAATAAAACGGAAGCCAGTAGTAAAATCCCTAAATCCATATTCATTATGGAGGCAAAGGGGAGAGGACTAACAAGGGCTGTAATACCTAAAATAAAAAATATATTGAAAATGTTGGAGCCGATAATGTTTCCGATGGCAATATCAGCTTTATTTTTATAGGCGGCTACAGCCGAGGTTACCAGTTCAGGCAGGGAAGTCCCGATTGCAAGAATAGTTAATCCGGTCAGTTTATCCGAAAGTTCCCATTGTGCTGCCAATTTAACCGCATTACTCACAGTCAGTTGACCGCCAAAAATTAAACCAAAAATTCCCAGAAAAAGGTAAAGTATGAGCATCTTGCCGGATAGTTGTTTAATTTCCGGTTCATCCCGAACATCAATTTTGGAAATAGCAAAACTATAGGTTATAAAAATTGTGAAAAATAAAAGTAGTACAATAGCCTCACTTCTGGTAAGAAGATTACTATTGTTATCAAAAAATGAGTCATTGCACATAACTAATAAAACCAGAACGGCTAATAATGCAAATGGAATTTCGCGCCAGACTGTATTCTTTTGAGTTTGCAACGGTCTTATTAATCCTGCAATGCCCAGAATTAAAAGGATGTTTACAATATTACTTCCAATTATATTGCCAAGACTGATATCAGTTTTACCAGAAACTACTGCAAAAAGATTAACAACCAACTCTGGTGCAGATGTACCAAAAGCAACAATGGTCAAGCCGATAACAATTTGTGATACAGCCATCCGGTCTGCCAGCGCTGAAGCGCCGTCAACAAAAAAGTCGGCGCCTTTGATTAATAAGGCAAATCCGATAATAAGTAATAAAATTTCTAACCACATAATTTAGGGTATCCTTGGCGCACAATTAATTCTTTATTATAATCGGTTGTTCAGCACTGCGCAAATGCAAATCACGTTGTGGGAATGGGATTTCTATTTTATTATCTCGGAATTTCTGAACGATAGCGCAATTGATCTCTGATCGAATGATATGATGATATTTTGGATCGGGCAGCCATATACGTAAGGACATATTCCATGATGAATCGCCAAAGCTTCGAAAGAGTACATCCGGCTCGGGATTCTTTAATACTTTTGGGTTTTCAACAGCTACTTCCTGCAGGCAGCGTAAAACCGTGTCCAGATCCGAATTATACGATACACCCACATCGATATCGATCCTGATCTTTTTATCGCCATGAGACCAGTTAATCACCCTGCTTGATATAAATTCTGAATTGGGAACAATAATGGATACATTTGATAAAGAGCGAATAGTGGTTGAGCGAATATTTATATCCAGTACATCGCCTTCCGTATCACCAACCATTACCCGGTCTCCAATTTGTATGGGTCTTTCAAATAATAAAATCAAACCTGCTATAAAATTGGATGTAACATTCTGCAAACCAAAACCAATACCAACAGATAATAAACCAAATATTACGGCCAGGCCGCTTAAATTGATACCAATAAACTGAAAGGCGATAATGGCTCCTATAATCATTATTACATAATGTGTTACGCGTAACAGTGTAAACTGCATGCTGGCATCAAGATTAAGTTTTGAAAAAATTCTCCTGAGAATAAACTTATTAAGCATTTTTGATAGAATCAGTATAACAGACATCAATACAATAAACATAATGATTGATGATAAAGAAACCGGTGTCTGGTTTAATTCAAATAATTTATAATCGAGAACCATTATAACCTTATCAAAGATTACTTTTAAATCCATAGGTTTGCTCCCAATAAATTTTAAATTCAGATTTTTAACCGCTTATTGAGGGTAAAACTAATTCTTCGGGACGAACAAGCGATTCGTCTAGTAATTGTTTTATGACCAATTCGGTCATTTCGCTGGAAAAAGCAAATTCATACCGTAAATCTAATACATAGGCTTTCAAACGCATTTTCAATATGGATCTGCCTTCGTGAATTTCATTTTTAAGTATAACAGCGATTGGTTTTTTTAGATAGATATATTTTGAACATGCAGCTGCGAGGTAAGCTATTTTCTTTAACCGTTCCAGATTGATGTGTACCGGAAGGAAAAATTCCGCTACAACCTGACAGTTAAACTCGCCTGAGTTGGAATTGGAAACCGCTTGATTGACTAAATCGCTGTTTGGGATGGATATAAGAGAATCGTCTGCCGTTACAACCCTAACAGATCTCAAACCAATCTGAATTACCTCGCCATAATAATCTCCCACGGCAATCTTATCTCCAACCTGAAAGGGACGGTCAAACAAAATCATAATCCCGCCGAAAATATTTTTAAGTATATCCTGTGATGCAAATCCAACCGCAATACCAGCGGAAGCGGTTACTGCAATCAAGGTCTCAATCGGGGGGGCAAACACGCCGGCGATGATAATATAAAGAACGAAGGTCCAGCCTGTAATTCGGATAATTGGAATCATCCGTTTTATGAGAAGACGAATATTATTCCAGCGTTCGCCTAACATTTCCAGTAGTTGTGTAAAATATTTGATGCTGAAGAAGGCAATGAGAAAAATAACAAGACTCCAAAAGATCTTCGCGAAGGAAATGCCCCATTCAATTTTGGGCGTTTCATTTTCGATTGTATCAGTAATTGACCTGCCTGATTGTTCTTTTTCAGTTTGTTGAAGGGTCTGATTTTGTTTTACAGGTGTCGTTTCCTGCCCGGACGCCAACTTTAGAAAGAGCGCTATTAACAAGAGGCAAAATATATACTTAAAATTCCGAAACATTGCCTATCCCTTAATTTAAAATGTTCTTTAGTCTCAAATTTTTAATAATGGGTCTGTACACAAAAGTATTAATCAGATAGTTATTATCGATCAAGTCCAGGATACCTTTTTTGAACAAACAATTAATTATCAATTCACTGGCGTCTTCTGATTGATGGAATATTTTAGCATGTTCTTTCACAGTAAGATATTCATGTTGAATGAAAGCGGCCAGAGTAAAATATTCATCATTAGATAAATTAAGTATAAGCAGTTGATCCAAACTAAATTCTGTATCAACATAAATATCCTCATCTTCAACATGATCGATCGCACTTAACCATATTTGCATTGCTATTTTGATGTTACCATTTGAATTTTCAGCGAGAGTTTTGAAAAAGTATTCACTCAAAAAGGTCTGTTTTTCAGCATCTGTTTTCAATTTTCGATAGGCGCGGTTGCGTTCAAATTTTGTTGATGGTATAAAGTTTAATCCATACCCGCTGGCCTTGTGACGTGTTTCGATCAACTCACGGATCGCTTTATCATCCAAACTGGTTAAATCAATTATGTGATGAAAGTAATCGGATATATGAAGTACTTTATCCAGATACTCCCAGCCATAAATTCCCGAAGTAATTAACCAGAAGTATTTGTTCTGAAGTTTGGACATCATAAACAGAAATTTTTCTAAGACATTAAATCCATCTATAGCTCTGAGAAACATATTATGAAGATTTTCCAGAATTATAATATGCCTGTCTTCTAATTTAAGCAACTCGTTTATTAATTCATCGAAACTGATTCCGTCAGCCAGGTTGAACACATTTATGAAATGGCGTTTTAATGATTCTTCTGTATATACGGATCTTTGAAAATTGATAGTATGAATTTTATGACCGGCAAAAATCTCCTGCGAAGCAAAATATACCAGTGAAGTTTTTCCATTGCCTTTTTCTCCTGTTATAGCCGTACTAACAGGCTGGCCGTTTAGAAAACGATCAAAGGCAGATGATATTTTATTAAAATGTGTATCACGCCCGATAAAAAAACGACGATCATCAAGCGGTTCCGTGCTGAACAATTTTTGATAAATAAAAGGCAGTTTTTCAAAATTTTTCTTATAAGCGGCAATAAAATCAAAAACGGCATAATCGTTTTGATTACCTGTTGACGCTAAACCTGATAATTGTTGGACCTGTTGATAGCTCTTTCTTATTTTCCGCAGACTTTTCAATAGGATTCGCCATACTTTTGGTATGATTGCTTTTATGCGTTTCCAGATGATGTTTCTAAATTCTGTAATTTTTTCTTTCGTCTGAATCCGTGCTAAACGAATTCTAAGCTGCAATACATGTTCGTTATCACCAAGCTTTTGAATATCATTCTGAAGATCCGATGCAATGTAGCCAATTTTTATCTCTGCATTATTTATAAAGGTGTCTAAATCTTCATTGATATCGTCCATATTGGCCAGAGCCCGCTCCAGACCTGAAACAGCAACTTCGTGCGCTTTATCCGATTTATCAGAAGATTCATCATCAAGCATATCGATTGCTGCTTCAAGATTGAATTCTACAACCTGGTCAATGTTGGATATTTTTCGTTTTAATCGTTCTAATTCTATATTTAATTCATCAGCGTAGTCATCCGCCATGCCAGATGAACCGGTCATTATTTCAAATTGGATTAGTTCTTTAAATCTTATTTTATCCGATTTAAAAACCGGGGTATCCTGCTTTTGCGAATACTCAGTGATTATAGTATGGGTGTCATGTAGTTCATCCATTTGTTCGGATACTTTGTTATTGATTAAAAAAATAACTTTTTCCAGATTAGCCTGCGTTACTACCTCAATCAAATTTGGAAGATACTTGGTGTGCAATTCCTTTGTAAGTGAATGTTTATCCTTTTTAAGCCTTGATTTTAATTCTGTTTGTGGAAAATCTTTTAA
>JAFGKZ010000114.1 GCA_016928315.1 Calditrichaceae bacterium
ATGTTATTAGCAGTACCCGCAACCGGGATTATAAAAGTTTTAATTTCGGAATTGTATCTTGGTATTCGAAAATATAATATCATTTAATGAAAACATCATTAATCTCTTTTACTTTGATTAGTAACAACCAGTTTCAGTTTTATTAAATTATTGAGAACAACATGAATATTACCGAAGAATTTTTTGATAAATATTATTTAAAATCCTTCAATCCGGAGACACATGCCAATCCAACCCCGCAGGAAGTAGAATTCATCATTGGTAAAACCAATCTGAAAAAAGACGCAAAAATTCTGGATTTTACCTGTGGACAGGGCAGGCATACGATTGAATTTTATAAACGCGGTTATCTGGATATTATCGGTATTGATCACAATCCTTCACATGTTGAAATGGCAAAAACAGATGCGGGTGATTTAACGAATGCACCTAATTTTATACATAAAGAAATGCAGGATTTTGAAGAATATAATTGTTATGATCTGGTTTATAGTCTATTCACATCCATGTTTTATTTTTCGGATCAACATAATCTGGATATTCTGCAGCGCATTTATAACGGACTTAAACGCGATGGTCATTTTGTGATTGACTATTTTAATCCGATTGCATTTTTAAAAACTCAAAAGAAAAAGGATTGGTATTTTTCTGAAGACGATTCCATAGTTCTTGAACGTTATTCGCATAATCCCATTTCAGGTATGATTACCAATGAACGTATTATTGTTCCTAAGGAAGGCCCAAGAATTAAACGTGTTTACCATGTGCGTGATTATACAGTGGCGGAACTGCGGTATCATTTTGAGAATATCGGATTTGAAGTTTTGGATGTTTATGGCAATTTTGAAGGTGAGAAATATAATATCGATTCTTTGCGTCAGATTTATATTATGAGGAAACCGGAGTAATATTTATGGAAACGGAACAAAAAACCAAATTATACGATATGCTGCCTGTTATAACCTTTATTAGCAGTTATTTTCTTTTGCATTTATTCGACTGGATGGAGGCCACACAGGTTTTTATTGCTGCACTTGTGGGCAGTTTAACTATGTTTATGATGATTAGTGAGTGTAAAGAAGAAAACAAAGATAAAATCCGAAAGGCAGATTTAAAAAGTATTAATTTCTATGTTGGTATTTTGTCTTTACTGCTTGTATTGTTTCTTGCAAATGGAATTTTACACTGGAATAGAATGATTGATTATGCCTACCGCATGGGCATTCTGTTTTTTCTGGTTCTTATGTATCTCGTTTTCTTATTCAGGACTATTCGTATTTTATCCGATTTAAAAAAATCGTTGAATAAATAATGGCATCAAAAGAAAAATCAAATGATTCACTCATTATTAAAAAAAGTATTATTAATTTAATAAAGTTATGGTCTTACTCGAATTTAGTATGAGTCCCATGGACAAAGGTGAAAGTCTGAGTCCGTATATCTCAAGAATAATTGATGTGATTGATAAAAGCGGTGTGACATATCGTTTGACAGCTATGGGAACCATCCTCGAAGGTGAGTATGATGAAGTGATGTCGGTTGTGCGAAATTGTTTTAAGGAACTGGAAAGGGATTGCAGGCGTATTTCTGTTAATTTGAAAATGGATTATCGGCAGGGATCGCAAAGCAGGATGGATTCAAAAATAAATAAAATTGAAACACTTTTAAAACGGAATATAAAAAAATAATATAAGGATTTTGGATGTATAAAACGATAATTATCATAGTAATATTAATAAGCAATCTGTTGGCTCAAAAGACGTTCGATCAAAAAATACTGGAAGCCAGGGAAAAAGTTTTTCCGGCGCTGGTACATATTCAGCCTATAAAAGAAGTCTTCACATCCGGCGAAAAACGGCATGTGCAAGTTACCGGCAGCGGCGTAATTATAAGCAAAGAAGGTCTGGTGGTGACCAATAATCATGTGGCGGAACAGGCTCGTTTTGTAAACTGTACACTCTCATCAAAACATGAAGTCGAAGCTGAAGTAGTTGGACTGGATCCGTGGACAGACCTGGCGGTACTAAAACTGGATTTAGAAAAAGCCGGATTAAAAAAAGTGCCGTATGCGGAATTTGGTGACAGTGATAAATTAGAAGTGGGCAGAATTGTGATGGCGCTTGGTTCGCCTCTGGGACTTTCGCGCTCTTTATCTTTGGGTGTTATCAGTTCCATCGAACGCTATTTTGATGATGTTGGCGAGATGGTTTCACCATTTAATTTATGGATTCAGACCGATGCGGCTATCAATCCGGGTAATTCCGGCGGACCTCTGATCGATTTAAACGGAAAAATCATCGGGATCAATGCACGGGCAATGATTTTTGGTGAAAATCTTGGCTTCGCTATTCCCAGCAATACCGTCAAATATGTGATTGAGCAGATAAAAAAATATGGTGAAGTTGAACGTTCCTATATTGGTGTGGACTGGCAGGAAATTAAAGAATACCGGCTGTATAAAAATCAGCCGGATTTGGAAGGGGTGCTGATTGCCAGTGTGGAGCCAAACTCTCCAGCTGAAAAGGCAGGGCTGAAGCCCGGCGATCTGATAACAAAAATCAATCAAAAAAAGGTATCAGCTCTTTATAAAGAGGAACTCCCGAAAATCCGTTTATTAATATCCAATTTACCAATCGATAGTAAAATTACCTTTGAAGCATTAACAAAAGATGGCAATAAAGAAATCACCTTAGTCACGCAGAAGCAGGGAAAATTTTCCGGTAATGAATTTGTTTGCGACGAATGGGGGCTTTCTGTAAAAGAAATAACTCCGCGCATTGTTAAAAATTTTCAGTTGGATTCAGATAAAGGCGTATTAATTTCCAGTCTGCGGCGGGGTGGAAAAGCGGATGAAGCGCGTGTGCGACGGGGTTATGTTCTGGTTTCAGTTAACGGGCAGGAAATTCAGGATTTGGAAGATTTCAAAGAAAAATATAAAACATATAGTGAAGAAAAAAATGAATCATATCTGCTCTTTCTGCAATTTGCTAAAAGGAACTGGTTTGCGCTAATCGAAGGAGATTCGAAATAATGAAAAGATTAACACTCTATATATTTATTTCAATCGTTTTCATACAAAATGTATGGGCGGGTTGGGATAGCAAAGTTAAGAAAATACAAGACAAGATTGTTATTATTGAATATTTTGAACAGATCATTTCATTTGAAGCGATTGTAGAAAAGGAACGCGCCAAAAAACAAATTACCGGTATCGTAGTCAATGATTCCGGTTTAATTATGACTTCATCTTCAATTTTTAAAGCCAATCTGGAATTTAATTCCGTTTTTTCCATGTTTGGCCAGGCTGAAAAACCTACTGATATTCGGGTAAAACTTCATAATGGTAACTCATTGCCGGCAGAGTTTATCGGTAAAGACGATGATAAAGAACTGGCATTCATCCGCTTAAACAAACCGGAAGGGATTAAGCCGCTTAAATTTAAGGATAAATCAAACTTAAAACTTGGTTCGGAAGTTCTTATCATTCAACACCTGCCGGAAGATTTCAATTATGAATTTATTGTTTATCCACGTAGAATAAATTCGATCATATCCAAACCACAAAAAAAATATCTCTGTGAAAATAACATAAAAGCATTATCTCATTTCGGACTGGTTCTTAATGAGGACGGCGATGCCGTCGGGATTATAAACTCTGAAAAGCGCATGCCTGAGATATCATTTGATGTTCCTGAATTAGCCTTCAATCAACCTGTTGAAATCGTATTATATGATATGTTTTCCGAACTGGTCGACGATCCGCCAGTGTTTAAAGAAAAAGATACTGCTCGTAAAAAATGGCTGGGTATTTATATGCAGCCGTTCGATCGCAAAATGGCCGCTTACTATAAGAATGATGATTTGAAAGGTGTTCTGGTTAATACAATAATAACCGATTCCCCGGCTGAAAATGCAGGATTACTTGCAGGTGATATTATTACAGCGATAGATAATGTAGAAGTGGCTGCTGAGAAGGACAGCGATCTTGAGGAATTTCGTAAATTAATTCGCGAGCAGAAAGATTCCAATGTTATTTTTAAAGTATTCCGTGATACAAAATTATTCGATGTCAAAGTAGAGCTGGGCGCTACGCCTATCAGCCAATACCTGGCAGATGAGGTGTCCAATGAAACACTGGGATTAAGCGTTAAAGAACTCACGCAGGATATTATTCTGGCCAAGCAGCTCGATTGGGAGATGGAAGGCGTTTGGGTATCTAAAGTGGAAAGAGCAGGCTGGGTAGACGTGGCCGGTTTATCCGTCGGTGATTTAGTATTACAAATAAACGACAAATCAGTCAGCAATCTTGATTCGGTTAATGAATGCTTTCAAAAAATAGAAAATGAAAAACCGGATTATGTCAGTTTTTTTATTAAAAGAGATTCAGGAACTCAGTATTTATTTGTGAAAACCAATTTTGATGAAAAAATGGAATTAGATAGTAATACAAATTAGTCATTATAATCCCGGCTCATCTGGCTGGCGCATAACCGGACAGGCCGGACAGCTGTCTTAAATCGGTGAAGAATCTTTTATTCAACAAAAGGGAGTCAATGGAATGGATTTACTTAAAACGATATTTGATAAGCAGTATGAATTAAATAAGCGCATCCTCAAGGAACGTCATGGAAAAGACTATGATGAATTGTGCGATCAGAGCAGGCAGGATAAAGAAACTATAAAAAGTAGGGTGAACTGGATACTTAACTATAATCGCGCTCAGATTCATGAATCTATCGAACTGGAAGACTCCCTGCCATGGAAATGGTGGAAGGATATGGAAACCATCGATTGGGAAAATATCCGAGTTGAACTTATTGATGAGCTGCATTTTTGGGTTAGTAAATGCCAGTTGGTCGGACTCGATCCGCAAAGCTTGGCAGAATTATATCTTAAAAAGAATAAATTGAATCAGGTTCGTCAGGATAAAGGATACGGAAGCGCCTATTCCAAATATGATGAGAATGGCATCGAAGACAACAAACGCATGGATGATTTAATAGACTAAATTACCTTTTCTTTAAAATAATCATCGATAAATCATCGGTGGGGTCTTTTTCGCCCATAAAATAATCCACCTGTTTTAATATATTCTCACCGATATAATTAGCAGGATATTTCTTTAACTGAAGTAACAGATCTTTAAGTCGCTGCTCGCCAAAAAAAACAGAAGATTCACTCATTGCTTCTGTCAAGCCATCTGAATAAACAAAGAATATTTCATTTTCATTTAAAATGATACTTTGTTCTTTATATGATGAACTTGGTGACAGCCCCAAAGCAACATCCCCTTTGGACAATTCTCTAATTTTGTTAGCTTCAATAATCAGCGGTGGAAAATGTCCGGCATTAATATATTTTATTTCAGAATTTTTAGCTTCAATTTGCAAATACAATAACGAGGCAAACCGATTGGCAATCGTATCACGATGAAAAATTTGGTTAAGTTTACTGATAAATTGAGACAATGACGTATAATCCGGCGCCAACGCCCGGATCGTTGCCTGCAATTTGGCCATAAATAGGGCGGCGCCTAATCCCTTCCCGGAAACATCGGCAAGACTGAGACCGTATTTGTTGGAATCGAGTGGAAGATAATCAACCAGATCACCCCCGACATCATTTGCCGGACGGCTGTACATCCAGACATCCCAGCCGGGGATCGCCGGATTTTGATTAGGCATTAACGCCGATTGTATAGAGCGTCCTTCGCTCAATTCGGTTTTAGCTAAAAGTTTATCCTTCAATTCCAGCATAATAATAAAGATTAAAAGAATAGCGCCTAATAAATTAAAATTCGTACTGACTTCTGCTTGTCCTTGTCCGATAATTACAACTTGTTTTGAGGTCAAAATTAGAATTAAAGATAGAACAAACAACACGCGTCTGATCGGTGTCAGGTTAAAAAATAATCCTTTGAGCAGCCACCATGACATATAAAACCAGCGTTTAAACCGTCCCATTGTAAGCAGGCGTTTTTTTCGTTCATCATTAATAAAAAATTCTTTCATATCTTTATAATCACGCCGGATACCTTTACGAAGGTTGCCTTTTTTGAAATCATCAACGATGGTTCTTCCAATTTTCGGATCCGGATTATTTTTCCCTGTCTGATTCATACTAATCCTTATTTTAATAAGTGACTTTTAAATTGTACGTATTTCCCAATAATATGTTTTACAATAATCATGAATAAATATGATAGATAAAAATTATTTATTTTTACTCTTTTGATATCATTTTGTTAAATTTAAATCAAATTTTTTTGAGTAAATTTTTACAGGACTTTTTTCTATGCGTTTAAATAAATATCTGTTGAAATATTTTTTAATGATGGTATTTATCCCTGTCTTTTGCACGCAATGCGCTGCAGCAGATAATCAGGATAAAATACATAAAGCGATGGTTGCCGGCAGCTTTTACCCGGCTGATCCCGCTGAATTAAAATCAATGGTGGATCAGTTTCTGGCAAATGCCGGATCACATTCGATTTCGGGCCAGGTGTTGGCCATAATTTCACCGCATGCCGGTTATGTCTATTCTGCTCATGTGGCTGCAGAAGGTTATGCGCTTTTAAGAGGTAAAGATATTAAACGGGTGATTATTATTTCCCCGACGCATGTTGAAGCATTTCGCGGCGTTTCCATTTATGATGGGGATGCTTATGAAACACCGCTTGGAAGAATTCCGGTTGATAAAGATTTTGCAGAGCAATTATCCGGGGGAAAGAACTTATTACTGCTCTCATCCAAAGGTCATGAAACGAAGCGTATGGGAAGAGGCGAACATGCTTTGGAAGTGCAGCTGCCATTTTTGCAGTCTGCAGTGGGTGAATTTAGTCTGGTTCCCATCGTTATGGGTGATCAGGAATATGAAACTTGTCGTGCACTGGGCCTGGCTCTGGCAGATCTGATAAAGGATGATAAAACATTAATAGTAGCCAGTTCAGATCTCTCTCATTTTCACAAGTATGATGAAGCTAAACAATTGGATTCCAAAGTTATAAACAGCGTTCTGGAATGGGACTATTTTAATCTGCACCGTAACCTGCAATCAGGTTTATGTGAAGCTTGCGGCGGCGGACCGATTATCAGTGCGATGATTGCAGCAGAAGCCATGGGAGCTAATGAAGCCCGGCTGTTAAAATATGCTAATTCCGGTGATGTGTCTGCCGGTGATAAATCGCGTGTAGTCGGCTATGCATCCATAGCTCTGATTAAATCAAATGAGAAAGCCGGTAAAAATGAAGAGACATTTAGTCTATCAAAAAAAGAGCAGCGGCAATTATTGGAAATTGCCAAAGAGGCCGTTGAATTAAGAGTGAAGGAAGGTGATGTGCTTAAATTGGATAAAGCATATGAAACAAATTTGTTGCAGGATCGGGCAGCTTTTGTAACTCTGAAAATCAATCACCAGTTGCGTGGCTGCATTGGATACACTTCGCCCATATCCCCACTAATTGAAACGGTGCGAAATGCTGCTATTCAGGCTGCAACACAGGATCCGCGATTCCGGCCAGTTACTGAAGAGGAGCTCAAATCATTAACGTATGAAATATCTGTTCTCTCGCCATTCAGGAAAATATTAGACTTAAATGAAATAGAAGTTGGTATCCATGGATTGCTGGTTAAGAAAGGTAACCGAAGCGGACTGTTATTACCGCAGGTGCCGGTGGAGCAGAGCTGGGACCGTCAGACATTTATCGAGCAAACCTGCCGGAAAGCGGGCTTGCCAACCGATGCCTGGAAGGATAGGGATACGGATATATTTGGATTTATCGCTTTTGTGTTTGGAGAAAATGATTAATTATAATATCAGCTAAAATAGATTTTGATTATCTTTTTTACCCTTTCTATATCTTCATTTCTGAACATTATTTTTGCTGATTATCCTATGCCATATCCGCCCTAGCAGGGACAATGTTAGTCTATATCTGTATTATGAAGAAAACTATGAATATCGTTGGATTCCATTATATCAAACGACTATTGAACTACAGTCGCCGTGCCTTGAAATAAAAGACGCCTATCGAGTCGCTTCATTAGTGAATTTTATATTTCTATAAATTAGTATTTTTTTTGATTAGAACTATTACTACCAACAGTAAAATAAAAAAATTAAAACCTGCCAATAAAAAACTTGTGATATAAATACCAAAAAGCGGGATTACAAAAGAATTTAACAATAAAGCACCGGTCATAGCTCCCCATAAATCCAGACTATACAAAATACCCATATTATCGTTTTTTGTTTGATTGTGATATACCACTCCTGCTAAGGGGAATTGATATCCGCCTAAGCCTCCCGCTAATAAAGTTATAAATACAAAGACAATTGGTAGAACAAGCTTATGAAAATATGGATTCAGTATATTATCAAGCCCTTTAAAAAAGAAAGGCATCAATCCTGTAAATACAGCGATCGCCAAATGTGTTAAAAGTAATTGTCTAAGTGTCAATACTAATTTAGGTGAGCTGTATCTTAGTGATAAATAGGTTCCCAATGAGATTCCGGCCATAAATGCGGCAATGAGTATGGCCAATTGATGATATACATATCCGTGCAGTATCTGGAAAATGAGCAATATCAATATCTCAGTGCTTAATGAGGTAAAACCAAGACAAAATACAGATAAAACGCCTGTTATTTGATACTGTAAAGTTGATTTATAAAAACAGGAAATAAAAATAATCAGTAAAATTATAATGATACCGGATAAGATTTTCCAGTTGATGGTTTCAATCCATTTTACAAAGGTTGTAAACTGCTGGGAAAACTGAGTCGACCATAGAATCATATTAAAGTAGTATGCCGATGGATGAAAATCATAATTAATTCGATTTGTCGATTGGGACAGGATAATATCGTTGATATAATCAATTCGTTCCCGGCTCAGCCGGAAAGGCAGGTAGTATTCCCTGAGGTATTGTGTTTTCAGATTGCGTTCATTCATTCGCTGAACCAGAACATAATAATCATTAGTCAGAACCAGGGAGTCTTTTCCTGCAAAAAAATGAACGATATATCCCGGATAAACAATCACATCTTTAAAGGCCTCACTTAATGTGTGGTGTACACATCCCAAATAAGCGGCGAGTTCATTATTAATGTAATTTTCAGAACCTGTTGTTTGTAATGAAAATATTCCGGATGGGTTTAACCGATCGGCAACCATCCGGAAAAATTCCACAGTAAAAAAGCGATTGAGCTGGATGTTTTGCGGATCAGGTTGATTTAAAATAATAACATCATATTTATTTTTATTCTGTTTGAGATAGATCCGGGCGTCTGTAATATGAATTTTAATTCTGAATTCGTCAATCAATTTCTGCCAATGCTGGGGGAATTGTTCTTCAAAAAAAATAACCAGCCGGGCATCGGTTTCAACATAATCAATTTTTTCCACAGAAGGATGTTTCAGGATTTCATCTATAGAACCATTTAATCCACCGCCAATTAATAAAATATCTTTTGGCATTGGATGCTGTAACATGGCAAAATGAACCGATTCCTCTGCTCCGGCCTGATCAGGAATTGTAAATAAAGTTGTCCCATTTAGGTAAAGAGTTTTACTGTTTCCGGTTTGGATTAAACTGTACTTACCAAAATGTGATTGGGTTTTTGCTACAAGTCTGAAATTCTTCCAGATATAAGTCTGAATCGTGGATTGAATTATTTCATAAGATAATAATATCCCCATGATCCAAATGAAGCTTAGTAAATAAATAGATAAATTAAATTTCTTTTCAGAAAGATTGCTAGTTAAAAATACGGCACAAACACAATTAACAATCGAAACCATGATACAAATAGTTAGATTATTATAATAATTAATAAGCGCCAGACTCAATAGTAAACCAACAAATGCTGACCCAATACTTTCGACTAAATATACCTGGCCAATGGCTTTAGTTCTCCGCTTTTGATCTTTTATCAGTAAAACGGCCGTAGGGAATAATCCACCTGAAACAATACCAAAAAATAGTAAGAGTACAAAGCTGGAAATTATCATAGGCAGTAAACCCAGCATTTCAGCAGGCGTCGATTTGAGAAAAGGCGACATCAATTGAATAGCAATCAATGTGGACGGAGCTCCGACTGCGATGAGGATTTGCAGAAATATAACCAGTTTGATCAATTCAAATTTTTTAGGAATTAACTTGCCAAATATGTAACTGCCTACGGCAGTCCAAAATAGCCAGGCAGATAAGACGATTCCCAGTGATAATTCATTTCCATTAAACACTTCAAAGAATTCTCTAAGAAAGACAATTTGTACGCCCGTTGCCGAGAAACCAATCAAACCAAAGATGATATTATTTCTGATGTTTTTTAAGGATAACATTTAAGTTAAAGATAAGTGAAATTTTTCAATTTAGAAAACAGTTTTGTCAATAAGATACACATTACCACAGAGAAAAAAATGCGTATAAGACAAATAACTGCAATTTTGTTAGTGTTTATTATTATATTTGCCTGCGAAGATCAGATCACATCCGAATGTGATGATGAGGAGGTGGAATATATTATGCCGGCACAATTCAGCGCTATTCAGGACGTCATTTTTAATGAACGCTGCATAACATGCCATAGCGGGAGTGCCCCGACCGGAAATTTAAATTTAAGTTCAGCAACTTCTTATTTGCAGTTAATGTCGAAAAATCTTATTGTACCTGGAAATAGCTCATTAAGTACACTATATCAAAAATTGAACAGCACAAATCCCAACAGTGTAATGCCGCCCACCGGGAAAATTGAGCAGGGATTAATTGATTCCGTTGCTGCCTGGATTGATAAAGGCGCGCCCAATAATTAGGGGGATGTTATGAAAAGAATACTTTCAGTGTTATTTATATTCTGTACCTTTATATTTGCGGAAGAGTACCATGTGGATAAATCGGCTAAAAATGAAGTCAAATTTATTTCCGATGCACCTATTGAGGATTTTGAAGGCGTTACCGGCCAGATTGACGGCTACCTGTATTTTAAGGACGGAGATTTTACAAAAAAAAGCCAGCTGTATTTTGAAGTTGATTTAAACAGTCTCGATACGGGAATCGGACTTCGTAACCGGCACATGCGCGAAAATTATTTGCATACGGATAAATATCCCGCCACCTATTATAAAGGTAAAATTATAAAGTCTGATACGCTTGCAGAAACTCAAGTTAAAGCGACAACGGATGGAGTTATTTTTATACATGGCGTTGAACAGCCGTTAAATGTGGAAGCGATATTGATACGGGATGGTAAACAAATTAATATTCAATGTCAGTTCGAAGTGAAACTGACAGATTTCGATATCGAGATTCCCTCAATTATGTTTTATAAAATTGATGAAACTATGGAATTACACTTAAATTTTTATGTACAATTATTTGAAAAAAATGAATAAACCATCTTGCCACAGAGAACACAGGGAAATGATTTAGATTTATCAGTAATATAATTTCCTCTAAAGAAATTTTTTCATTATTTTTACTCAGTGATCTCAGTGGTTAAATCATTCTTAAAATCCGGAGGAAGCATGAAATTTTTTATAATAGTCTTATTTATTTTCGCATTAACTTTTATAAATGCTCAGGAAATCAACTGGAAAAAACAGGAAGACGCCCAACCTGCCGTTTTGAATTTGTTTCACTCCATTAATGCAGTAAATCTCCCAACAGCAGAAACCTTGCAGCGTAATGAATTTGAATATGAAATCTCACATCGATTCAATAAAACAGTGGATGCCGATAAAGCCTATTTTGGCATTGACGGTCCGGCAACTATACGGATGGCGTTGTCCTATGCTGTCACCAATGATCTGATGGTAACTTTAGGACGGAGCAACCAGAATGATAATATTGATTTCAGGATTAAGTACCAGGCATTTCATTTTGCCCACGAAACCTTTCCTGTTTTATTGGCTTTAAGAGCGGGCGGCGCCTGGAATACGGAAGTGTATGAGAAGGTCACTAATGAAGAAAGAGAATTGACTGATACGAAAAACTTCCAGTATTATGGCCAGGCTATCTTCAACACAATGATTGCTAAAAAAGTTGGAATTGGTATCGTTCCATCTTATTTGTACAACAGTCACATTTACTGTGAGGATCCCGAATATTCTTTTACTATGGGTGGATATATTCAATATTATCTGTCTGCGATGTTCAGCTTTTTTGTTGAAACTAATGCCACAGTAACAGGCTGGCGGGAGAAATATAATCCAATTGCCATAGGTGTGGAAATTGAAACAGGCGGTCATTTTTTCAAACTATTTCTTGGGAATAGTTACGCTATGAATCCATCGCAGTATCTGGCTGGCGCTGATTTATATATGGAAGATGGTGAATGGCGGCTGGGTTTTAACATTACGCGGATTTTGAAGTTTTAGTGGCTAATCTGAATTTTTGATAATTATTTTTCCATTAAAAAAGAAACATTCACCCCTGCAATCACCCTTGATGGGGGATAAGGGGTATTCTATTTTAATGTTTTATATAAGACTATTTTAATTCTTTCAAATCATTTAAAATTTCTGTGTGATGTTTTTTTACATCTACTTTTGGATAGACCTTAGCAATCTTGCCCTCGGGATTTATCAAAAAGGTTGTTCGCACAATACCCATATACTCTTTGCCATACATACTTTTCTTTTGCCAAATGCCGAATTGTTCGCAAACAGTATCATTTTCATCGCTTAGCAGGCCAAATTGCAGATTGTATTTATCAGCAAATTTTTTATGCTTATTAACAGAATCCTTACTGATGCCAAATATAACCGCATCAATGGAATTAAAATCGGGCAGCGTCTCCTGAAAATTACAGGCTTCTGTCGTACAACCGGGAGTCAGATCTTTTGGATAAAAATATATTATTATCCATTGTCCTTTATAAGCTTCGATGTTATGAACCTTTCCGTTTTGATCGGGTAAAGATAATTTTGGAACCATACTTCCAACTTCTAACATAGTATACCTCCTAAATTTTTATTTGATTGCATTATTCACTTAAAAAATTTTATCTTTACATAAAATTACAACCAGGTATAATTTTAAATCAACAGGAATTTTTTAATTAATATTCCGTTTGTTCAGCGAAAAAGGAAAGTCGTGCTCTCTTCAAAAAAAGATAAGTTATTTTTTACTCTGGGCGCATTCTTTATTACTAATGCCGTTGTTGCCGAAATTATTGGAGGCAAACTTATAGTGCTTGGTTCAGCTGATTTCCAATTTACATTAAATCTTGGTTTGTTTACCACTCAAATTGGTCCGTTTATTTTAAGTGTTGGGGTATTGCCCTGGCCGATAGTCTTTTTATCCACCGATTTAATTAACGAATATTTTGGGAAACAGGGCGTACGCCGTATTACGAACATCGGCGTGATTATGATTATTTATACTTTCCTAATTCTATTTGTCACTATGATACCTAAAGCCGCCGAGGGTATTTCACCGGTTTCCGATCAATCCTATCGGCAGGTGCTGAGCCAATCGATGTGGATTATTGTTGGTTCAATTACGGCATTTATTGTCAGCCAGATTGTAGATGTGGTTGTATTTCATATATTTCGCAGACGTACCGGCGGAAAATATTTGTGGATGCGGGCAACGGGTTCAACAGTTGTGTCACAATTAATTGATAGTGTGGTCATCTTAGGAATTGCTTTTTACCTGCCTGGAAAAATTAATCTGTCTCAATATTTAGGATTTGCCATAACTAATTATAGTTATAAGGTTTTAATCGCCATATTAATTACTCCTCTTATTTATTTAGGCCATGGTATTATTGACCGTTATCTTGGTAAGGAAGCGGCTGAAAAAATGGCTGAAGATGCTGCTGAAAAATCAAAAACGTTGTTCTAATATTTAAACATTTTATTTATTATTTAACCGATTTAAAAATGTTCAATATTTATCTAATATTAATTTATTATAGGATTACCGACTGTAAAATAAGGAGTTACAAAACCTATCGTTTTTAGATTTATCCACAATTCAAGCGGATAGTACGAACGGGCACTATATTAAATAACATCTTGAGTAAAACTTGAGATTTCACGGGGATAACATACATAAATACTTATAATACAATAAGTTATATGCATATCTGATATGAGATATTTGAAACTTTTAGAAAATTT
Source organism: Calditrichaceae bacterium (assembly GCA_016928315.1). Classification (GTDB taxonomy): domain Bacteria; phylum Calditrichota; class Calditrichia; order Calditrichales; family Calditrichaceae; genus JAFGKZ01. The sequence goes on from JAFGKZ010000114.1 coordinate 14,129, forward strand.
TTATTCAAAGGACGTTGAAAATTATAGTTACATGATAAGTTTTCCACAGGTTATCCACAATTATAATTTTACGCTAATATCTGAGTTACTAATATTTTTTTTTAATATTGCAAGCAAAAAATAATTTATTTTTATAATTTTATTCAATATAAT